>CAIWMA010000419.1 GCA_903913645.1 uncultured Bacteroidales bacterium | reverse complement strand
TTCCTTCAGGATTTACATCTATTCCCATGATCAGTTTCAGGCCCGATTCCTGTACAAGTTTCAACTGGGCTTCCGAATACTGGCTCCAGGTTCTGATGGCATTGTACCCTCCTTCTTTGATTACTTTCAGATCGAATTTCATTAAATCCAGGTCGTCATTTCTAACGCCCTCGTAAGGATGTTGTCCCGGACGGGCGCCAATTTCATATCCTATTGCCTTGATAAAAAACCTTTGCCCGTTGAGATAATACCAATTATCTTTAAGCTCGATCTTTGTTTTCGATTGAGAATACACCGAAAAGACTGAAGAAATCATCAGGATAATGATCAGAACCAATTTGTTTTTCATGACTTATGAATATAGGTTATTTAAAATTTGAATTTCTGAAGTTTGATAATCTCCACACTATTGCGCCCCCTGAGACTTTCGCCTCCGGATCACAAAATATTGGAGTGCCAATCGAAAGCAAATATACGTTGAAGCCCTGAAACATGCAAGAGGGTCAAATCTGTGCCAGGCACGAGTGCTTTTCCCTCAGCCTGTAATTATCTCCCAACGCATTATGCACTAATTGCCATTCCTTCACAATTTCCTTTTATTTTATGCCCATTCATTTTGTATCTATAAGAATTGTATATTTGATGTTTCATCCCTGCGTTATATTAGTTTTACTCATTCTCCCCAACAAACTGATTTTTCCAATATTGTTTTGCTCATTCCGGCTGAAGATAGCTTTTTTGAAATTAAAGATAATTTATACTCATGTTACTAATATTATTAAGATGAAAAAAATAACACAAACGCAATCCTTTCTGATGTTACTGCTGGTAAGTTTCTTACTGGTTTTTGGATCATGCAAAAAAGACACTCCCGAAGGCGATAAAACTAGCTTAACAACCCTGATTGCAAATTCCGATAACCTGGCCGCTTCTGCTACCACCGATAAGTATACCGAGGCAGCCATTAGAGATTTTAAGGTTAGTTTGTTATCGGTCAAAACTGCAGCTGCCGGTTCGCTTACACAGCCACAAGTTGATGAACTGTTTCAACAGCTAACCCTGGCCTGGATTACACTGGAATCCTATGTTCCTCTGGTTACGCTCATTAACCAGGCTGAAGACCTCGCCACAGCTGCCAATACAATGCAATACCCGCAAATGGCGATTGATAATTTCAATACAGTTCTGCTCTCGGTGAAAACTGCAGCTGCTGTTACACTTACAGCCACACAAATTGATACCTTGGTAGCTCAGTTAACTGAAGCGATCACTAAGTTTAATGAATATGGCACAGATGTATACAGGCAACTTGCATCACTACTGATTCAGGGTGAGGTTCTTGCCGGTTCGGCAACGGCGCCCGAATATCCTCAAACAGCCATCGATAACTTCAAAACTTACCTGCAGTCCAGTAAAGCTACAGCGGCAACTTTACTGACCACAGCACAAATCAGTGACCTGATCACACAGGTTAACGAAGCGATCAATACATTTAAATCCCTACAGAATATAGTAATTGATGACACCCTGTACCTGAATGCAGGGTGGCATTTTGATGAAGGAAGCGGGAATACAGCAACATCTTTCTCTTCGACTGAACATATGGCGACTTTCTTTAAAGGGAATGCAGTCCTGTTTGGCGCTTCCGCTGAAATGCCTGCATGGGTTTCTGGTGTAAAAGGCGGAAGCGCCGTGCACCTGAACATGGGAGCTCACCTCGAGGTTCCATACACCAATAGTTTCCTGCCGGTTGACCTAAGCATTTCGGTATGGGTTAAACCAGATAACCTGTACGAAAATAACTTTATCGTTTCACAGAATTATTGGAATGGGTATAAATTGCAGACAACGGGAGCAGGAAAGCCCTTCTTCACCTATAAAACGGTGGATGGTCTGTATGTAGATGCCGACAATGAATCGGATAACAGCATAAAGGCCGGCCAATGGAATTACATTGTTGTTACCTTGAACGAAACCAAAAAAGAGCTGAAATTTTTCATTAACGGTGTACTTACAAAAACCTGGACCGATGCTTTGAAAGGTATTGCTCCGCTAACCAGGACGCTTATTTCACCTGATCCACAGCCATTTATAATTGGATGTGTAGCAACCGACGCCGAAGTAGCTGCAAATTTCATGACCTGGACAACCGTAGATAACTTTGGCTATTTCGAGGGTGCCATCGACGAACTGAGAATCTATAACATTGCTTTAACTGATGGAATGGTGTCAAGTCTCTACAATAAGCAAAAGCCCTGATTACAGGTTTAAAAATGTGGGGATAAGAATTAAATCGAGATGTTTAAGGGTTTCCTATATGCGAAAGTCTTCTTTTTAAACCTTCAGGAAACCAGATCTTCTCTCGATTCACTATCCTGATTTGCATGGAATAATTTTCAAATGTCAAATCCCCGCTACAGTTATGAGCAGTTGTTACTCGTATGCCCCTATAAATTACTGACTTAACTTCAAAGTTCCGAAAGCCGCATTAATACTTTTATAGCAAGTAATATTAGTATGGAAAATGATTCCTCAGATTGAAAAGAGGAACAATGAAGATTAATATTTCTTGAACCGGCTGTATTGAATTTTAAACCGTATTTGGCTATCAGGCAAAGAGATAAGTGGGGAATTCACCGGAAAGCCGGGAATTTAACGGAATCCTAAAGTCATTCATCGATAAAATTACTGCATTCAACCGGCACTTACCGCCGTCGGTAGATTAAGTTTTTTACATAGATAGCAGTGATAGTATCTTTGCTTCATAGTTACAACAATAACTCATAATAAAAACAAATCAATCTGAAAACCATCTCGAAGGAGCTAAAAAAATAAATAAAATGAAAAAAGCAAATTTAACCTCAGCCATTGCAACTTTAAGTCTTGTGTTGTTTATGTCAATAACTTCATTCGCTAATTGCGGAACATCTAATTCTGGTGATCTGACCAAATCAGGCACTACCAGCCCGTCAGTTTCCAATACATCAGATAAGGATTTTGGTTACCTGCGTTTTGATGTCAATAAATATGTAACCGAAAATAACGAATCAGATTTGGTTTATAATTCCCTCGACTACCTTCGTTTTAATGTGAATAATTTTATAACCGAAAACAGCGCTGAATCGATGGAGTTGCCCCTGGCTAATGCATTTGAAAACCTTCGCTTCGATGTAAACAGCTTTACTGAAAGCAACCCGGCTAACATGACTGAATTGCCAGCAAATGAGTTTGACTACCTCCACTTCAATGTTAGCAATTATACAGCAAACGGTACCAGTCAAATTGATGAATTACCTGTAAACGAATAATGTTCCCGGGAAAATGCCGGTAAACATTTCCATATATCTTCAGTCCTGTTAACAGCAGGACTTTTTTATGCCCTTTGGCTAAATGCCATAGCGTGCTGAAGTTATTATTAATTTCATGACCTGACATAAGTTATGGCGTCAAGTTTTATTTAAATAAAAAACCCTGATTGCCAGTTTAGCGCCTTCTGAAGAATAAGGAACGCAAACCTTTGACAGGAATGGCATGAATTCAATTCATTGGAACTGACGATTGAAATGAGTCAATAAAAAAGTCCTTCTGAATAATAAAAATCAGCAGGACTTTATATAGAAATACAAAAATTGATTCTTACCAATAGTTGCAGCTATTTATTTAATTACTTGATAATCTTACCGTTTGAATCAAAGTTGAGATCCATTCCTTTTATCTTAACAGCATAGTTTACTTTGCCTTTGGCACTGGTTACTAATGATGAAGATTTCACAACATCGCTCGGGTAATTTTCGTTGATATATTTCAACACAGGGGTTGGAAGTGATGCAACTGTAATTTCGGCTTCAGTCTCTTTCAATTTTCCTAAAACGGTATATGTAGCTGTCATATCCTTCATTTTTACCTGGTAAGCGGCTTTGTAAAACTCGCCGGATTTGCTCCATTGAACTGTGTCAACTTTAGGGTGCGTTTTGGTAAACGTTTTGGTAACAGGAACAGGAACATCTTTTACAGACAGTGTCTGTGCATATGAACTTGTCAGAAAGCCTGCAATTGCCAGCATTAGAAATAGTTTTTTCATTTTATTTGTTTTTTAATTAGGTTGAATAATTTCAGGACAAAATTACAGTCATCCATTCTCCGAAATATTACACAATTATTCTTAATACTTACATAATTCCTACCATGCCTGAGAACTATAAATTTCAGGAGATAAAATAAAAAACCATAACCAAAGAAATCGTCCTTCCCGATCAGTATGATTTACCTTTAAAAGAGTATTAATGGCGTTAGAAATATTCTTGCCGGTGACAGGCCACCTTACGCCCTAAATAATTGAGCAAGAAAGTTTTGTGGAATCAAAAATGGACTACTTAAGTTTTATGGATACCCTTAAAGGCTACGTCCCCTGATAATTGCCAGGAGCGATATCGCAATTTGAAAAGGAATAAGGTACTGATTATGTGAATTTTAAATCCACATATTTTATGCGATAATAATTTTGATACCCGCATCTTCCAGCCTTTTCTTGTCTTCTGCTGATATTCCTGAATCGGTAATTATAGTATCAATACGATCGAGTTTACAGATAAATGCCAGACTTTTGCGAAGAAATTTCGAGGAATCGGCAACAACAATCACTTCACGGGCAACATCAATCATGATCTGATTCAGGGATGCTTCTTCAATATTAGGCGTTGAGATTCCGTTCATGGTATCGAAACCATCAACACCAAGAAAAACTTTATCGACAAAAAAGTTCCTGAAACTTTTCTCTGCCAGCGGTCCAATAAGCGACAGGGAATTTTTCCGTAATACTCCGCCGGGAATTATCAGGTTAACATTCGGAGTTGATACAAGCTGGTTGGCAATATTAAGCGCATTTGTAATTACTGTGACATTATTCAGCGAAGGCTCAATATTCCTGATAATTTCGAGGGTGGTTGTGCCTGAATCCATAATTAAGGTATCGGATTCTTTAATAAGCCTGGCAGCTGCTTTGCCGATCCTGACTTTTTCGGCCATATGTAGTTTATGCTTTTCACCTAACTGCAAGTCAAAACTAACCACCTGGGTGGTACTCATCGCTCCACCGCGAGCACGAATAAGAAGTTTCTTGCTTTCGAGCTGCTGCAGGTCGTTACGAATCGTAACCTCGCTGACACCGAATTCTTTGCTTAGCTCATTAACAAAAACCTGGTCATTAACCGATAGTTTCTGCATGATTTTCATCCTGCGATCGACCGTATTGTGTTGATTCATTATTGCCATATTCTTTTATTTATACTAAAATCTATACCTGATAATCCTTTCCAGGCAATCCTAATTTAGCGTTTTTCTGTCTGTTTATCTTTTCAAAAATACATGAGATACAAAGATACTAATTAAAGGCTTCGAAACCAACCAGCTTGAATTTAAAAGATTACAAATATTTTATCCTCTTCGTCGAAATGATTTAAAATCAATTTATATTTGCAACGAAAGCAAACGAAAGATTATTAGTAAATTTATTCTTATGAATAATTCGGAACTTATTGAAAAAAGCCTTTTGAAAGGCGGAGTTCATACAGAAAGAGAGATTTGGGGGCAGCCTGATTTGTGGCAGAAGGTTTATGAAAAGGTTCGCAATGAAAAAGAACCTTTGTCGGTATTTCTTGCGAAAGCAACATCCGATGAAAATTTAAATGTTATCCTCACAGGGGCAGGTTCCAGCGCTTTCATAGGACTTTCGTTGATTGGAACATTTAAACAAAACCTCAAAAGGCAAATAGCTGCCGTTGCGACAACAGATTTGGTTACGCATCCGAACGATTTCTTTTATTCCGACAAGCCTTTGCTCCTTATTTCTTTTGCCCGCTCGGGAAACAGCCCTGAAAGTGTTGCTGCAGTTCGCCTGGCAGACCAGGTTTGTCCAAAAGTTTTTCATCTTATCATCACTTGCGATGCCTCGGGCGATCTTGCAAAGTACACTACTGATTCTTCAAGCTACAAATTTATTATGCCGGCTGAAGCCAACGATAAAAGCCTGGCAATGACTGGAAGTTATTCGGGAATGTTGCTGGCTGGTCTTTTGATAGCAAGGGTTAACGAAATAGAAAAACTTGGAAAACAAGTTCAGGTATTAAGAGAATATGCATCAAAATTACTTGGCCAATCGGAGACATTCCGTCAAATAGCTGACATTAACTTTGAGCGTGCCGTATTCCTGGGTTCAGGGCCACTATACGGAACAGCAACAGAATCACATTTAAAACTTCAGGAACTCACAGATGGCAGGGTTATTTGCAAGAAAGATTCTTTCCTTGGTTTCAGGCATGGCCCTAAAGTGGTGATTGACCAGAAAACCCTGGTATTCCTGCTTTTTTCGAATCAGGCGTATGTACAGGATTATGAATTTGATTTGCTAAATGAACTAAAAGCCGGGCCAAAACCACTCTATATGGCGGGAATAATTGAATCCGGATCGTTTAATACTGATTTGGACAAATCCTTTGTGCTATCCGAAAAAGGAACTCAACTCGACGAACAATTTTTACCTGTGTGCTTCGTACTTCCCGCACAAATGATCGGTTTCTTCAAATCATTACAATTAGGATTTGATCCGGACATGCCGTCCAAAAGCGGAACTATTTCCCGGGTCGTGAAAGGCGTAGTCATTTATCCTTATAATAGCTTGTAAAATGAACCGGGCAATAAGAGAAAAGGCTGCAGCTCAGAATATTCCTTTGATGGATTATATCCTTCGGAGAATAGATGAATTAGCAAGGCTGGATGGTATAAACCGGACCATCTTTGCTGCCTGCCCCAATTCTATTTCTGTTATGAAAGCTGCGTTACGTGCTGCAAAACGCTGGAACAGCCCCATAAAATTTGCTGCAACTCTTAATCAGGTAGATATTGACCGGGGCTACACCAACCTGAATCAAAAGGAATTTGTAAATACCATCAAACTTGAGGCTGAGCGACTGAATTTAAACGTTCCTGTAATTATTGCCGTCGACCATGGCGGTCCATGGCTGAAAGATTTGCATGCACGCGAAAAGTGGGGCTTTGAAGAATCGCTTTCCGCAGTAAAAAAATCATTTGAAGCATCGGTTGAGGCCGGATACGATCTCATTCATGTAGATCCCACAGTAGATATTACCCTTGCAGCAGGGCAGCATATTAAAATTGAAACCGTGGCTGCACACACAATTGGTTTGGTTGAGTTTACAGAACATTTCCGTAATTCGGGTAATTATCCCCGGATTGCTTTTGAGGTGGGCACAGAAGAAGTTCATGGCGGCCTGGCCGACATGGATACCTTCCGGAAATTTCTGATGTTGGTAAAGACAGGCCTGGCTGAACGTGGGCTTTCCTGCGTTTGGCCATGCTTTGTTGTTGGAAAGGTTGGTACCGACTTGCATACAACAACTTTTGATCCCGAAACTGCCAGGGAACTCACCAAAGTTGCCCGTGAATATGGCAGCGTAATAAAAGGGCATTATACTGATGGCGTCACTAATCCGGAAGCCTATCCGCTTTCAGGAATGGGGGCAGCCAATGTAGGTCCTGAGTTTACCATTACTGAGTATAACGGATTAACTGAACTCGAAAAACTGGAAAAACAATATTTCTCTGAAGGGAAAATTGCTCGGTGTTCGGATATAGGTTTAATTTTACGCAAAGCAGTAGTAGAATCAGGCCGGTGGGAAAAATGGCTGTTGCCAGGTGAGGAATCCGCAAACTTTGAAACCATAAACCTGGAAAGACAGGAATGGCTGATCAGCACCGGGTGCAGGTATATTTGGCAGAATGCTGAAGTGCTTGCCGCAAGAGCGCATCTCTACTATAATCTTGAAAGCCATGGCATACTTGCAGAAGAAATTGTACTTTCAAGTATCGAATGTGCCATGGACAAGTATTTTGCCGCTTTTAATCTTAAAAATCTGAATGATTTATTATAAAAATAAATACTGAAATGGAATTAAATTCAAACCCGGATGTAGTAGTAATCGGCGAACTCAATGTGGATATTATCCTGAACCAGATTGAGAGTTTCCCAGAAATGGGTAAAGAAAAAATAGCCCGTGGGATGAATATAACGCTCGG
>CAIWMA010000418.1 GCA_903913645.1 uncultured Bacteroidales bacterium | reverse complement strand
TTATCTACCTAACTTACGAACTCCCTATATCCTCCTGGTGGCAATTCTTCGTCCGTAATCTTTCCATTCTTTCCCGGCATGCGATGATACCGGCGACATGGTTTGCTCTATTTCACGCAAGCTTGTGGTGTATTCCACATAAGCCGCTATAAGTGCCAGGTCTTCGCATTCGAAAGCACACTCCGGTTCAGCCATCAGAAATTTAATGTTGTCTTCGATAAAATGAGTGTTGTATCCGCCTTTCCGGAAAGCAGGAGCTTCCATTATTCGCTCCAGGAATTTTATCGACGTTTTTACTCCGCTGATTTTATATTCATACAAGGAACGGCGCATTCTTTCAATAGCTTCTTCACGAGTTTTTCCCCAGACAATCAATTTACTGATCATGGGATCATAATAGATAGGAATGGTATAACCTTCGTAAACATATCCATCGCAACGCACACCAAATCCAAGGGGCTCGGTGATATGAGTAATAGTTCCGGGATTTGGCATAAAGTTATTATCCGTGTCTTCCGCATAAACACGGCATTCGATGGCATGGCCATTCTGGTGCAGATCATCCTGGGTAAACGGCAAAGGATTTCCTTCAGCAATGCGGATCTGTTCGCGTACCAGGTCGACCCCAACAACACGTTCGGTAATTGGATGTTCAACCTGGAGCCGTGTGTTCATTTCGAGGAAATAGTAATTGAGGTTATCGTCCATGATAAACTCAATGGTTCCGGCTCCTTCGTAATTTGCGGCTTTGGCAGCAGCAACGGCATCTGCACCCATCCTGGCCCGGACTTCCGGATTCATAATGGGCGAAGGAGTTTCTTCGACAACTTTCTGATGGCGGCGTTGTACGGAACATTCGCGTTCAAAAAGATGAACTGTATTACCCAGCCTGTCGGCAAGAATCTGGAATTCGATATGGTGTGGGGAATCAATATATTTTTCAATATAAACTGCATCATTCCCGAAAGCTGTCTTAGCCTCGGAACGAGCACCGCGTAAGGAACTCAGGATTTTTGATTCTTCTTTCACCAGGCGCATGCCTTTGCCACCACCACCGGCAGATGCTTTAATCATGACCGGAAGCCCGATCTGGCGGATGGTTTCGAGTGCTTCCTCTTCGCTGCTAACAGCTTCGGATGTTCCTGGCACTACCGGTACTCCGGCTTTGATCATGGTACGACGTGCAGTAATCTTATCGCCCATACCGAGAATTGCTTCCGGCGACGGACCAATAAAAATTATACCTTCTTCCTGGCAACGTCGCGAAAACTCAGCATTCTCTGAGAGGAACCCATAACCGGGATGAATTGCATCTGCACCACATTGTTTTGCAACTTCCAGGATTTTTTCCATTTTCAGGTAACTTTCGTTGGAAGGTGATGGGCCAATGTGAAAGGCTTCGCCAGCATACCTGACATGCATTGCTGTCCTGTCGGCATCTGAAAATACGGCAACTGTATGGATGCCCATTTCACGGCACGAACGGATAATACGTACTGCAATTTCGCCGCGATTGGCTATCAGTACCTTTTTAATTGGTTTTATTTCCATTTAAAAGTCTTCGATTATACACTTATAATAACCTTATAAAGATAGCTATTATCATAATCAACCTGAAAGAAAAGCAGATTATGTTTCAGCCAAACCGGCTGCAAATATAGGTAATAATTTGATATATGATAGTAGTTAAATATGAATGATGCATTTTAACATGTACAGCATTCTATTGTTTTCCTGGTTTCAGTTAATAAATGAAGTCAGCAAAGCAATCCTGCGCGTAAATTTAAAGAGCAAATCAGTTGATCTGCAGTATTAACAACGATGATTTTCAGAAGAAAAGTGGTAAAAAGAAAGATGCCAATTATTAAAATCCGGTCACCCGTAATTCATGAAACCTGTTTGCCTTTCGGTTGTTATTTAACAAATAGACAATGGATATTTCATGGGCTCCGCCGGAACCAATGTTAAGGCGTGAGATCGTGTAGTCGAAACTATATTCCAACTTATAATTCTTTTGCTGGTAGCCCACCAAAAAGATCGCAGCATCAGGATTTCCAAAGCAATGTCTTAGCCAGACACCTGCCACAAGCGGATAACTATTTGCATAAACACCTACATTTAACTGACGGAATTTACCCTGTTGCTCGTAAACAATATTGGGTGAAATAGAAAGATTGCGTAAATCCTTCCCATCTAACCCATCCTTAATATCGATAAGCATACCGGAGTGAATAGTAAAGCGCATGTCCATCCTGTTGGAAGTTCCGTCATAATACGACATGTCAGGCCTTGTAAGATGGTTCACAGCAACTCCGAAATACAAACTTTCCTTGTATCCAGCCAATAATCCTGCACTAAAATCTATCTTTCCGACATTTAACTGAGATGGAACGGACTGGTTTGCCTGGTCCTCAAAGGTCAGTTTACTCCAATCCAGCCTGTGCTGAATGTAACCAACCTGAACTGCAGCATTCAGTAAAATGTGGCGCGATACTTCAAGCCGGTAAGCGTATATACCATTAGCGCTCAAATTATTATAAATTCCTCCTCCTGCAACATCAGCATTCACAATTACACCCAGAGCCCCGGATATTTTTTCTACAGGCTGATCCCAGGAAGCACTCACACTGCTGTATCCCTGGTTGATTGTCGGCCATTGATTCCGGTAATTGATCGTTAGACGTGAACACAATTTGGAACCTGAAATAGCCGGATTCAGATATATCGGGTTTGCATAAAACTGTGAATATACCACATCCTGGGCGCGTACATTAAGCACCCAACCAAGGATAATGATCAATAACAGGTATAATTTTTTATCTTTAAGTTCGTTTTTCACTTTCCAAGTTTTCAATAGATTTACCATTAAAAGAGAATAATAAGTTCGCCAATTTTAGGCTGGTACATAAAGATATCAACAATATTGCCAAAGTTTATATTTATCTAATTATCAGTTATTTATGTGGGTTTCCGATAGAATATAAACAATCATGGTTTCCAAATTGAAACCAGTTGTCCAGATTTGGAAAGAAAAGGAAAAGAGTGAAAATTAATGATACAATTTAAGCACCAGTTCAATGACACTTAGTGCCTATTCCTAAAAGGAATAACAATAAATACTAGCTGCGAATGAGCCGTTTTATATATGCAGATCAGATTAAAATAATTGTATTTTTTTCTGCCTTATCCAAAAGCTATTGTACCAGTGTAAAAAATCAGTCCTGGCCATTTATTGAGCACTATCAACGAAAAACGGGAAGAATACCCTATGCTGTTAATAATCTTAATCTTCAAACCACACAGCATTTCTTCCTTAGACAAAAGCACAATAAGGCCTGCCTTTAAAAATAATGATTTTACGGGAAGGGGAGAAAATGGAAACAGGCAATTACGATAATAAGACTTAGGTAAAGGTTAAGTTTTTGTTCGCTTAACCTTTACCTAAACATTATCCTTTTTGAGCTCTCACTCAAGTTATTCTTTTGGAATTAGCGCGGATTGAGATCCTATTTAAGCAGCATTACAACGCCTCGTTTCGGTGATTTTTCGACAAAATAGTATTTGTCGGGAGCAGTAAATGTAATGATCCATGTATAAAGATCTGATGGGCAAGGCTTTCCTCTGAATGTCCCATCCCATCCTTTGGTTATATCATCGGAACTGAATATCTCTTCGCCCCATTTATTAAATATAGACATCTGGAAGGTAGCAGGAGCAACATCAGGAGTAACTTTTGCCCTGAAAATATCATTCACAAGATCTCCATCAGGCGAGAAAGCATTTGGTAACCAGATCGAAAGTTCATCGGAACGGATTATAGAATCACAGACGATTTTGATTGAATCGGTAGCTTTACAGTTATTATTATCTGTTACTGTCACCCAATATAGTCCAGCTTCACTAACCTGTAATTCTGATATTGTGCTGCCATCCTGCCAGGTATATCCCGAATAGGCAGTTTCGGTAGTAATCAACACCGGACCTGTACATATATCACCAGCGGTAGAAAGTAATGGTTTGGGGTTTGGATTTATAACAACAGGAACAATCTCGGTGGTCGAACAACTTGAGTTATTAATACCAGTTAAAAGATATTCTCCTGCAACTTTACTATCTAACTGCCCCAGGTTCAGATTTGATCCGTAGGTTATACTTCCATCGGGTTTTTTCCAGCTGTATTGCAGGTTTTCTCCGTTAAATGAATGTGCTATTAGATTGAGCTGTGTCCCTTCGCAATATGTGCCACTTCCTTCGGTTACGATTTGAGGAGCAGGTAGAATTTCTTCTTTACCTAAAGTGTAGATAGCTGGAACCTGGTTGCCGGAAGCTGAAAGTACCACACACTGGAATGAATTCCACTGTATTTCTGTATTACCAGATGATACCCCGTTGAAATTAAGATTGAACAGAAGGTTGTCGTTGAGTAATGATATTGAACTTGCCGTATTGAAACTAATCTGAAGAACGCCTGAGGATATTGCTGTAACAGTCACACCATTATTTAAAACGGCATTCTGCTGTGAAAGATCAATATAATTCATCGCTGTCGGGTCATAGGTCAATTGTATAGTGAAGGATGAGATATCGGTGAAGCCATTTGCCAATACCGGTACTTTGAACGGAATATTTATACAACTCTTCGCATACCCTGCAATGAATTCAACCTTTCCAGTGAGCACATTCCTGATTACTACTTGCTGTGAAGTTATACAGCCATTACTGTTTTTTGCCCATGCAGTATAGGTCTTGGCAACAAGATTTGTGAAGACATTCGAAGCTAGCCAGTTAGTTCCATCCAACGAATAGCTTAATGATGTTGATCCGCCATCACTGGCAATTACCGTCACTTGACCGTTTGGCAAACCATCCGTCGCATCAGTAATCTGGGTATCTGTAATAACCAGATTTTTTACCTCAATAACTATGTTTCCGGCATTGGAACACTGACCAGCAGACGGTGAAAACGTATAGGTTGTACTCCCACTTGCAGCTGTATTGATTTCAGCCGGAATCCATGTACCTGTAATTCCATTAGTGGAAGTGCCAGGTAACATTGGCGCAGTGCTGTTCAGACAAAGAGGTCCTATAGCATCAAACACCGGAGTTACGCTCGGATTAACTGTTACAGTTAAATCTGCTGTAGTTGCGCACTGACCGGAGGCGGGAGTAAAAGTATACATAGTGATTCCTGCGACTGCTGTGTTGATTGTAGCAGAACTCCAGGCACCTGTAATAGAAGGTGTATTGTCCGAACTTAACGGAAGCTCCGGAGCTATACTATTCTGGCAAAGTGGTCCAATCTGAGTAAAGGTCGGTATAGTCTGCGGTATAACTGTAATTATTATGGTGTTTGATATAACTGCTGCCGGGCTTGCACAAGGCTCATTACTGGTTAAAAGTAAACTAACCTGGTCGCCGTTAAGAGGTATATAGGAATATGAAGCCAGTCCAGTACCTACATTGAGCCCGTTAACCTGCCATTGATAAACAGGAACACTTCCTCCGTTTATAGGCACTGCGGTAAAGGTGATGTTGTTTCCAGCACAAACCGAAGTTATTGCAGATGATGTTATAGTTATAGTTGGAGTTATCATCGACGGCTGAGCATCGATCACTATATCTGCTGATGCAAAAGATGTACATCCTGCTGCATTGGTAACGGTATAATTGTATGTCCCAGTAACCAGGCCGGAAATGGTCGTACTTGTCGTTGATCCCACTATTAATCCCGGGTTTATAGTCCAGTTGCCTGCCGGCAAGCCGCTCAGCACAACGCTGCCGGTAGCATCTATACAGGTTGGTTGTGTTGTAGCATCAACGATTGGTGCGGTAGGTACATTGCTGTCCTTGGTGATGATAATGCTTGCGGTGGCGGTACAGCCGTTAGCAGCAGTAGCTGTTACCGTATAGGTACCGCCTGCGGTGATGGTCAGATCAGCGGTGGTGCTTACCTCTGTTGTACCGTCACTCCAGGAATAGCTTGCTCCGCCCGTAGCAGTTACGCTGATCGCATTCAGGCTGCAGGTAAGTTCGGTGGCGGCAGTGTTGTTGGTAATAGCTGCGGTAGGTACATTGCTGTCCTTGGTGATGATAATGCTTGCAGTAGCGGTACAGCCATTGGCTGCAGTGGCTGTTACTGTATACGTTCCGACGGCGGTGATGGTCAGATCTACCGTTGTGCTTACTTCTGTTGTACCGTCACTCCAGGAATAACTTGCTCCGCCGGTGGCTGTTACGCTGATCGCATTCAGGCTGCAGGTAAGTTCGGTGGTGGCGGTGTTGTTAGTAATAGCTGCAGTAGGTACATTGCTGTCTTTGGTGATGATAATGCTTGCGGTGGCGGTACAGCCGTTAGCAGCAGTAGCTGTTACCGTATAGGTACCGCCTGCGGTGATGGTCAGGTCAGCGGTTGTGCTTACTTCGGTTGTGCCGTCACTCCAGGAATAGCTTGCTCCGCCCGTGGCTGTTACGCTGATGGCGTTCAGGCTGCA
>CAIWMA010000417.1 GCA_903913645.1 uncultured Bacteroidales bacterium | reverse complement strand
GTTTCGAATATTTTCGGGAATAAACCTGGGAGGAAAAGCGTGTTAAAAAAGAAGTTGGCAGCGCTCACCAATCCAATGATGAGAACAAAATAGCCATCTTTTGGCGAAGCAAGAAAATTAATGCCAAACGGCTGAAAATAAAGCGTTATCAGCATAAATCCCATACATACAAATGCTATCGTACGAAGGTTATGCTTAAAGTTATTATTGAAAGGATATGGTTGATTCAGATTTTCAAACATCACCGCTGTTTTCGAAAGCAAAGGTACAATTAATATACACACTTTTAAGTTTGTAGCCAACGAAAGTAGTACTGAAAATTCTGCTAGTATTTTGTATTTTTGTCGGAAATAAATTCTTTGGTCTCAGATTTATGAATGGAGGGTGAGGATCAATAAGAGTTCCGGAACATTTTCAGAAGTGCCTGAAAGCTTTCAGTTCCGGTATAACACTAACTGATATATACAACAATGAAAAATCTATTCTTCCTTATCTTCCTCATCTCATTTCCGTTTTCCGTTTTATTTTCCCAGGCAACACTTTTTGACGAATCACGTGTTTCTTCGGTATATATTGAAATTCCTGTTGATTCCCTTAGTGTTATAATGACCGATGTTTTATCCGAACATTATTTTAAAGCCATGTTTATCTACGACTTCGGAACCGGCCGCGATACATTGCAGGATGTTGGTTTCAGGTTACGAGGAAATACATCGCGTTTTTCGAAAAAAAAATCATTCAAGATCAGCTTTAATGAATACGTTTCGGGACGTAAATACCAGGGAGTGAAGAAAATAAATCTCAACGGGCAGCACAACGATCCGACTATGATCCGAGAGAAACTCTTTTACGATACATGGAAAAATGCTGGTCTGGTTGAACGACACACTAGTTTTGTACGCGTATACATTAATCATTCCTATTATGGCTTATATACCAACCTTGAAGAAATGGATAAAGAATGGTTGCAAAATGTGTATGGCGAAAAGAGCGGTAATCTTTATAAATGCACCTGGCCAGCCGACCTGGTTTACCTGGGAACAGATCAGCAAACCTATAAAAATATTGCAAGTGGCTCATCTACAGGAGGTCGTGCATATGATCTTCAGACCAATGACCTGGTGGATGCTTATTCAGATCTGGTAGAATTTATTACCGCGCTAAATCAACCGGTTGATGCTGCTTATGCTTCTCAAATATCCCAGAAAATAAATATTGATGTTTTGTTGAAAGCCTTCGCATTGGATGTGGCTACAGGCAACTGGGACGATTATATGTACAATAAAAATAACTATTACCTTTACCATGATACGGGAACAGGGAAGTTTCAATATGTAGCATACGATGCCGACAACACTTTTGGTGTGGATTGGATGGGTATAGATTGGTCCACCCGTAATTGTCTGGATTGGTTTACACATGGTGAACCGCGGCCGATGGCCACAAAATTATTGTCGATTCCGGAATTTGATTCAAAATTCCAACGGTATCTTGATACTATTGCCCGCCAGATCATAAATCCCAGTTTTATTTTTCCACACATTGATTCTTTGAAAACTTTAATAACCCAGGCTGCAATAGAAGATACATATCGTACCCTTGATTATGGATACACCATGTCTGATTTCAATAAGGGATTTACAGCTAAAGTCGATGGTCATACTCCCTACGGCATCAAACCTTTCCTTTCTGCGCGCTCACAATTTATATTACAGCAACTTACACTAGCTTCGGTACCGGAAGTAAAAAGCGACAATCAGGCTATATCGATTTATCCAAATCCGGCTCATGAAATGATAACACTTGATATTGAATCGTTAAATCAGGAAAGCCATGGATTTATTTGCGATATGCTTGGACGGCAACAAAAATCATTTCAAATGGATTCCAGGCAAAAAACAAAAGCGATTAATATTGGGGATTTACCTCCCGGAATCTATACACTTAAAATAGTGAATAGCAAAAGCTTTTCCTGTAAGCGGTTTGTTAAGGACTAGCATTCGATACTCCATTTTGCAAATTACCGGTTTAGCCCTGAATTCAGCGTCTGCCACAGGAATCGCTTTTGTGTTCCGAACTTAGTAAAAAATCCTTACAAAATAAGTTACCCTGTTTTGTTGAAAGAATAAGTAAATATCATTCGAATTCTAAATGTGATTCTGCTAAAAGCCAGATCCTGAGTCCTTGCGATACGATTTGTGTAAAAAAATCTTCTAAGGAATATAATATATAGTTACTTTTCGGATAGTTGTAAATGAAGAATTACACTACCTTTATTTTAGATATGCTAATTGTTAATCATAGTTTATGAAAACTGAACAAATCGTTTTTACCACTTTGAGCGGTTGGGAAATAAAAAGCAATAATGATCTGAAAGATGTTGCTCAGCTTATACTGGTATTTGGTAATAGAGATTTACTCAAGGAACCACATCATTTTAATTATATTAAATCTTTATATCCTTATGCTGAAATAGTTGGTTGTTCAACATCCGGAGAAATTTACCAGGAAGAAATTTTAAACAACAGCATTGTTTGTACAGCTATCTATTTAGAAAGAACACCAATAAAAGTTGTGTGCGAACATATTGATTCAGTGGAAGATAGCTTTAGAATAGGAGCAAATCTGGTTGAGCAGTTGGAAAAAGATAATTTAACTCATGTTCTTGTATTATCCGAAGGATTAAATATTAACGGTAGCGAACTTACAAAAGGGATCAACTTTCAACTTGATGATAAGGTATCTGTAACAGGAGGTTTAGCAGGCGACCAGGAACTTTTTAATGAAACTGTAATTGTTCATAATCGACCCGGTATTAATAATATTGTCCTGGCAATCGGATTTTATGGCAAAAATATTCAAATAGGCTATGGTTCCCTTGGAGGTTGGGATTCGTTCGGAGTCGACAGGCTGGTAACCAAATCTGTTTCAAATATTTTATATGAAGTAGATGGGCAACCCGCCCTGGCTCTTTACAAGAAATATCTAGGTTCCTATGCGGCTAACCTTCCATCATCGGCTTTACTTTTCCCATTAAGTTTAATTCAGACCGAAACCCAGGCATCTGTCGTCAGAACAATATTATCCATTGATGAAGAAAAAGGAAGTATGACTTTCGCCGGAGATATCCCCGAAGGAAGTTATGTGAGGCTGATGAAGGCAAATTTCGAGAAGTTAATTGATGGAGCCTGCTCTGCTGCTGAAATGTCAAAAATAAGTTTGAAGAACAATGTCCCTGATCTTGCACTTCTTATAAGTTGCGTCGGGCGAAAGATTGTTATGAAGCAAAGGATTGAAGAAGAACTTTATCAGGTTCGCGATGTGCTTGGAGAATCTACAGTTACCACAGGTTTTTATTCTTACGGAGAAATTGGACCGATAGAGCCTTCTGACAAGCATTGTGAACTACACAATCAAACAATGACAATTACTGTTTTTAAAGAAGTTTAATTGTATATCATGGAGCCTAGCTTAAACAGACTTATTCAACGGCAGGTGAAACGGCACTTTGGAACCGATCCGTTTTTATCGGAGGAATTAAAATCTTTTATTTCTGATATAAGTAATACTTACAACAGCCTGGAAGATGATGCCTTGATTTATCAGAATTCGCTCGATATCAGTTCGCAGGAGCATCGTGATGCTTATTTCAAACAAAAGCTGGATTCTGACAGCCAAAAGGAGATTATTCGGAAAATCAAAACAGCAATTTCGACTCTTAATCCAAACCTTGTTGTAGAAAATGATACCGAGGATCAGAATATGGCCTCCAGGCTCTTGGAATCACTTCATGATCTGATCAAAGAGCACAAAGAGATGGAAGTTTCGTTAAAAGAAAGTGAATTCTATTTGCGTGAAATTCTTGATTCACAAGAAGTAGGCATAATAATAATAGATTCAGAGACTTACAAAATCTCATTTATTAATCAAAAGGGGGCAAGTTTATACGGTGCACCTAAAGATCAAATTATTGGAAAAGTTTGCCACGAGTTTATTTGTCCGACTAAATGTGGTAATTGCCTTCTGCCATATTCGGAAAATGGCTATACATCAACCGAAAAAGAATTGTTGAATGTACGGGGAGAAAGAATTCCTATACTTAAATCTGTTGTACACACTACATTCAATCACCGAAAGTGCTATGTTGAATCATTTGTTGACATAACTGTGCGCAAGCAGGCCGAAACCGAGGTTATAAAAGCCAAGGAATCTGCACAGATGGCAAATATTGCCAAATCTGATTTCCTTGCCAGCATGAGCCACGAAATCCGGACTCCACTCAACGGCGTGATTGGATTCACTGACCTTTTGCTAAAAACACAGCTTAGCAATATTCAGCAACAATATGTTTCAACTGTGTCGCAATCGGCAAATTCCCTCCTCGATATTATTAATGACATTCTTGACTTTTCAAAAATTGAAGCCGGAAAACTTGAGCTAGACCAGACTCCAAATGATTTGCTTGAAATAAGTAACCAGGTTGCGGATATGATCAAGTTTCAGGCACATCAAAAAGGTTTGGAACTTTTATTAAACATTTCGCCTGATGTGCCCAGGTTTATTATGGTTGATGCCATCAGGCTCAGGCAGATACTGGTAAATGTATTAGGAAATGCGGTAAAGTTTACAAAGGAAGGAGAAATTGAATTTAAAATTGAATGCCTTTCTATAAATCAGAACACGATAGCAGATTTCCGGTTTTCGATCAGGGATACCGGTGTTGGGATTTCAATGAAATATAGGGATAAAATATTTGAAGCATTTTCGCAGGAGGACACTTCTACCAGCAGACGATTTGGGGGAACCGGACTTGGGCTCACAATTTCCAATAAACTACTTGGTTTAATGGGCAGTAAAATGGTATTGATAAGTGAGCCCGGAGTTGGCAGTACTTTCTATTTTGATGTTTCATTCAAGACAATGGAAAGCAAAATCGAAGAAAGTGGTAATTTGCAACTAATCAGGGATGTTTTGGTTGTAGATGATAATGAAAACAATAGATTCATATTGAAAGAATTACTTGCTTTTAAAAACATAAATTCCATCGAAGCTAAAGACGGTTATGAAGCAATAAAACTGTTTGAAACGGGTAACAAATATGATGCTATTCTGATGGATTATCAAATGCCAGGAATGAATGGTATTGAAACAACCCGTCAGATTAATGCGATATTTAATAATGCATCTGAACAATGTCCTGTTATTCTGTTATATAGCTCTTCGGAAGATGATATTATAAAGACTGCATGTGCCGAATTAAAAATAAAGCAACGGCTAATGAAACCGATTAAAATGCAACAACTTTATACTGCGCTATCATTGTTGAATGTAAAAGAAAACAAAATACCAGTAGTGAGTATTAAATCTGAAAACCTGACACATATTGATAATGAAAGCCGGGCTTTAACGATCATGATTGTTGAAGATAATGCCGTAAATTTATTTCTGCTGAAAACAATACTCAAGGAAATTGTCCCGAATGCAACACTTTTTGATGCCAGGAATGGCCAATTGGCTGTGAATCACTTTCTCGAAATCTCTCCTGATTTGATATTTATGGATATACAAATGCCTGTTATGAATGGGTACGATGCAGCGTTGGCTATCCGCGAGCTGGAAACCGAAGGCCGGGTGCCGATTGTAGCGCTTACAGCTGGTACTGTGAAAGGTGAAAAAGAGAAATGCCTTGGTGCAGGGATGGATGATTACGTAACTAAGCCCATAATTAGAGATACCGTGATACAAGTTATCGGCAAATGGATAAATTCCGAACCTGCACCAGAAGGACCGGTATCAAAAACAATACGTGTTGCCGATGACTTACATTTTAATTCTGAGAACCTGAAGGATTTTGTGAGTGATGAACCGGGATTTATGGAAAAGATTCTTTCAATGGCAAAAATAAACCTGAACAACACTCTTTTTGAACTTGATGAAACAATAAAGAACCAGGACTTAGAATCTATACGAAGTGTTGCGCACAAAATGAAAGGAACAGCTCTATCTGCATGTTTTGATATACTGGCCAGGCAATTAGGGCAGCTTCAATCTATAGAGGTTTTCAAACAACCAGAAGTTAGTCTCGCATTTGCCGAAATAAAGGAAGAACTTGAGTATTTAAATACTCATAACTATTAATAATAGAAATCAGAATAACTTTTTACAATAGATACATTCAGTGTAGGAAAAATCTGGTTTGAGAATTCTTGGTTAAAAATTTAAGCTCTTGTTATTCAATTTTATACATAATTGTATTAAGAAGGTCACGAATAAAATAGGCACATTCAATTAAATTTCTCTGAAAACTTTCCTGAGTTCCTTGGTTACTTCGCAGGCAAAATCCTCGAGTTCTTTACTTTTAAGGTTACCGGCGGCAGCATCCGGATTAATAATGGTAATTTCAACTTTTCCATCATCATGTTGTTGTATGATTACATTGCATGGCATCATAACGCCGGCTTTGTCATAAGTCTTTAGCGCATTGTGCGCAAAAGTCGGATTACAGGCTCCCAATATGCGGTAAGGTCTGAAATCAACGTCAATTTTTTTCTTCAATGTTTCCTGTACATCAATTTCGGTGATTATGCCGAAGCCATGTGCTTTTAATATTCCGGTTACATGAACAATGGCATCATCGAATGCCAGTTCAGTAAATTTTGTGAAGAAAGGATTCATATTTATCGATAATTAGAAGGTCAAGCGAATTTATTTCAAGAGCTATGATCTAATAACAAATATAAATCACACATTGTTTTTTTTATACTGAACTCCAGAAAAAATAATTAGAAGAAATCATATGTCAGAATTTTAGAAATCAAAAACTGCCAGTTAAACAATATTGAACAGTAAGATTTTCTTTATTTAGATGTCCTGTGCTTTATCTGTTAGCATAGGAACAAAGCGGAACGTGCCGTGAGTTTCAGTTTTAATTTCAGAGTCTGATATTTTCGTAACTACTGTCATGATCTGAATATCGTTTTTCCCAACCGGGGCTATAAGTATTCCTCCGATTTTCAATTGTGAAACCAGGGCTTCAGGAATATATGGTGCAGCAGCTGTTATAAGAATCCTGTCGAAAGGTGCATAAGCAGGCAAACCTGCATAACCATCCCCATAGAACAACCGGATACGGTAGCTCAGCGGTGGATTCACCGATTTCAAATTATCATACAATAATTTTTGCCTTTCGATGGTAAATACACGTGAGCCCATTTCGGCCAGTACGCTGGCCTGGTATCCCGATCCAGTGCCAACTTCAAGAACCCGCATTCCTTTTTCTACCTTTAAAAGTTCACTCTGAAATGCAACAGTATACGGTTGCGAAATGGTTTGCCCGGAACCGATAGGGAAGGCTTTATCTTCGTATGCGAACTCCAGGAAGGAGGAATCGAAAAAATAATGCCGGGGAATGGTGTTCATGGCATTCAACACATTTTCATCTGTAATGCCTTTAGTGCGTAGCAAATCAATCAGTTTTTTGCGCAATCCTTTATGCCTGAAGGTATCAGTGAGTTGGGTTGATGTCATATAAATAAAGTGAATTTAAAGACTGCGAATTTAATTAACTATATGGTCTCTTAAGTATATGTTAATATAAAATTATCACCAATTGTTCCGGCATTCGGAAAACGCCGGTATTGAAACCAGGAATATTTTTTTTTAGAAATATAAATTTCAGTTCTGTAAGATTTCAGAATCAGAAAAAGTAATTTTTTAGTCAAACTGTTTGTTGTATTTGCATCCTTATTGACCATATTAATACTAGATTATCTGTTTTTTATTCAGAATAAGAATAAATTAAGAATAAAGAGAATAAATCCAAAAAACATTCATACATTTGCATAGTTTTAATACAACCCACTCTGAATTTTCCTGATTTTTCCCGGTAATTATTCCAAGTATACCTTTTCTCAGGTTTTCACATGATAGTATAATTTAATTCATACGATTTAAACTCCCAATTATTCTTCCAATCAATCCAATTCGCATGTACGATAAAAGCGAACTCGAAGGTAAGCTGCTCAATGAATTACGTGACATTGCCAAGCAGTTTAACATCCGCAAAAGCGAAACAATGAAAAAGCAAGACCTGGTATACCAGATACTTGACCAACAAGCCGCAAATCCCACTCCCGACATCCTGGAAGCAGAAAAAAAAGCACGTGTTTTTCCGCAGAAAGGCGCACGCCAGCGTATTCCAATCGAAAAACTAAAGGAAGTGAGGAAAGGTGAAATCAAACCTAAACAAGAACTCCTTACTGAAACCGTAATTGTTCAAAAAGTTGACATTCCTGTTATAAAGGAAGAAAAACCTGTTTCTACAGAACCAATTGTTGAAGCACCGGCTGAGCAAAAGTTACCTCAAAAACGTGTCGTAACTCCTTACGAACCCCGAAGAAGTTTTAATCGTGATGAAAATAAATCTGACGATGAAACGCCTTCTGTTAAATCGTTCGAACGCCCTGAATCAACTAATGTTCCCGCTTGGGAACTTCAGGAATTTCATGAACGCCGTCGTCGTGGTCGTCGCCCGCAGGACAGGGACGATAATACCGGGACTCCAGTTATTACCAGTCCCGAAACAACAACGCCCGTTCCTGAAACTCCGGTTAGGAATAACGATTGGAAACCAAAACCAAGAACGTCAATTCAGGAAGATGATGCTGCTTTGAATGAAGAAAAATCTTCGATGCACGATGAATTTATTCCGTCGTTTGATTTTAAAGAGCCAAATTCTGAAATTCTTAGCCGTCGCGAAATAGTTGTACAGGAAGAAGAAGTTGAAGAAGTGCCACAGAATGGCAATCTGCAGGGCGAACAACCCCGTACTAACGATATCTCCCGTGATATGCAGCGTTATGGCCGTGGCGATCGTAATGACCGCAGCGATCGTAATGACCGTCGTCCACAACAACCTCAACAGCCTGTGCGTGAAGATTATTCATGGGAATTTGAAGGAATAGTTTCGTGCGAAGGTGTTCTGGAAATGATGCCTGATGGATATGGTTTCCTGCGTTCATCCGATTACAACTACCTGAGTTCTCCTGATGATGTTTATGTATCACAATCTCAGATAAAGTTATTCGGTCTTAAAACCGGTGATACGGTAAAAGGTACAATCCGACCACCGAAAGAAGGTGAAAAATATTTTCCACTCGTGAAAGTTGAAAATATTAATGGAAAGCTTCCTGAAGAAATTCGCGACCGTATTCCTTTTGATTACCTTACGCCGTTGTTTCCTGAGAAGAAATTCAAACTAACCGGACATCCGGGTTCAAGCCTTAGTACCCGTATCATCGATCTTTTCAGCCCTATTGGAAAAGGACAGCGCGGACTAATTGTAGCTCAGCCAAAAACCGGTAAAACTGTTTTGCTTAAAGAAATTGCCAATGCAATTGCCTACAACCATCCGGAAGCATATCTTATTGTATTGCTAATTGACGAACGTCCTGAGGAAGTTACCGATATGGCACGCAACGTAAAGGCAGAAGTTATTTCATCCACATTTGATGAGCCAGCCGATCGCCATGTACGTATTGCCAACCTGGTTCTTGAAAAAGCCAAACGCCTTACCGAATGTGGACATGATGTAGTTATTCTGCTTGATTCAATCACACGTTTGGCAAGAGCTTACAATACGGTTGCTCCTGCATCAGGTAAAGTCCTTTCGGGTGGAGTTGAAGCGAATGCGCTTCAAAAACCTAAGAGATTCTTCGGTGCAGCACGCCAGATAGAACATGGCGGATCGCTTACCATCATTGCAACCGCTCTTACAGAAACGGGTTCGCGTATGGATGAGGTTATTTTCGAGGAATTTAAAGGTACCGGTAACATGGAACTCCAGCTCGACCGTAAACTCTCCAACAAGCGTATTTTCCCCGCAATTGATATTGTGGCTTCAAGTACCCGCCGCGATGATTTGTTGCTAGAAAAAGATGTGCTTCAGCGCTTATGGGTTCTTCGCAATCACCTTGCAGATATGAATCCGATCGAAGCTATGGATTTCCTCAGAGACAGAATGAAATTCACAACAACAAACGAAGAATTCCTGATATCGATGAATAGTTAGTATTGACATTCAGTTATTTACTGACAAATTTTTAAAAAAAAGAAGGCTGACATTTTGTGTCAGCCTTCTTTTTGCATGCTTATTTTGTTTATACTACTTTTTATCTGCAGGTGAGGGATTTTGTTTCTTTTCCCGGATCTTGTCCATCAGCATTTTTTGAAACTCGCGTTCTGCATCATATAGTTTCAAAACTTTAACTGCCGGAAGAACAGCCTTGAATTTTGCATGGTATTCTTTTCTCAGATCCAGGAATTTCTGTGCTTCAATAATTTGATTATCAAGTATCTGGGTAGCTTCTTTTTCTGTTAATTTATCTATATCCTGTTTGTGGAAATCATCGCCATTTCGAAATGATTTCTTCAAGTCATGCCTTTTAGCATCATACTCGTTATACACAGGCCAGAAAACCTTGGCTTCATCAGGCGTTAAGCTGAGTTCCTGGGTTATAAAGGCAATTCGTTGTGCTTCAATATTTTTGTGCTGGTCATCGTGCTGTTGGCGCTGACCATCCTGATTATTGTATTGACCATCACGCTGATTGATCTGTAAATTCAAATTATCGTGTTGTGCAATCAAATGATTATCCTGTTCTGGTTGCACAAGTTTACGATTATCCTGTTGTGCATTTGCCGGATTGGTGATTAGCATAAGTGAAAATGCCAAAATCAAACCTGAAGCTGCAATTTTTACAAAATGTTTGTTCATACTTCTTTTGTTTAGTAACCGTTTAAAATGTCAGTTTCTGTTTCATGTTCTTTGAGGTACGCTTTTATTTCATCTGCAGTTGGCTCTTTATGCGGAAAAGTCAGAGATTCATTATTGGGTAAAACTGAATTAGCCAGTTCTTTATCAATAGTAATGCTTTCAGCAAATACGGCTTCCTCGGCATACGATGCATCATAGGCCATATTGATCTCGGTCCATTCGTCAACAGATTGTATTGCTGATACTTTTTTTGCTGGAATTGTAAAAACCAATAAAACTGCAACAATTACAGTTGCAAAGGCAGGAACCCATATCAAGGGTTTTCGGAATGAGAGAACTAATCTTTTTGAAAATGATCTGTTCTCCTGTTCCTGTATTCTGTCAATAATACGAGGATTCAGCGAATCGAAATAACCAACAGGAACTTTTAACGCTTGAACTTCTTCCCTGAGTTTTTCAAGAATCAGCGAAAGTTGTTCGGTATCGTTAGTTTGGCCTGGTATGTTTTCTTGTATTTTCATGATATGTATATGACTTTAACAATTCATTAAAGTTTAATTTGATGTAACAAAATATTCAATTTTTTTTGTCGCGAAATGGTAGGATGCTTTTAACGCTCCTACTGAAGTGCCTAATATTTCTGACATTTCATCGTAACTAAGATCATCGTAGTAACGCATATTAAAAACCAGCTGCTGCTTTTTTGGTAACCTTATTATGGCCTCACGTAAGCGTTTCTGTATTTCCTGCCCGTCGAAATAAGGATCATCGCGCAATGATTTTACCGTCATAGCCTCGGGTGAAGATAAAGATAAGTAGGAGCGTAGTTGTTTGCTTTTCAGAAAGCTCAATGATTCATTAACTGCAATGCGGTACAACCAGGTGAATAATTTTGAATCTTCGCGAAAGGACTCAAGGTTGTTCCAGACTTTTATGAAAATATTCTGCACAACATCATCCGAGTCGTCATGGTCGACCACCATGCGCCTGACAAAATAATATACTTTTTCCTGGTATTTTCGTACCAATAGATTAAAAGCGTAATGCTTTTTATCGGCAATACGAAATAATTCAACCAGTTCAATGTCAGAGTACTCGGGCATTTGCAGTGTACAATACTAAATAAATATTCGAATATTTTAACTGTTTTGTAGGACAGCTTACCCAACCAAAGGTTTAATCCTTAGTATAAATTCCAAAGTTAAAATTCCAAATCCCCAATTTCAGACCCCAATATTCCAAATTTCATGCTTCATGACAATCACTGCCAAACCTGCAGGGATTTTTGAATTTGGGATTTGTAATTTGAGGCTTTACCAATACTGGGCTTTATTCATTTTAGTATAATATTTTTCTTTTTCTTATTTATACAGCTGAATGTCAGTAGTTTTTCCTGATTCTATCACAAAACTCTGCTCAACCGTATATAAGGTCGAACGGGAGTTTTTCGGACGAAAAACGATTCGGTAACTGCCGGGTTGAAGGTATAGCGTTTCAAGTGTCATAGCTTCATTGAGTTCATAAATCCGGGTAAGTTTGTTTTTGTCGTTCAGCAATAAAGTGCCGTACCCATTGAATGTTTTTCTGAAAACAGCTATTCCAGGTTCAGGAATTTCGATGGTAGTGGTATGACTTTGGCTGATATCAATGTCCTGGAGAGTTATTCGTGGCAGCGAAAGAACTTCCAGATCGTATTTGCCGGTAATATACTTTTCAGTTTCACCGAAATTCTGAACATTTAATGTTTCGAATGACCGGTTTTTTCTCACTATCGATTGCAATCCCTTCGATGCATTGCTTACGCCGGCCATTTTCAACTGAAGGTAACCCTGTGGTGCATCGGCCGCAACCACGGTATGCTTGCCGGGTGTTATGCGCAATGTATCAATAACTATCGGTGGCAGCGTGTGAATGTCAACACGGTAAGTTATTAACGGATCTACAATTAGCGTGTCAGGCAATCCACGGTTATTCATGGTATGGATAAAGTTATACTTTACCTTGCCGGAATACAGATCGGTAAAAGTCATACCCGCGTCGGTTTCAGTAGGTCTTCCTGAATCATCAAGCAAATTAACCTGCATAGTGGTTGAGTTAAGTGCCTGCGATATAACAACATTTAGCGCTTTTTTCAGATCTTTTTCGTTTGAAGCATCAAAATAGGTTCCTATGCAATTGAATGCAAGGTTGAAATCCTGCCCTATACCTATTATAAAAGGTTTTAGGATTATTCCGTTTTTCTGAAGCATCTTTGAAACGGCGCATGGGTCACCGCCGCATTCTTCCATTCCGTCGGTAATGAGTACAACTATATTACGGCAGTTAGCACAGAGTGGAAAGTCTTTAGCCGATTGTTCGAGCGAAAAAGCGAGTGGTGTTGTTCCTCGTGCATTTATTGTACGAAGCCGGCTCTTAATTTTTCCGACATTTCCTGGAGCAAAAGGCACTTCCAGTTTTGTGTCGCTGCAAACCTGCGGCGGATATTGAAACTGGTGTCCATAAACCCGTAATGCAAATTCTGTATTCTTCAGGTTAGCAATACTATCAAGCATCTCAGACATTATACGTTTGGCGATATTGAATTTTGTATCGCTCTGCCAACGGCCAAGCATGCTTTGGGAAGCATCAAAAATAAAAAGGATTCGTGTTAACTGAGGCGTTTTTTGAACGATGGGAGGTTGATTCTGAGCTTCGGCACTAAATGCTACAAACAGCATAAATACTATAGAAATGGTCCGGAATTTATGGATGACGAATTTTCTCAAGTTGATAGTTTTGCTGTTAATGGTGCAGTTGAAATATGATACGATGAGAATTACAGTATTAGATTTGAAACTTTGACTTGAAATTTGTAAAACTCTGAAATTCATGAATTCCAATTTCCAAAACCCAAACCCTGCGCATGTAACGCATATTTTCTTTTTTTATGATTCAGATTTCAATAAACGTCAATTTTTAGCCCGGTTCTAAAATTCAGAGTCATCATTTTGTAAATCGTTGTTTATAAATATTTGACTAATTTATACCTTTAACGTGATTGATGATCGGAATGTTAATAATTTTGGAAAACAATTCGGCTTTCTTATCGTTACTGATATAGAAGCTAATTTTAAACCAGATTGTATCTATTTTTTTCTTCTAAAACTTTTTAATGCTCTTCCCGAAAATATTGAATAACAAACTAAAATTCCTTACTCTTATTCTCAGCCTGGTTTGGTATGCATCAAGTCAGGCACAGGTTTCAGGTAAAACAGATGTTTCTGAACAACACTGGGTTGATTCAGTTTACAATACACTCACACCTCAACAGCAGATTGGCCAGTTGTTTATGCTGAGAGCTAATTCGGATATTGATTCCCTTGAGATCCGCGAGATTTCGCGGCTAATTAAAGAGTACAATATCGGCGGTTTGTGTTTTTTTAAAGGCGGCCCGGTCAGACAGGCGATTCTTACCAATTACTATCAGAAGTTAGCGCAAACGCCGCTCCTGATTTCCATGGATGCTGAATGGGGACTTGGCATGAGGCTCGACAGTACTATTTCTTTTGCCCGCCAGATGACTATGGGAGCAATAAGAGACGAGAAACTTATTACCGAATACGGAATTGCCATTGCCTCTCAGTTAAGTAGGATGGGTGTTCAGGTTAGTTTTTCGCCGGTGGCTGATATTAACAGCAACCCTGCTAATCCGGTAATCAATATCCGTTCCTTTGGCGAACACAAGCAGGATGTTGCCCGTAAATCTGTCCTGTATATGAAAGCGTTGCAACAGGGTGGCATTATTTCAGTTGCCAAACATTTTCCAGGACACGGCGATACTGATACAGATTCGCACCACTCCTTACCATTTATAGGTCATTCAGCTGCCACTATAGATACTCTTGATTTATACCCTTTTAAGGAGCTGATTGATGCCGGAATTGATGGAATAATGGTTGCACATCTAAATATCCCGGCATTGGATACAACTAAAAACATTCCTTCCAGTCTTTCTCAATTGGTTATTGATTCGTTGTTGCGTAAAAAACTGAATTTCAAAGGATTGGTATTTTCTGATGCTCTTGATATGAAAGGGGTTTCGAATTATGCAGGTCCAGGTTCAGTCGAGTTAAAGGCGTTGAAAGCAGGAAATGATGTTCTTTTACTCTCCGTTTCGGTTGATAAAGCAGTGAAGGAAATTATGCAGGCTATTGACAGTGGTTCTTATTCAAAGGAAGAACTGGAAGTGCATTGTAAAAGGATACTTTCCTCCAAATACCGCTCAGGACTTAACAGCTTACAACCTGTGCAACTTGAAAATCTTTATACTGAACTTCATATGCCTAATGAAGCTAACCTGAATCTTGAATTATACAGAAATGCAATCACAGTTTTGAAAAATGACAAAAACATTCTCCCGGTTAAAAATTATGATACACTCCGAATTGCCTCATTAATGATAGGATATCCGGATATCAGGATGTTTCAACAGCGCATAAATGATTATGCAAAGGTTGATCATTATACTTTGCCAAGGAATGTGGATAAAAAAACAATTGAGTCTACCATCAAATATCTTACAGATTATAACCTGGTTATCATTGGTATCAATAACACTATCCCGGCTCCTGCACGTAACTTTGGGATATCGGATGAAACGATTAGCCTGGTCGACTCTTTGCTTGTTTCAAAATCATGTATTCTGAATTTATTTACACTCCCATACAGCGTTAAACTTTTCAGGAATGTCTATAGGGCAAAAGCGGTTATTGTTGCATACCAGGATAATGCCGATGCCTATGATGCTGCAGTGCAGATGATGTTTGGCGCAACTTGTGCTAGTGGCAGGCTTCCGGTTGGCGTGAACACTGATTTCCCAACGCATGCCGGCCTTACAACAACCACTGCAGGCAGGTTGAGCTATAATCCGTATCAGAATAAAGAAATTCAAGCCGTGGATCTGGCTGTTATTGATTCGATAGTCAAAACCGGTCTGGATAAAAAAGCTTACCCTGGTTGCCAGGTATTGATTGCTAAAAACGGGAATGTGATTTACCGGAAGGTATTTGGAAATACTGATTACCTGAACAGCCAGGCTGTTAAAAATGACGACCTGTATGATATTGCAAGTATAACTAAAGTTGCCGCTACTACATTGGCAGTGATGAAGCTGTATGATGAAGGCAAGGTGAACCTGGACGAGCCTCTTTCGAAAACCCTGAAATACCTCGAAAACAGCAATAAAAAGAAAATTACTATCCGCGAAGTTATGACTCACCAGGCCGGATTGGTTGCATGGATTCCTTTTTATCAGAAGACACTTAAAAATGGTTTTCCTGATACCACGCTTTACAGAACAGCAGCATCTGATAATTTTCCTTGCATGGTGGCAGAAGGAATGTATTTACGTAAAGACTACCGGCAAATTATCTTTGATTCGATTATCAGGTCTCCATTGTCGGATAAAAAAGAATATAAATACAGCGACCTGGGTTTTATCCTGATGCAGCAGTTTGTCGAACAGGTTACAGGTAAAAGCCTTGATCAGTATATGGATGAGCAGTTTTATAAACCGCTGGGCTTAAAAACTCTGACATTCCATCCTCGCGAAAAATTTCCTCTAAGTCGCTTAATACCAACAGAAAATGATACTTTGTTCCGGCATCAGGTTGTGCAGGGAGATGTTCACGACCAGGCCTCTGCTTTATTGGGTGGTGTTGCCGGACATGCTGGTTTATTTGGTACATCCAACGATATGGCCGTAATTTTGCAACTGCTGGTTCAAAATGGTTCATATGGTGGCAGGCAGTACATTAAACCCGAGACGGTAGCTTTATTTACAAAACGGCAGTTTAAAGGCAACCGCCGCGGACTTGGATTCGATAAGCCACAACTTATTCCTTCCGAATCTGGTCCTGCTTGTGAGGAAGCTTCAGCAAATAGTTTTGGTCATACAGGTTTTACCGGAACATATATCTGGGCTGATCCGGATATTGACTTGCTAATTGTTTTTCTTTCGAATCGTGTAAATCCGGATGCCGAACCTAATAAACTTGTTCAGTTGGGTACACGTACCCAGATTCAGCAAACACTTTATCGAGCACTGAACAGAAATCTGAAACCCGGGCAGCAATTAATCCGTAAACCAATTACTGAGTGAAAAGTGAGAAACTAAAAGTGAACAGTTAAAAATGCTTATATGTAACTTTATATCAACATTTTAACAACAATCTATAAATACCATTAAAATTTCAAAAACATGTCAAAAGTAACTTTAAAAGGTAGCCCTGTTAATACAATAGGAGAATTACCAGCAGTAGGAACAAAAGCACCTGAATTTGCATTGGTTGGAAGCAATTTAGCCGATGTGAAGAACACAGATTTTGCGGGCAAACGCCTGGTGTTAAACATTTTTCCAAGCCTCGATACTGCCACATGTGCAGCTTCTGTAAGGCGTTTCAATGTAGAAGCAGCTAAATTGGCAGACACTGCTGTTGTTTGCATTTCAAAAGATTTGCCATTTGCTCATGGCCGGTTCTGTACCGCAGAAGGAATCACTAATGTGGTTTCAGCATCCGAATTTCGTAGCAATAACTTTGGTAAAAGTTTTGGCGTTATGATCACAGATGGTCCATTACAAGGATTAATGGCGCGCGCTGTTGTTGTGCTCGATAAAGACGGTATAGTTCTGTATAATCAATTGGTTCCGGAAATTACGGAAGAACCTGACTATCAGCCTGCACTTGATTCGTTGAAATAATCTGGAGCGGATATTTTGCCAACCCGAATTTAATTGTACCTTTGCACCACAATCCTGCGGATGTGGCGTAATTGGTAGCCGCGCCAGACTTAGGATCTGGTGTCGTGAGACGTATGGGTTCGAGTCCCTTCATCCGCACAAATATTGTTGAAAGCTGCTTATGGGCAGCTTTCTGCTTTTATAATAGAAGTAGAAGCTATGAAGTTACGTGTGAAGAAATGATTTTATCGAAACGAATGTGGCCTTCTTTAGAATAGCAAAATATTAATTAGCAGATTTAGCCTTTATTTATACGATTGCGTAGAATAAATCATTAAAAATACTACCTTTGCAGCCTTATTTATCGTGCTTTAGCAATGAGAATAAGTGTCAGATAATCAATTTAATACAGAATATTTAAACTCATCTTTTTTAGTACAATGGAAATTACCAGGGAAAATACCGGCGAATTAACCGCTACCATTAAAATGGTGATCAGCCCTGCTGACCACAACGAGAGTGTAACTAAGATTTTAAAAGATTATCAGCGCAAAGCAAATGTGCCGGGTTTTCGTCCGGGTCATGTGCCTTTCGGAATGATTAAAAAACTTTACGGAGGCGCTGTATTTGCTGATGAAGTGAATAAACTGGTTTCTGACAAATTGCATCAGTATATTCAGGATGAAAAACTTGATATCCTGGGTCAGCCACTACCCAACACTTCACTTACCCAGGAATTCGACTGGAAAGAAGGAGATGATATTGAATTCTTTTTCGACCTTGGAATGACACCTGCTTTTGATTTTGTACTCGATGAAAATATTGCTGTCGATTTCCACGTTATCAAAGTGGATGATACTATGGTTGACAAATATCTCAACGATATGCGCCAGCGTTTCGGTGCGCTAACAAATCCTGAAGTTGCCGGCGAAAAAGACGTTGTTACGGGCGATTTTATTCAGCTTGATGCAGATGGTAACGAACTTGAAAGCGGAATTTCAAGCTCATCTAAAGTTACAATCGATTTGATTGCCGATGCTGATGTTAAAAGTAAACTTGTAGGTACTAAAGTTGGCGATGTTGTTGTTTTTAACCCGTTAAAAGCTACCGGCAACGCTGTTGAAGCTTCTGCAATGCTTGGTATTACTAAAGAAGAAGTTGAAGAACTGGAATCTGATTTCAAATTCACTATCAACGAAATAAGTACCATGAGCCCTGCCGAAATGAACGAAGAGTTCTTCGATAAAGTATTCCCTGCTGCCGAAATTAAAACTGAAGAAGAGTTCCGTAACCAGGTACGTAATGAATCGGAAAAAGCATTTGTTGCTGATAGCGACCATTTGTTCGCTCATCACATGCAGGATAAATTGGTTGAGTCAGTTTCACTCACTCTGCCTGATGAATTTATGAAGCGCTGGCTTATCGAAAGCAACGAAGGTAAACTGACTGCTGAAGATGTTGAACGCGATTACAGCAAATACGCCGAAGGCATGAAATGGCAGCTGATCGAAAATAAAATTATCAAAGACGCTGGTATCCAGGTTGAAGATCAGGAAATTAAAGATTATGTGAAAGATTACTATCTTCAGGGCTGGCGTACTTTGCAATTGACCGAAGATCTGCTCGAAAGACTTGAAACCATTGCTGATTCATTCATAAAAGATAAACCTAGTGAAGTGCGTCGCATAGTTGATTCATTATACGGACAACGTGTTGCTTCGTACGTTAAATCGAAAGTTAAACTCAATACTAAAGAAATCAGTTACGACGAATTTGTTAAATTAGATTCCGAAAAACACTAACATATGAACATGCACAACGAATTTCGCAAATATGCCGTTCAACACCGCGGTATAAGCAGTACCTCGCTTAACAGGTACGCTTCTGTTTCACAAGGGTATATTTCACCAACCATCATTGAGGAACGTCAGTTGAACATCGCTACCATGGATGTTTTCTCCCGTTTGATGATGGACCGTATCATATTCCTTGGTGTTCCAATCGATGATTATGTTGCAAATATTATACAGGCACAATTACTTTTCCTCGAATCGGTCGATTCAAAACGTGATATCCAAATTTATCTGAATACTCCCGGAGGATCCGTCTACGCAGGTTTGGGTATTTATGATACCATGCAGTATATTGCACCCGATGTTGCCACTATTTGTACCGGTATGGCTGCATCTATGGGCGCAGTTCTGCTCTGTGCTGGCGAGAAAGGCAAACGAACAGCTTTGCGTCATTCACGTATCCTGATTCATCAGCCTATGGGTGGTGCCGAAGGACAGGCTTCGGATATTGAAATTACTACCCGTGAAATACTGAAGTTGAAGAAGGAATTGTACGACATCATTGCTTCGCATAGCGGGCAGACGTTCAAGAAAATAGAGAAGGATTCAGACCGCGATTACTGGATGACTGCCGAAGAGGCCAAGGCATATGGTATGATTGATGAGTTGCTGGTAAGAGAAGCGAAAGAAATAAAATAGAAAAAATGACAATGATCTTCCGGCAAGAGTAGGAGAAATTTCAACTTTTGCCGGAATTTTTTGTAACTTTACACCTGGAAGGCTATTAACAATTAAATAGTCTTTTAATATTGCCTTGTTCTTGCCAATTAAAGCATTTACAGGTTATTATAATTTAGTGAAAATATGACAAAAAAAGAAGAGCGTTGCTCCTTCTGCGGAAGACCTAAACGCGAAACGAACATACTTATAGCCGGCCTCGAAGCGCATATCTGTGATTATTGTATCGATCAGGCCAAGGATATCATGCGTGAAGAGGTAAAGCATACAAAACATGGTGAAACTAAACCCTTGGATACGCCAAAACCGCAGGAAATAAAAGCTTACCTTGATAAATATATTATAGGGCAGGATGATTCGAAACGTGTACTGGCAGTGGCAGTTTATAATCATTTCAAGCGGATAAACCAGCCTGCTTCTAAGAGTAAGGATGACGTTGAAATTGATAAATCAAATATTATTCTCGTAGGTGAAACTGGTACAGGAAAAACGCTCCTTGCCCGAACTATAGCTCGTTTGCTCCAGGTTCCGTTTTGTATTGCCGATGCTACCGTATTAACCGAAGCCGGTTACGTAGGTGAGGATGTTGAAAGCATATTGAGTCGGTTACTTCAGGCTGCTGATTACAATGTAGCTGCTGCTGAAAAAGGTATAGTTTTTATTGATGAAATTGATAAAATTTCACGCAAAAGCGATAATCCTTCGATTACCCGTGATGTATCGGGCGAAGGCGTACAGCAGGCTTTACTCAAATTACTCGAAGGTGCCGATGTAAATGTTCCACCTCAAGGTGGCCGTAAGCACCCTGAACAGAAGATGATTCTAGTCAATACTAGGAATATTCTGTTTATTTCGGGTGGAGCGTTCGATGGCATTGATAAAAAAATAGCTGCCCGTATGCAGACCAACATTATCGGGTATACCAACGACCGGGAGAAAGATGTAATTGATCGCCATAACCTGTTGCAATACGTTGCACCCCAGGATTTGAAGAGTTTTGGATTAATACCTGAACTGGTTGGCCGTTTCCCGGTAGTAACTTACCTGAATCCGCTGAGCCGCGAAGTGCTAATACGTATTCTTACCGAACCGCAGAACGCACTTATAAAACAATTTGTGCGCTTATTCGAAATGGATAATGTTACGTTGACATTCACGGACGATGTGTATGAGTTTATAGTTGATAAAGCTCTGGAATTCCGTACCGGCGCACGTGGATTACGTTCAATACTGGAAGCAATACTTACAGATGCTATGTTTGATATTCCTTCGCAGCCGAAACATTCCGATCTGATCATCGACCGGGCTTATGCGGCCGAAAAGCTTGGAAAAACCAATATTGCAAGGCTTAAAGTAGCTTAACTGTTATTCCTGATCTTATATCAGAATTTTCTTTTTGGTAATCCAATAAAAATGCCATTTCAGTTGTTATTATAGTGGCATAATTATTGAATCATTTCAAAAAAGGCTCTACCATGAAGTTCATTTTGGTTGGTTTACTTGCACTTACACCATTCCTTATTTCTGCTCAAGGAATTCTTAATACTTTGGATTCCAATGGGTATCATTGCAATGCTATTGTAGCTGCAAAAGATACTATTCCAGTTATCTATCTTACTGATGTTCCTGTTTTTGGGTATAAATCTTCACGTAATTCGACCGAAGCCCGGCAATGGGAACGTCTGGTGCGGAATGTTAAAAAGGCATATCCTTATGCCAAACTGGCTGGTATAAAATTTAATGAATATAATCAGAAAATTGCCGGCATTAAAAGCGAAAAGGTTCAGAAGGAAATGATGAAGCAGGCAGAAGATGAAATTGAGGCTCAGTTTGGTAATGAATTAAAGGATTTAACTATTTCGCAAGGAAAGATATTATTGAAATTAATTGACCGTCAGACGAATAATTGCTCATACGACATAGTTGTAGATTTCAGGGGTCATTTCAGGGCTTTTTTCTACCAGTCATTTGCACGCTTATTTGGGTATAATCTAAAAGTAAAATACGATCCGCTTGGCGCAGATGCTGATGTTGAGCGTATTGTGCTTATGATTGAAAATGGAAGTATTTGAGAATGCAAAACTTTTATTGAGCAAAGTTTTACTATATCTGCTCTAAAGTCTATAATCTTCTAATATCTGATATTTTAATCCAATTCGATCCTTTGCATATTTCAGATTTCAGTTCCCAATTCAGTTCAACTTTTAATGGTAACTCAGTATCTTTGAAAGTAAAATTTGCTGGTAATCCTGACTTTTCAAAACGGTATTGAACTCCTTCGATATCAATAAAATATCCCCCACAGCATGCACACATTGCCATATCTGCTCCGGTTATTATCGCAGAGTTTTCGGATTTTATTTTTTCACAACGAAGAAAAATTGTTGCTAAAATTAAAAGCAGCAATACTAACTTGCTTTTCATGATGTTTTAAAATAGAAATCAGTAATCACAAATTTACGAATTTTTGACCCTAACCCATCATAATTTCTTTCTGATACCGGGCAAATTGTTGGTACGTTGAATCGCTCATACCATCTGGATAGGAAAGTATTTTCATTGGAACAGGTTCGTCACCAATATGATACGCAGGTTGAAAATGAGTGTGGCTATTCATTTTAAAGCAAAGTGATTCATAAAAACGGAGCCTGCTTTGGGTTGTTTTGTCAATCGGAAGTTCAATTTCAAGAATGACAGGAATGGCATTATTTTCAACAAATGAACTCAAAATAGCATTTCCCTGTCCTTGATTTCTGAATTGTGGCGCAATAGCAAGGTGTTCAATAAAAATGAATTCTTTTGTCGTCCAGTAAGCAATAAATCCCATTAGTTGACTGTCTGTGAGAAATACATTTAGAGTATATCCAAATTTATTGATGATTGCACTTTGTTGTTCAATGGTCCTTCTTTCGTTAAGCGGAAAACTTTTACAATATATAGGCCAGAATTCTTTAAAGTACCGATCGTTAATACTATTAATCGTAAGAATTTTAAACTGATCCATAATTAACGAATTGAAATTGATTGAATACTTAAACTAAAAAATGCAATTAAAAATAGTTCATAAATTGCTTCTCACCCAAATTCCCTAACCCTAAACCCTAATCTCCAAATTCTACTGTCCACTTCCCCTTATCACAGTAAGTAAGGTATAAGCCATAATTTTAATATCCATAGCAATCGACATGTTTTCAAGGTAAAGAATATCAAATTTCAGGCGTTCGATCATCTGATCTACATTTTCGGCATATCCGTATTTTACCTGTCCCCAGGAAGTGATTCCCGGCTTAACTTTTAATAATAAACGGTAGTGAGGAGCGCGTTGTGCAATCTGGTCAATAAAATACTGTCTCTCTGGTCTTGGGCCAACCAGTGACATATCTCCTTTCAGAACGGAGAAAAACTGGGGTATTTCATCGAGTCGGGTCCGGCGCATAAATTTGCCAAACGAGGTTACCCTGGGATCATCTTTCGAAGAAAGTATAGGCGTTCCATTCTCAGCATCAATTTCCATAGAGCGGAATTTTGGAATCATAAAAGCTTTGCCATTTATACCGATGCGTTCCTGGAAATAAAATGCAGGGCCTTTTGATGACATCTTTATCCCTATGATGCAAGCCAGGAAAACAGGTGCCAGTATAATAATTGCAATAAGTGAAAGAACGATGTCTAGGAATCTTTTCAGGTTGAACTGCCAGGGAGGCATAAAGTCGAAAGATACCTGGATGAGCGGAGTCTGGAAAAGAGATGTGGTTTTTACGGTTCCTAGGACAAAATCCTGCATATCCGGAATCACTTTAATAAGTACATCCGAATCCTCTATCGCAGAAATTATCTGTTCAATTGTATTGTGCTCGGAACGTTCGGTGGCAATAATCACTTCCTCAATATTCAATTCGGTGATCAGGTGACGAAGATTGGAGAAATGCCCCAGGTTAGGAATGAATTTTTCAAGTTTATACCCCGGATATTTAGCAGCATGCACAAACCCGACAAAGCGGTTAAAGGAAGCTTTAGGCTGGCGCTCAAGTTCGTTGTAAATGGAAATAGCATTTCCATTGCTGCCCACAATGATGGTGTTAAATCCAACTATACCGCGTTTTAGTTTGTACAGGTTGCGCGAAGTGAGTATAAGCCTTATCGTTACAGTTATGAGGAAATGTAAAAGAAACAGGGTGACGAATAAATTATAATAATTCTTATACGTATGGACAACATCGTCAAGAATAAGAGCGAAAAAAATTATGATAACTCCGATAATTGAAATGAACAGGGTCTGCCCCAGTTCGCGCATCCGCGCCTTCCGGTAGACTTTGTGGTATGAGCCGGATAATGCATACAAAAAAAGCCAGAAAACCGGAACCGTAATTACCCCGATGTAAAATTTAAAGTCGTTGAGTACGATCTGCAAAGTGTCGTGCATCTGTTGTAATTCAGCAGATTTGCGAAGAAAGAAGAAAATACTCCACGCTAGACATGCTGAAAACAAGTCGGCAATAACAAATTTGGCAGTTTGTGCTTTTTTGTTCATTATTAATTAGTTAACTGTCATAAATGCGGACGATTTAACGTTAACGTAAGTGTCTTTCGTAAGGATTTTCAAGATGATTTTACTCTTTTTAGGATATTAAATTTGATTTCCTTTTGGTTTCAATCCGGGATAGGGTTAAATTTATTAAGGCCATATTCCACTTTTTCTAGTATCTGGTGTGCTACTTTCAATGCGAGGTAACCATCGTTGATAGTTACATCAGGTGTAGTATTTCCAATGATTGCCTGGGCAAAACTTGAAAGTTCAGATTGGATGGCATTAGTATGCTTTATTTCAGGCCTTTCAAAATGGATCTGTTTAGCTTCTTTCCCGTTTCCTGGGTCCCAGATAGGTACAAAAGGATTAGTATTTCCAGCATCTATACTTTTTAAAAATGCTACTTCTGCTTTCTTATTCAAAAAATCGACAGAGATATAAGCATCGCGCTTAAAAAACCGGGCTTTACGCATTGGGCTTAATGAAATTCGGCTGGCAGTGAGGTTAGCGACACATCCATTATCAAATTCTAAGCGGGCGTTAACAATATCTGGCGTATCTGTCATTACCGCAACACCGCTGGCACTTATTTTCCGCAGATTGGCATGAACAGTATGTAAAACTATGTCGATATCATGTATCATCAGATCCAGGATTACCGGAACGTCTGTACCGCGCGGATTGAAATTGGCAAGCCTGTGCACTTCAATAAACATTGGATTATCAATAAACGGTGCTGCTGCTATAAAGGCAGGGTTATATCGTTCAACATGGCCAACCTGGACTTTTACATTTGCCTCGCCGGCTATCTCAATCAACTTTAACGCTTCTTCAGGTGAAGCAACAATCGGTTTTTCAATAAATACGTGTTTGAATTGTTTTAATGCATGAGCTGCATGTTCAAAATGAGCAATTGTAGGCGTTACAATATCTATAACATCTACTTCATTTATCAATTCATCGATAGAAGCAAAATTTTTGATTCCGAATTCATTTGATACAACTTTGGCATTTGACTCATCGTTATCAAAAAAACCTACAAGTTGATACTCGGGAATTTCGTTAATGCATTTAATGTGAATTTTACCAAGGTGGCCGGCGCCAATAACTCCAATTTTCAGCATGCTTACATATTTTTCACAAAAGTAGAGAAAAGCCAACCGTAAATTATGGTAATTTTAACTGTTTATTAAAAAAAATAAATTTTTAAGAATCCTTTTTACGAATCATCAAAGCCGGACTTTTAGAGGCTTGGCACAACCGTTAATTTTAATGTATAAACTGGAAAAATATAGTTGATATATTTCTGATACTTAGTGCATGTTTATTGTCGGGGATGTTTCCAATTTCTTACTTTTGCCGCATGAAAAGTGCTTCAGGAACTTGTTTTCACCTCATCGCTTTTGATTATAAATTCTTTATTCAACCAGAAAAATTTATCCAAACATACTAATACTTATTTAAATGAAAAATACCGCATTTACACTGATTCATGAAGCTTTAGGAGCCAAAATGCTCCCTTTTGCCGGTTACAATATGCCGATCCAATTTTCGGGTATCAACGATGAGCATGAGACCGTACGTACCAAACTTGGCGTTTTTGATGTTTCACATATGGGCGAAATATGGGTGAAAGGACCGAATGCATTGGCTTTTATACAATATGTAACTACCAATGATGCCTCGGTTTTGCAGGATGGAAAAGTTCAGTATTCTTGTCTTCCAAATGGGAAAGGTGGAATTGTAGATGATTTACTCGTTTACCGTGTAGATGCTGAAACATACCTCCTGGTTGTAAATGCTTCGAACATGCAAAAGGATTGGGAATGGATGCTTAGCCAGAATAAAGTCGGTGCAATTCTCTATAATGCGTCCGACGAAATTGCGCAGCTTGCCGTTCAGGGACCTCTTGCACTCAAAGCAATGCAGAAACTCACAACCACCATCATTACAGATATGGAATATTACACTTTCAAAAAACTTGATTTTGCTGGTGTAAAAGATGTGATTTTTGCAACCACAGGTTATACCGGTTCCGGTGGATGTGAAATTTATATGGCTAATGAAGATGCGGTTAAGATTTATGATGCTGTGATGGAAGCCGGTGCTGAATTTGGTATCAAGCCAATAGGACTGGCAGCCCGCGATACCTTGCGCCTCGAAATGGGTTTTTGTCTTTACGGAAATGATATTGACGACACCACTTCACCTATCGAAGCCGGTTTGGGTTGGATTACCAAATTTACAGATTCAAAAGCTTTTATCAATAAAGACATTTTCCTGAAACAAAAAACCGAAGGAATATCACGCCGCCTTGTTGGTTTCGAACTGATTGATAAAGGCGTTCCTCGCCACGGATATGATGTTGTGGACGCTGCCGGCCTTAAAATTGGTATTGTTACAAGCGGAACCATGGGCCCATCAGTTAAAAAAGGAATTGGAATGGCATATGTGCCAATTGCTTACGCGAAGGCAGGCAGCGAAATATTTATCAGCATCCGCGATAAAGCGATCAAAGCACTGGTTGTTAAAATGCCTTTCTATAAAGGGTAGTTAGGAAAGAAAATAGTTAATGATTGAATCGTTAATGGTTAATAGGAATTAGGTGGAACTCAAGTTGTTGGTTTGTGCTTAATAATTAACCATTAACTATTTTCTATAAACATTTTGGATTGGGAGTTGATTCCTGAGCTGGAATCCTTCCAGGTTATAGGCAGTGCATCAATTGGTGTTTGCGTATTAATTATCTTAAATATACATAGATGAAAATCAAATTATTATTTCTGATACTGGTATTAGGTACAACCTATTCTTATAGTCAAATTAAGTTTGAAAAAGGCTATTTAATTGATAATGAAAATCATAGAATTGAGTGTTTAATTAAAAATTATGATTGGAAAAACAATCCTGTTGAATTTGATTATAAGTTGAGTGTTCAGGACGTACTTCAGAAAGGCAACTCCTTTAATGTAAGAGAGTTCGGTATTATTGGTATCTCGAAATTTATTAGGGTAGATACTAAAATCGACCGTTCTTCAGAGGAATTAACTACCTTGTCTACACAACGAAATCCAGACTGGTCGGAGGAACGATTGTTTTTAAAAGTTCTTATTGAAGGGAAAGCCTCCCTTTATCAATACAGAGAACGAAATTGTGAAAGATATTTTTATTCAGTCTCAAATTTACCAATTCAGCAGTTGATTTATAAAGAGTATTTGGTAAATAACAAAAGTATAGCTAGTAACAATGATTTTCGCAAGCAACTTTGGAATGATGTAAGGGGTTCTAATACAACTTTTCTATCCTTGGAAACGATGGAGTTTACAAAAGCTGAAATTGAAAGTTATTTTAAACAATTTAAT
>CAIWMA010000416.1 GCA_903913645.1 uncultured Bacteroidales bacterium | reverse complement strand
TCACCGTAATTCATTATTAAAGACCCGTTCTCTTAAACAACTTAATGTTTGGAATAACGAATTGGTTTATTACGGTACAATGGTCAACAATTACCGGCAAAGTTATTTACTTAAATTTAAACCTGTGTTTATTGAAATCGTTGCAAAGTTTCTTGATCTTAATGATGTGGATTTACGTTTCTTATCGGGGTGGAATACTGATAAGGAGTTAGCGTTTATTTTTACAGAAGATCTTGATAAGGATCTTCGTTTTGGATTTACTCATAGTGGACCTCATCGCGGTGATATCCAAATAGTGGTCAATGGTCGCTTAGCGAAAGATTTTGTTTCTCGAGGCCAACTTAAATTATTAGTGATGAGTTTAAAGTTGGCGCAAATGCAGTTACTAAAAAACCAACATAGTAATGTTGGTTGTTTCCTTATTGATGACTTTGCGGCTGAATTAGATCTTATTAATAGAGCCAAATTACTACAATATTTAATTGAATTAGAATGCCAAGTATTTATTACTACTACTGAGCCATTGGATTTTGGTGATCTAAGTCATATAGAAAATTATAAAATGTTCCACGTGGAACAGGGCAACATAATACAAGTGTAATGTTTCATGTGGAACATTCACAATTACAGTAAAGTGAGAAAATCATGAGTAACAATAGCGGACAATATGATAGTTCAAATATTCAGGTTCTAAAGGGACTGGATGCGGTTAGAAAACGACCAGGAATGTATATTGGAGATAGAGATGATTGCTCAGGCTTACATCATATGGTGTTTGAAGTTGTTGATAATTCCATTGATGAAGCGTTAGCTGGATATTGTAAGGAAGTAAAAGTTGTTATACATAGTAACGGCTCGGTAACTGTTTCTGATGATGGTCGTGGAATCCCAGTAGATATTCATAAAGAAGAGGGTAGATCAGCAGCTGAAGTTATTATGACAATACTTCATGCTGGAGGTAAGTTCGACGACAATGCCTATAAGGTGTCGGGAGGTTTACACGGCGTTGGGGTTTCTGTAGTAAATGCATTATCTGAAGAGTTAAATTTAGAAGTACGTAAAAATGGTCAGTTATATAAGCAACAATATCGCATGGGTAATCCTGTTGCTCCTTTAGCATCAGTTGGTCCAGCTGAAGGTTCAGGTACTTTAATTAATTTTAAACCTAGTACAGAAACTTTTACTGACATAGAATTTCATTATGATATTTTGGCAAAAAGATTACGTGAATTATCATTTTTAAATTCAGGTGTACGTATTAGCCTTAATGATGAGAGAACAGATAGACAAGATGTTTTTGAATTTGAAGGCGGTATTAGTGCGTTTGTGGTGCATCTTAATAAAAATAAAACACCATTATTTCCTGAAGTATTCCATTTTATTGCAGAAAAAGAAGGGGTTACGGTAGAAGTTGCAATGCAATGGAACGACTCTTATCAAGAAAATGTCTTTTGTTACACTAATAATATCCCACAGCGTGATGGTGGAAGTCATTTAGCAGGTTTTAGAGGTGCTTTAACACGTACAATCAATCAATACATAGAAGCTAGTGGCTTAGCTAAAAAAGAAAAAGTCTCAACTACTGGGGATGATGCTAGAGAAGGCTTAACAGCAGTCTTGTCAGTTAAAGTACCTGATCCAAAGTTTTCATCGCAAACTAAAGATAAATTAGTATCTTCAGAGGTAAAGCCGCTAGTTGAATCAACGATGAATGAAAAATTACAGGAGTTTTTGTTAGAAAAACCACAAATAGCAAAAACTATCGTTGGTAAAATTATCGATGCCGCGCGCGCAAGAGAAGCTGCACGTAAGGCAAGGGAAATGACTCGAAGAAAAACCACATTAGATATCGCTGGACTGCCAGGAAAATTGGCTGATTGCCAAGAAAAAGATCCCGCCTTGTCTGAATTGTTTTTAGTGGAAGGAGATTCTGCTGGCGGTTCAGCAAAGCAAGGTAGAGATCGACGCACTCAAGCTATATTACCGTTAAAAGTTGATCCTAAAATTGAGGCTGGAAATAAAACAATAGGAGGTAAGTTTGCCTATGTTGTAGATAATGTAAAACAACAGGTAGATAT
>CAIWMA010000415.1 GCA_903913645.1 uncultured Bacteroidales bacterium | reverse complement strand
AAGATTTTCAGCATTGTTGAAAACCAGTAAGTTTACTTCACCTGGCAAACCCGGTTTTATCAATTGTATATCATGGGAGCCTCCAAGCTGCTTATGCCCGGAAGTGGCCTTTTCCCAGTTATCGAGCACCGAAGGCGGATCGCCTTTGTCGTATTTGGCCGGATCGCCGAAACGATACTTAAAGTCACCTTTGGCTGATGCTGCAAGAGATAAAGTGCTGTCGGCATCATTCGGGATAAATGTATTCCCATGGTCAATAACATAAAATTCACCATGAACAGAATTAATAACCATAAGATCCAGTTCCTGGTTGTAATCGAGGGAGTTACAGTGCATCCAATCGCTTTTTACAGGATTGCCGCGCAGATTCAAATCAATTTTCCCGGGTGTGTTAGCCACAACACCATACGTTGGTTTAGTCGCGTCAATATCCTGTACCACATGGTCGAAAAACCACCATTCCCAGATCACATTTCCTGAACGGTCAACCTCAACTATTGCATCCATTTGTGCGTTGGTGTAACTGTTTGATGGACTGCAACCTGCGTTAAGACATTGTGCTGACGTTAAATCTTTATTTGCGATATAGATAAAGGTCGAATCGCCAAGTTTGGGATTGTAGATTTTCGCAAAATCGTGATGCCCATGGTAATTCGAACGTGATTCGGAATATTGCCACACCGTATTGCCGCTCCAGTCAAGTTCTCTCCAGGTATTCTGGTTACTCGGGTTGCCACCGACAGCATCAAGTAAAGTACCTGCTTCAGTGAGTCTTGGATTTGTGCCGATGGGCCAGGTATGTACCACATGCCCTTCCATATCAATTAAATAGGAAGTGCCACGCGTACCAAACAGAGTGTACCCGTTGTATGCATTCGACTCGTCCCAGTACCTTGTTTCGGTTGGGACCATAAAACTTTCCTGTGCCAGTAAATTGATCGCAGGAAGAAGTAGAATAATTAAAGAAGATAGTATTTTCATAAAGGAAAATTATTTGGTGACAATTATTTTATTTGTAACAATCTGTTTGTCATACTGAAGTGAACAGAAATATATGCCATTCCGTTGGTTTTCAGCATTCCATATATACATATGAGGTCCTTCGCTGAGTCCTTCATTTACTAATGTTTCCATTAGCTTTCCCAACGAATTATATATGCATAATTTAACCATAGCGGCTTTTGGAAGACTGAACTGGATTGAGGTCGAAAGTTTGCACGGATTAGGGTAATTCATAATTGATTGCCCTGAGTTTGTTTGAGTATCACGAATTCCAGTCGGAATTTCGGAGAAACTTCTGACAGTGCGGAAACCTATATGATACCAGGGATGATTCGGATCCTGCGGTCCGCGGTAATAGGAAGGATTTCGGTTCGAAACCCGCGAATGCCCGTCGTTTATGGTAGTTGTCGTATATCCATTGTACCAGTTTCCACCACGCATGCCCCGGTAAGCTTTGCCGTCGGGCATAATGAATCCTGTAGCCGGTCCTGTTGGATTATCGTATGGACTTATGCTGTAATAGTTCTGGCCGTACCAATCATTAATAAGTTCCCATACATTCCCCGCCATATCATATAGCCCGAAACCATTTGCGCCATTGGAAGTCTGGTAGCTGATGGCGCTTCCCGGCCAGTTATAATCTGATTTCAAGCGAAGCGTACCGTCATAAAAACCTACCGGTGTTGTAAAAGGATACAATGCAGCACTGGTTCCTTCATAGGGATCTTTTGAATCGGGCCAGTTTGCCTTGGTAATGTCCTGGTCGTTGCCCCAGGGATAATTAAAGTAAGGATTGGTTTGCCCACCTCTTCCGGCATATTCCCATTCGGCTTCGGTGGGAAGCCGGTACCCGTTTTGAGTAAAATCGCAAGTCCAGGTTGTAAGATTGTAGCATTCGTTCAGGTTGTTTTTTAAGCTCAGCCAGTTGCAGTAGGCTGCCGCGCCAAACCACATAATCCCGGTAACAGGATGATTAGCCCTGAAATCCACGATTGAAAAGACTTTGCCATCATAACCAATGCTGTAATAGGATGCGTATTGATTGGTGTAGCAATAAATATCGCTGCCTCCTTTAGCGTAAACAATGTTGCTTTTTACTTCTATCAAACCTTTCAATAATGCATCGTTCAAATATGCCAGAAACTGCAGATTGCTTGCTTCCGTTTTCTCCATATAAAACGAGTTGACTTTAACCGTGTGAAGCGGCAATTCATCGCTGGGATGGCTTGGATCGACAAATCCAAAATGATCGCCCATTTCAAATTCGCCTCCAGGAATCAGCGCTTCCGAAATATTTAAATCGGTATTATCTATTCCTCCTCTGACCAACAAAACATTTTCTTTCAGTGTTTTGTCGTTATACGAAACAATTCCGTAGTCAATATTTATATCCCAGGCTTTGGTAGTTGAATTCATCATTGAAGTGGATGACCAGTAGTTTCCTGAAAGACAGTTCGGGAAATATGTTTTATTGAAGGATGGTTTTGAACGAGTCGGATCATTCAATGATTGCAATTCCTTGATATTTGGAAGCCGCCAGTCAGTTTTTTCTGCCAGCGAATTAATATTGGCATACGCCAAAGCTTCTTCCCACGAAAGTGTGGTGGGCGATTGTGTTTTCTGCCAAGTCAAACCAGTATAATTATCTGTAATTGTTTCATTGCTATTTGTGGTAAAGTGAGAAACAGAAAATGAAGTCGTTACAGGATTGCGAACTGCCCTTATATGAAACTTTTTAATTCCCCCGGCACTTATGGTTTCTGATTTCGGATGAGCGCCAATCCCGCCACCGGCATTTGTTACCCACACTTTTGAAGCATCATCAGCCTGAACTTCGCTGGTCCACCAATATTCGGCAAGGGTTGTTGTAAAGTAAAAGGTGTTTAAAGCAGGATTAAGATGATCGAAATTATTAATGCTGAAAAGTTCGGTGCCCGTTGGCAGTCGCCAATCCGAATATCCTCCTAATGACAGGTTTTTGCAATAAGCAGCGGCATTTTCAAAGGTCATTTCGCCACCATCCGATTTTTGCCACATCAGTTTGGTAATATTATCATTTATTGTCCCATCGCCGTTATCGGTAAAGGATTGTGGATTGATTACAAAATCTGCGTCTTCACCCTGCGATGGTGTAAAACTGCTTGCCTGCCCGGAATCGGGCAGCCTGAAAGGGAGCATTTTTTGCGCGTGCAATTCACAGAACGACAAGCCAATAGCAGCCAGAATAATGAATTTAAGTCTGTTGAAACAGTGCATAGTTAGGTTCGTTTTAATGTATTTCTGAACTTATAATTTCCAATTTCCTTGTTAGGACAAAATTATTGTCACAAAAACTTCAAGTCAAAAACAATCAATGGTTTGGTGATTTTTATCAGTAGAATAAATTGTTTTGTAAGCAGAAATTGATATTATGTCGCATCAATGTAATTTGTACATATTTTTTTTTCGTGTTTTTCGTTTATTTTTTGCATATCATTTTCAGACTTTTCGATTCATTACCTACTGTTATCCTGAAATAATAAATGCCTTCAGAGAATGATAATTTATCGGAATTGAACGTAACCGTATACTTTCCGGGCTGTTGGAATTTGTTAGGCAGGCTAACAACCTGTCTTCCGAAAACGTCAAAGACCTGCATGCGAACCTGATCTGCTACCGGTATTGAATACGAAATCGATGTTTCGCCCGAAAACGGATTCGGATAATTTTGGTTTAGCTGAAAAGAAGAAGGGAATTCTTTTATATCCTCAATGCCTGTAACAGGCAAAGAAATTTCGTATGAATCTGCAATATCTCCATTTTTACGCGAGGCATTTTCTTCGTTTGGCAGGTATGTGTTTATATACTCAACTTTAGTGTTGGCATCGGAAACCGTAACCAGCAAATAACCCCGTCCCGGCAAAAAGAGACCATCAACATATCCGTATTGGATAGCTGAAATATTGGTAATATTCTTGTTCGAAGGCTGAGGCACCTCCTGGTAAACGATTCCGTCTTTTTCCTGTTTTCCGTAAAAATGATCGTGCCCATGAAAGAAAATCGTTGCATTATTCTCGACCATTAAAGTATGGATTGGCTTTTCCCAGTTTGGCCGAAATGAATCAAACCCCCAGCTGTTATCAAGGTTGTTGCCTCCCATCTCGAACATGCCTGCGTATTCGGTGCCTCCGCGGGCATCGCTGCCTTTTCCCCCTAAAAGGTTGTGGCAAAAAACAAACTTAAATTTAGCCTGGCTGGTAGTGATTACATTTTTAAACCAATTGTATTGTTCCTGCCCGAGGGTCCAACCCCAATCCGGTTTCTTAACCGTGTACCAGAAAGGATCCAGTATGATGAAAAGCGCGTTTCCCCATTCCCATGCATAATAGTTTTCGCGTAACCCTACAAAAGGTTCCTCCTTTGTATTTCCTGAATAAAATGTATTAGGCAACGGATTTGGATAATACAATTTCCTTGTATTTGAAGTCATTACAGGAATGCTGTTCGCTGTGCCATTCAAAAGCCAGCCTAATTCACCTTCATGATTTCCTAAAACAAGGTAAAGCGGTACCGAACTACAAACTTCATTAAAATAAGGTCGAAAAAGAAGATGCCGGTCGGTAATTACAGTTTGGTTGATGACCGGCTGTTTTTCCGACATGAAAATATCACCTAAATCAATCAGGAAATCAGGTTTTTCCGAAAGTATATTCTTTAAAGTGAGGGCATACGACAATGGATTTGAGTTGGTGTCGAGATGTGGATCGGCTTCGATGGCAAAGGTGAAAGTGCTTACTTTGGCTCGCTGTGTATGAAATGAATGTTCATTTCCTGTTAAAAAAGCGGATGTGTTACCGGTTGGCCGGAACCTGGTACGGTAAAAATATTGTTTGTCGGGGAGCAGCCCGGTAAAATCTGCTTCCAGTGGCAGATCCTTTTCGACAACAAATGTTGACGTAGAATTGGAATAGCTACCCGGAACAGTGCTATATTCCCAATATATATCTGTTTTCTGATCCGACAATATGCTGATTGTGATTGAAGTATTGGTAGGTCGTCCTAGTATTTCAGTGTAATTTTGACCGTTAACTAACTTGTTCCCGAGCAGGATTGCAATAAAAAAAAGTAAGAGTAATTTCATAATTCAGGTTTTGGCGGTCAGGCAGAAGTGCAGGTTAGTGTATTTATTGGATGATAATTTTTTTGTTCAGATTATACTTTTGGCTGTATAGATTCAGGAGATAAATCCCCCTTTTTAAGCTACTTAAATCTATATTTTCTGTGTTTGATTCAAGCATTATTTGTCCGACCATATTAGTCAGCCGTATCCTGAAATCACCAGTTCCTTCAGGTAAACTAACGATCAACTGATCTTTTGCCGGATTAGGATAAATATTTATAGTTCTGGAATCAATACTTTCATTCATGCCAGTCTCAGGACTACCGCCTACCGAATAGCTGAACGCAACTTCCCGGTTATGATGTGTGCCGGAAACTTCATCAGCAGGCAAGTACGCCCTTACAAAATCAACCTTAACATCTTCCGGGGCTACAGTTACTTTGAGGTGGCCGGATCCACCCAACGTATCCGAAACATAAGCAGAAGAATTAGCCAGCATTCCGATTTCATAAGTTGAATCGCTTGGCATAGGAACTTCCTGGTAGGTTACACCATCCAATACTTCATGTGCAAAAAGGTGATCGTGCCCCTGAAAAAAAATATTTACACCGTTATCTACAAATAACTGATGGATTGGTTTTGCCCAGCCCGGCCGGTTTTTAGTAAATCCCCATGTTGTGCCATTCTGCTCATATCCTCCCCATTCGAATAGTTTTGCATTGGTAATTCCACCTCTTCCCTGGCCGCGGACATGGTGCGCAAATACAAACTTATATTTCGCAGTGCTGCTTTCGAGTGTGTTTTTCAGCCAGGTATATTGGGGTAATCCCAGTGACCAATTCCAGTTTGTGGGCTTCGCCGAAGTATCACATTGATCGCGGTATGCATCTAAAACAACGAAAAGTGCATCTCCCCATGTCCAGGCATAATAATTCTCAGGATTGCCCATCCCGTATGGTTCCACATCTTTGTTGCCGCTGTAAAAGTTGTTTGGATACGGATTCGGATAATAGAATTTCCTGGAAAGGGTTGCATACACAGCTATATTGTTTGGCGGATTTTGGGCCAGGTAATAAGCAAATTCGCCTTCGTGGTTTCCAAGGCACACATAAAATGGAACCGAATGGCATATCTGCCCCAGATATTGCCTGTAATCCTTGTGCAGCAGATCCATTTGCGAAGAAGTGATGGTAGTCGGATAATGATCGTCGCCGAAAATGTCGCCAAGCGAAAGCATAAAATCAGGATTGTCGGCAGCCTGGTTTGCAAGGCAAATCTGGTAAAGACTGCGGACACCTTTTTTATCGTACAGGTGTTCATCCGCTTCCAGTGTGAAAGAAAATGTGCTGCCCTTTGCCCGTTGTGTCCTAAAAGTATGCTCAGCACCGGATGAAAAGGTTGCAACTGATCCGATAATTCGGTATCGTGTTCTGTAGTAATACTTTGTGTCTGGTAGTAGACTGGTAAAATCGAATTCAAAAGGAATATCTTTCAGCACTGTTGCAACAGGTGTTGTAAGTGAATATAACCCTGAAACAGTTGCATATTCCCAATATACTTCTATAGATTGAGAAGATAAAATACTGATAGTAATTGTTGACTCCGTTGGTCTGCCTAAAATTTCATTGTATGATTGGGCGGATAGTGAGTGATTACAAAAAACGAAGATGATTAGTAGCGTAACAAGTTTAATTGGTAAGTAGTTTAAGCCCTTTTTCATAAAAAATAATGCTAATCCGATAGAATTTTATAATAATACACATCATCAGGATTTTACCCTGATTTGTTATTGAAAAATTATCTCAGAACCTGTTATCCAAAGGTTCATTTTTATTCTGATAATAAAGTATATCAATGAAAATCGGCATTTTCGATTTCAACCTTCGTTTGTTGAAAACTAATTATCAAACCGTTATCAGCTGATATAGAACTGCCGTAATTTTAAGCAACCCAAAAACCAATGCCTGACGATTTTAATATGGACCACCTTGAACTGCTGATTCACTTGCTTGATGATCCCGACCAGGAAGCTTTTCATCAGGTGAGCTCTGAAATTCTTACACTTGGACTCCCGGCTGTTGAACCGCTTGAAGAAGCATGGTTTAATACAAATGATAATTTAACCCGGCAACGGATTGAAGAACTTGTACACAGTCTTCAATACGATAGTCTGTTCAAGGAATTGGAAGACTGGGTTGCAGATGGAGGACAAGACTTGCTTCGTGGATACCTGATTGCCACAAGGTTTCAATATCCAAACCTGGAAGAAGAAAAGTTGTTGGCTGATCTGAATAAGCTTACACGCTCGGTATGGATTGAATTAAACGAAAATCTTACCAGTCTTGAGAAAATCAAAGTACTCAACCATGTTTTGTTTGGGATAATTGAAATATTTGGCGAGATAACCGATATCCATGTACCGGATCATTACTTCCTTAATAATTTGTTGCAATCGAAGCATGGAAATGCGGTCTCAATAGGCATGCTTTATATAATTGTCGCCCAGAAGTTGATGCTGCCTGTTAAAGGAGTTGATCTTACCGGGAATTTTATTGCCTGTTTTACACATATCCCTACTGATTTTAAGGATGACTATAAGCCTACCAGTGAGGTTAAGTTTTATATCAACCCGTTTGCCATGGGTGCAGTTTTCACCAGGAAAGAAATACTATTATATTTGGAAAAAGCCGGTATCGTACCAACATTAAATTGCTTTAAACCAGCCGATAACATTGCTGTTCTTAAGCGATGGTGTTACGACCTGATGAAAGCGTACATCGATAGTGGCATGAAAGAAAAAGCCCGTGAACTGAAGTCTTTCGTAAAGATACTTGGAAAGTATTGAGAGGAAAATAGTTAATGGATATTGGTGGTGAAAAGAGTAGCAAAATCCGCAATCCGCAATCCGCAATCAAACATTACCTATAATAAGCTTCAAGGAATTTTTTAATATTACTTTCAACGCGTGCCGGCACATTGCTCGCATCAGCACGTTCGAATTTATCGCCGGTAATATTTTCATATAATTCGATATAGCGTTCCGAAACAAGGTCTACGAAATCATCATCCATAAAAGGAACCTGCTGGCCTTCCTTTCCCTGGAAACCATTTGCCATCAGCCATTCACGCACGAATTCCTTTGATAATTGTTTCTGCGGTTCACCTTTAGACTGGCGATCTTCATAACCTTCTTTATAGAAATAGCGGGAAGAATCGGGTGTGTGAATTTCGTCGATCAGGAATATTTCACCATTGGCTTTTCCGAATTCGTATTTGGTGTCAACCAAAATCAAGCCCATACCATTAGCTATTTGTGTGCCGCGTTCAAAAATTGCCATTGTGTATTTTTCGAGCATTTCATAATCTTCCTGGCTTACAATGTTCTGCTTCAGGATTTCTTCTTTCGAAATGTCTTCATCATGGCCAACAGAAGCTTTGGTAGTAGGAGTGATGATGGGATTTGGGAACATATCATTTTCTTTCATCCCGTCTGGCATAGCAACCCCGCAAATGCTGCGTTTTCCAGCTTTGTACTCGCGCCAGGCATGCCCGCTCAGGTAACCACGGATTACCATTTCCACTTTAAACGGTTCACATAGGCGGCCAACGGTCACCATAGGATCGGGCGTGGCAATTTTCCAGTTGGGAACTATATCTGATGTGTCATCTAAAAATTTAGAAGCGATCTGGTTCAAGACTTGTCCTTTGTATGGAATAGCGCGTGGAAGCACAACATCGAACGCTGAAATCCGGTCACTGGTAACCATAATCAGCAATTCATCATCAATATTATAAACGTCACGTACTTTGCCGATGTAAAGGCTTTTGAGTCCGGGAAATGTGAAGTCGGTGCGTGTGATGGCGTTTTGCATATGAAATTGCTTTTATAAACAGGGTTATTTCTGAATTCAGGAATGATTCTCAGAGTCGCAAAATTACAAAGGATTTGCCTGCAAGGGATTATCAAAGTGATAATTGCCTGTTAAGTTTTCAACAATGGTGTTAATATTTCCTTTTAATAAAATCCAATCTTTGCATTATATAGATGTATTAACACGAAGAAACAGAAAATACAAAGAAACACGGACATATTTATTGTGAATTTTCTCCGTGCGAATCTGTGTTCTCTGTGCCTCTGTGGTTTATATAATATTAATTCCGGAAATGGAAAGATCGGCAAAATAACTATTCCTTCTTTTCATATGCGTTTATGATTCTGGTTACCAGTTTATGCCTTACTACATCACGGATATCGAGAGTAATAAAATCAATTCCATTAATGTTTTTCAGGATTTT
>CAIWMA010000414.1 GCA_903913645.1 uncultured Bacteroidales bacterium | reverse complement strand
TGCTTACTGTAACCTCTAATATTAGACTGTCTTAAATAGAATATTTAAGCTGGGGAAACAAAATGAAGCGATTATTTATATGAATCTGAACTAATATTCTTATAGTTCGTTATATTTGCCTAACGTAATAGTACTTAATTGAAATCCACAGCTATGAAAAAACGAAATTTAATGCTATTAGTTTTTTTTACATTTGGCTTTTTATCATTAAAGGCACAGGATAAAATCGGAATCCGTGCCGGTTATCAGAGTTCAGCTTTTTATAAAAGCGGCTCACAAATTACAGGAACAGATCCTTATGGTAGTTTCTATGTTGGATTGTTTAAGGACAATAAAATCATTCCGGCAATTCACCTGGGAATAGGGCTGGAATACATGCAAACCGGGATGAAAATGGATGATAATAACAAACAGGTATTGAATTACCTTAGCATCCCTGTTTATGCCAAGGTCAAAATAGGGCCAGTTTTTGCACTGGGAGGGTTAGCCGGAAATTTTAAAGTAGGGGAAAAAGTTTTTGTTAACGGCAACTCTGCATCTCCTACTGACGCTCAAAAATCAAAAACAGTAGATGTCCCACTTTTCCTGGGTGCAGGAGTAAAGATTATGATATTTACCCTGGAAATGCGCTACCACTGGGGGCTGACACAAATTAACAATGGCGCCTCCAGTCATTATCTACAACTTGGAGCGGCTGTTTCTTTCTAGTGTTGCGTAGCAGGAATATTAAAGTCAGAATATTCTAAAGAAGTGTTTTGCTCTTTTGAAAGTTGCAAAAAGGTTTCCAATTCGGAAATCTTTTTGCTTTGGGTTGGTATCTGCCTGTTCACTACATTATACAAATTTTAATCTGAAGATACTCAGAACCCTTTTATCGCTTCATGCCATGCGTCTTTAATTACCCCTGAGTTTCCATCGCTTCTTTTCCTCCTTGTATGCTTTCTTGTTTTCTTTCGACATCATCATGGTTTCTTTCAGGCCTGCAATGAAGGATTGCATGATCGGATTAAACCCACCCTTATTCAGGTCTCTCTCAGCCGAATATTGCACAACTTTTGGCGGTTTACCTGCCGAAGGCGGATTGTTTGTCGAAATGTATGTGTTTGCTGCAAAGGCAACCACCGTATTCTGCCATTTTTTATCAGCCACTTTTAAGTCAATATTCAGGTCGTGATACAAGAATTTCATTGTGCCGCTTGCATTAGTGCGGGTAACTACACCCGAGAAAGTAATTTCATCAACATAGCCTTTTTTTATGATGGCCGGTGTATATGACGCAAGCAACTGGTTCAAATCAGTTAGTTTAAATGTACCGACTTTGCAATCAAAATTAAAAAGCGGTTTCTGGTAGCTAAAAACAGCAACAAGGCTTATCGGAGCTTTGTTTTCGACAAGGCCTGAAATATTGACTCTAAGCATATCTTTTGCCGACATGTTTGTGATGTTTCTGGCATCGATTGTGCCATGGGAAATAGTTACCCTGGCATATTTGCCATCCACTTTTCGTTCAATATTCTCCATTTTAATGCCTGTTGCTCTAACATGTTTTACATGCAAAGGAATTGGTATGGAAACTATTTTCTGACCAAGATAATTGGGGAATTTGGTTCTATCTAACGGTATCATCTTATCTTTAAAAAGAGATATCATCACCTTATCGAGAATAATTTCATCAATAAATAATTTGTGGTGGTAAACGATTGTATCGAAATTTAAATTTTTCAGGTTCAACGAACCAACCGCAACAGAAAACAACGATTTTTGATACTTTTCTCTTTTAAGCAACGCAGCCTGGCTCATATTGGGCTTGAAAGCGATTTTGAGCAGGCTTAAGGATTTCTTTGCGTACGAAAGGTTGAAGGCCTGCATGGAAATGTTGAAAATGCTGTCGGTAGTATTAATGCTTACGTTGTTGGTACCGGCATGGAAATCACGATATTTAAAAATCATCGTATCAACTGACTTACGGATATAAAGTGCCGTCACGTTTAGATTAAAATCCTTCAAGCTAAAACTCCTTATGCCACCTTTCTTTATGTTGCCGGAAAGCGCTTCTACAGTAAGCTCAACGTTTTTAAAAGAAAATAAATCCAGTCCCGGTTGCTGACTCAGGTTCAGATCGCTTAGCGAGATGTTAAGGTTTTTAACAATGAACTCACGCCCTTTTGCGGTATTATTGATATGGAACGAAGCATCAAGCAGTTCAAATTCTTTAAGAATAAAGGAATTAAGAAATTTTTTGCCGTTTTTAGGCGAACCGCTAACGCCGGTCAAAGTGTCTTTATATGGCAGCAATATGTGTTTTTCTCCGTTGAGCCATAGCTGGATATCAGGCTTGTTGATTTCAATCCGTTTAAGTTCTAATTTACCGGTTCTAATCATCGTCATCAGCTGAACATCCTCTAAAATCAACTTCCTGGTTTTCAGACTAAATGAACTATTAATATATGGATATTGGCCCAAAGGGACAGCACGTGGCTGCAATTCGACATTAAATATTTTGATGCTCCCGGCAAAGATATTGATCCGGAGCTTCTCAAATTTCAGTTCGTAAACATCGGAAATAACATTGGAATTAAAGCCTTTCATCAATGCCTTGGAAACCAGCTGGTTTAAATTACGGGAAACATAAACAGCCAAAAGGGAAAGGATGACAAACGTGGCTGCCGTCACCCATAAAAGAATTTTCCTGAATAAATGCCTTTTCGGTTTAATGTCTGGGGTTGTTTCCATAGTTCAAAAATCCCTTGTTTAAGTTAAACCCTTAAACATTTTCTTCAACGAGCCAAAAACGATATCATTTAGTAGTATGTTTTATCGGCAAACGCGCAAATACGGAGTGAAGGGCAAGTTGCACATTTTTGTGACTATCGGCTGAATTGTCGATGGTTTTACGTGCGCCGCCGGTCCACAAAATATAGCCTGTACTTGTTTCGAACATTTCAATAATCACGGATGCTTCGTCGGCCCGTGTTTCAGTAATATTCCCCCCGGCAACAGGGATAATAGCTCCTCCATAGTATCCGGGCATCCCATAACCATAGCCGTAACCCATGCCAACTCCAACTCCAACACTTAAGGTGGGTGATTGCGAGTATTGCACTTGATTTTTTATTCCCATCGTAAATCTGAAAACTGCATCAGGTTTTGTGGTGTCCATAACCATCCCTTTCTTTTTTAATTCTGCATTCGAAAAAGTTGTTACCATTTTCCCATACATATGTTCAACCGATTGGCCATTCAGATCAGGGTTGTTGGATGGTATCCATGCGTAGGTTTTGTATTTACTAAAGTCGATGCTCTTGCTATATTCTCCAAAAGTATTGATGCTTCCGGCGCAGGATAAAAGTATTAAAGTTATTGCTAACAAAGAGAGTATCAGTATTTTCTTCATGTTGAATTCAATTTAAGAGTTTGGTTTTACAATTAGTTTAATTAAAATATCCTGGCAATAAATTTACATTAATAAATATCACATCTCTAAAAATATTAACGTTTAATGCCGGGTTTATTTAAAGATGATGTTTGTTGTACTTTATCTGTTTCTGAAACAAATACTTTCAAAGGTCAAAAAGTTGGATTCCTAGAATCCTTGTTAGCTGGTTAAAAACTGTTTTTAATAAGACTGCTCTTTCCTCAATTATGTAAAGGAACTACGTGCAATTCTTTCCATAGCTTTGAAAAACAAAAGGATGGTGATTAGCACAAATTTACAAAACTAATACCAAAAACAAGTTTGTTTATACTGAACAGGAATGTACATCAGGTTAAATACCTGTTAATCAAAAATCTTCAGGAATATACTATACCGGGTATTACCATATCCACCATTCCATTTTAACGCCCAGGTATTGGCCCCAGCTCCTGTTTCCGCTTTGCGTCAGGTAAGGTGAGTAAAGATTAACGGCAGCAAATTTATTGTAATGTGCCAAACTGTATACCAACCTGAAGTGAGGCCTGGTCCACACATCTCTTTGAGAACCTGGTGCAATGGTAGGAGCGATTGTAAATTTGGTCATCTGCGCAACATCCTGCGTTCCATCTCTACGCCAGGCCATGTCGAATTCATGAAGTAAATGCAACCAGTTGGTCACGTACCAGGTTCCCCTGGCCCCAAATGAAATATCTGTTTTCCGGTTGAATAAAACTTGCTTGCCGAGATAGTCGGGCGTTACATTTAAACTATCGCTGGCGCCTCTGCTTTTTGTATAAATCCCATATCCGTTCAACGAATAGGCTTTACTTATATTCCATAAAAAAGTTTCGGTAACAGCAAATGAATGTGCTTTTCGGAAACTATTGGTCTCCATGTTAGGCCCGCCATATGTTAGGAAAGTTTTGCTACTTCCGCCGTCGCCGCCATTTGCAATACCTGTTCCGTAGCGGATGCTCACTGCATTGAACGAACCAGGCAACGAAGTGGAAATATTACTGAAATATTTCGCTCCGGCAACAAATCCGATATCTGATGGATAATTATAGGCCGAAACGGTATCGCCAGACAAAGCAGCAGCCAGGCGGTGAAATTCACCCAGTAATTTAATATAGCCGTTCTGAACCGGAATTGTATGTTCAATTATAGATACCGACCTGTTACGTAAGCCTAATACGGGCGTTCCATTTACAATGTTAAGGTAAAAATAGGGTGGGAGTGTTGAATTTGTATCGACCGAACCAGGAAACACAATAGCAAATTGAGTGTTTTTGTGTTTCACTCCAAAACCCTGTCCGCTATGGTCATCAAAATAGAAATGATCGATAACATGGATATCATCGCCCCGGAAAAATCGGGCCCCCACCCAAATACTCCAGTCGCTTCCGTTTATATGGGTAGCTTCAGCAAATAATTCAGGCAAAGCTGATGTTATGCCGCCTAAGGATTTGCTGGTAACGTTGCCAATAATCTGGCCTTTGGTGGTAAAAAAGGCAAACCGGGCCTGGACATTTATCTGGGTTGTATCTTTTCCCATAATTACCGGGGTAAAATGCATAGCGGCAGCAAGTTCCATGTAATCGTTCTCTTCAAAACGACCTCCAATTGATCCCATCCCGTTTAAGTTAAGCGATCGGGGGAAATGCCCTTCAATTCCGACACCGTATGCAATGCCTGCCCGGCCATAACTTCCGAATGAAAACCTCTTATTGGAAATTACCGGCGACTGGGCCAAAAGTTGAACGACAATAATGAGTGAAAAGATTAGGAGAAGTGCTCTTTTCATAATTTTGTTTTTATAAAGAAAAGAATTTTGAAGCGTTCAGAAAATTTGGTAAAAGATTAGACAAAGTAAATAAAAAGAATCGCGGGTTTACAATTTATATGGAACAAAGTTGAAAATAGGGGAAGTTTAAAATTTAATAGCTTCAATGCTTAATTCTCATCACTTGTGGCGACACCTCTTTCACCTTGTGCATTGGAGTTTTCCCCAGACCAACCACTTGCGGCGGGGCAAATGATATTTTTTTGCAAAACAAATTATTTTTTTAGAAATTTGAACTTAAGTAAAGCCTATAAATGCATTATTATAAGTACCAGTACTCGGTAATGGTAGCGATCCAAAATTTTAATGATTATGAAAAATCAATCTTCAAACAATTCCGTTTACGACACAACAATCAGGTTGTTTATTCTTATACTGATCGTAGGTTGGTGTCTGGCAATAATGTACCCTTTTACCAGCATCATTCTGTGGAGCGTAATACTCGCCATGGCGCTGCATCCATTGCACAAAATGATGACAGTTAAACTGGGCGGAAGGCCGAAACTGGCTTCAGCAATTATTGTAATTTCTATCCTTGCCTTATTCTTTATTCCCACCTGGCTGCTTATAGATTCTCTTTTCAGGGAAGTTAAAGCACTGAAGGTAAGCTTTGATAATGGCATGCTCACAATACCACCGCCAACCGAAAAAGTTAAAGAATGGCCGATTATAGGAGAAAAGCTTTATGAAATATGGCAAAATGCATCTGATAACCTGATGCAAACTGCAATGAAATACAAAGACCAACTTATAGTTGTGGGGAGTACGGTTGGGAAGGGGATTTTCAGTGCCGCCAGCGGAGTGGTCCAGATTATGGTATCGCTAATAATCGCAGCTATAATTTTAGTTTTTGGAGAAGCAGGCGAATTTATCCGGAAATTTTTCAGGAAAGTAGCTGGTGATCAGGGCGATGAATATGCTGATATGACAATGAAAACAGTTGGTAACGTTGTAAAAGGAGTAATTGGTGTAGCTCTTATACTGGCTTTACTTAATGGCATATTATTCATGCTGGCAGGTATTCCTTATGCCGGGATATGGACTTTGCTGGTATTTGTTTTGGGCGTCCTTCAATTGCCATTATTCTTTATTACGGTGCCTATAATAGCATATATGTTTTCTGTGAAAGAACTTCTGCCGGCAATAATCTGGACCATATTATTGATAGTCGCAGGCTTGTCCGACAACATTCTGAAACCTATTTTACTTGGTAAGGGCGCGCCGGTTCCAATGCTTGTGATATTCATCGGAGTTATTGGTGGATTTATGTTTTCTGGCTTTATCGGGCTCTTTACCGGTGCGATTGTAATGTCGCTGGGATATAAGTTATTTGTCGGATGGATTAACTCAAATAATACTGAAGAACTTGAATAACAAAGCGTTGGGTAGCATATTTCCTTTTTAATTTTTGTAAAAACATACTTGAAACCTATTCCACAATTAATGGTAAACCAACATTATAAGAAAACCTTAGATTGGATAGAGCGGAATCGTTTCCTGCTTTTACTTTTATCCACAATTCTGACAATGGTACTACCCGCTTTTTCGGGCAATGGCATGCTTTATGAAATTATCTTTGTTATAACGATGAGTTTCCTGTTTATCCAAAGTATGATTGTGGCCAGAGTAAAGGAATCACATAAGCGTCTTTTAAGAATAATTGTAATCTCAATGATCTTTTTGATCTGGCTTAAACCGGCTGGAATTGATTCAATTTTTATCGATTTGGTGAAACTAGGCTTCATTGTATTTTTCTTCATATTTGTTATGACTTTCCTTGTAAAATTCATTTCAAAATCTGCCGCCGTCAATGTAAATGTACTTATAACTTCAATAAATATCTACTTGCTGGCCGGAATTATCGGGGCCTGTCTTTCATCAGCCTTCTATCAGATTTATCCCGATGCGTATAACTTCCCGGATTACATTCAACGTCCTGATTTTGTAAATTTTCTCTATTATAGTTTTATCACGATGTCCACCGTAGGTTACGGCGACATTACCCCGCGTATACAGGAAACACAGACATTGGCTTACTTTATCTCTATTACCGGGCAATTATATGTGGCGATAATCATTGCATTCCTGATTGGTAAATTATTGATGCAGGGAGATCGGGAAAAATCAGAATGAAGCTCCGGAGAGAGGGAGCACTTTTTCTATACAGAATAATATCCTAAAATCAATTTTGCAAACCGGAAATTAATCTGTTTTTTTGATTATTCTGGTACCTGGAATTTAAATTTACTCTTTCAAAATGTGTTTTGCGAACCTAAATCACTGTTTAGTTTAAAAGAAACGGTAACCTAAAAAACATAATTGTCTTATGTCTTTTAATACAACAAATCCAAGCGAACACTTTTTTTTGTTTTTTTGAGGTTGTAAAGTCTAAAATCTATTTTATCTTTTTTATCTTTGAATTGATTTTTAAATTAATTTATCTGATTTAAACTTTTTACCCTGCTTTTTCATTTCAGTTTGTAGTCCTTCAGTTCCATACACTATAGAGTTAAAGGGTTATCTGTCAGTATTGAATCAGCAGATATTTTCAGGCATATTGCTTTAAATCTCAATTTTTGCAACTTTATCTATAACCAAAACATGCCCTTACTACAATTGTTTAAAAATGATTAATATGAAAAAGACAATTACATTTCTACTGGTATTGCCGGTAATGTTCCTGATTTACTCCTGCGGTAAAAAAACTTTACCTTCAGCTGCTGCCCTTGAAGTACCGGTTTTAGCTGTTGTGCAACAGGATGTCCGCCTCGAATCGGAATATACCGGGCAAACCTATGGTGAAGCTGACATCCAGATTAACCCACGGGTTGATGGTACTATTGAAAGTCTTAATTTCCAGGAAGGAAACCTTGTTAACAAGGGACAATTGTTATATACTATCGATCCGCTGCCTTTTCAAAACAAAGTGGATGTTGCAAAAGGTTCTTTGGCACAGGCCCAGGCTAATATGGCCAAAGCTAAGTCGGATCTCGATATGATAGAACCTCTTTCAAAAATTAATGCAGTTAGTCAGCGTGAACTTGTTGCAGCCAGATCTACTTACGATGCTGCGAAAGCAAGTATTGAAGCTGCTGAAGCAAGCCTCAATAATGCTAAAATAGAACTGGGATATTGCAGGATTACTGCGCCAATCAGTGGACTTATTGGAATATCCAAAGTGAGAGTGGGTGATTATACCAAGCCAGGGCTTATGTCAATCCTGAATACGATATCCGATTTGAGTAAGATAAGAGTGAGATTCACCATCAGTGAGCAGGAATATCTCCGGATATTCAGGGCAATTACCACCGAAAATTCAAGTCTTAAAGGGGCAGGTAAATCCATTACATTAAAATTGTCGGATGGAACCACTTACCCGCACATCGGACAGCTAAGTATTGTGGACAGGGAGATTGACCCTACCACTGGCGCTATGACATTTGAAGCGTCATTCCCAAATCCCGAAAAGTTGCTTCGGCCAGGGCAATATGTAAAAGTACTCGTGGTAACTGATGTCAGGAATAAAGCTTTGCTTATACCTCAACGTGCTGTTATTGAAATGCAGGGAATCAGCCAGGTATATATACTAGGCGACAGCAGCAAAGTGCAGATGAAAATAATTACAACAGGGCCAACCTTTAAAGATGCTTACGTTGTTGAGGACGGTTTGACAGCTGGTGACAAAATCGCTTTAGGAGGAACCCAATTGTTGAGAAATGGCACCGTCATAACTCCGAAACAGACAGACTGGCAACCTGGTATTCCCGGCCAAAAAACAGCACCTACCAAATAACTTTAGAAAGCATATATCATGGGAGAATTTTTCGTTCGTAGACCAATAGTTGCCATGGTAATTAGCATCATTATTGTGATGCTCGGTTACCTTGCAATGCAAAAAACCCCTGTGGCACAATACCCCGATATTGTCCCGCCAATGGTAAAAATTACTACCAACTTTACAGGTGCAAATGCGTTAAATGTTGAACAGGCTATTGCCACACCTATCGAACAGAAAGTAAATGGGGTGGAAAATATGCTATACATGAAATCAATTAACACATCCGATGGAGCGTGTTCTATTGAAGTAACCTTTGATGTGGGAACCGATCTTGATAATGCCAATATGCTCACACAGAACAAGGAAAAGCAGGCAGAACCTTTTCTTCCTCAGAGTGTGAAGCAAACAGGGGTTTCGATCAAGAAATCCTTGTCTTTTCCTATGTTACTTTTTACGGTTACTTCCAAAAATCCTAAATACGATGCGAAGTTCCTGAACAATTATGCCAGTATTAATATAGTTGATGCCCTTGCCAGAATCAAAGGTGTGGGAGACGTTTCGCTTTTTGGAAGTGATTACTCTATGCGAATCTGGTTGAAAGCCAGTCTGATGAGTAAACTTGGTGTCACCGTTGCCGATGTAAAAAATGCCCTGAACTCTCAGAACATGATAAGCCCTGGTGGAAAATTTGGTGCAGAACCTGCTCCAGCTGGAACCGAATTTACTTACAGTGCTGCATTGCAGGATCGACTGGTAACCGAACAACAATTTTCTAAAATTATTGTAAGAAGCAAAAAAGATGGGTCGCAGGTATTGCTTGGCGATATTTCGCGCATTGAACTGGGAACAGAAAACTACAGCACTACTTCCCGCAGAAACGGACAGCCGGCCACTGCCATAGCTATATATCAGATGCCAGGCAGTAATGGACTGGAAGTAGCTAAAAATGCAAAGGCAGTAATGGAAGAAATGTCGCAACGGTTTCCTAAAGATATCGAATACCAGGAATCACTCGATACAACTCTTGCCATTACTGCCGGTATAGATGATATTATTAAAACACTGTTTGAGGCAATTATTCTCGTAATTCTTGTGGTTTTTGTTTTCCTCCAAAACTGGAGAGCCACCCTGATTCCCCTTATCACAGTGCCGGTTTCACTGATGGGTGCTATAGCCGTATTCCCGTTACTGGGGTTCTCTATTAATACACTTTCGTTGCTGGGTCTTGTTCTTGCTATCGGAATAGTGGTCGATGATGCCATTGTAGTGGTGGAGGCAGTCATGCATCATATAGAGCATGGCAAATCACCAAAAGATGCTACCCTGCAGGCTATGAAGGAAGTTTCGGGCCCGGTTATGGCCATTGCACTTATTTTAATTGCAGTGTTTGTTCCTGTTGCTATGACGCCTGGTATAACTGGCAGATTTTACCAGCAATTTGCATTAACCATTGCAGTTTCAGTTGCTTTCTCGGCTTTCAGTGCTTTGTCGCTCAGCCCTGCTTTATGTGCAATGCTTCTCAAACCTACCAAACCTCTCGATCAGCAAAAGGGATTATTGCCTAAATTTTACCTTGGTTTTAACAAAGTTTTCGGGAGCCTAACGAACAAATATATTAGTGGCGCAGGGTTTTTTGCCCGTAAATCGTTCCGTGTTGTCGGCTTGCTTGTGGTTGTGATTGTAATTGCAGGGCTTCTGGGATTAAAGGTTCCATCAGGGTTTGTTCCTGAAGAAGATATGGGCTATTTACTTGTAAACGTAGGTACTCCGCCAGCTTCGTCTATACAACGAACCGATGAAGTTACACGCAAAGTTGAGGCGATCCTGGCAAAGGAAGAATCTCTTAAAGCATATACAACTATCAATGGATTCAGTTTGCTGACCGGTTCAAATTTACCTTCCAACGGATTTATTTTTGTATCGTTAAAACCCTGGGAAGAAAGAAAACTGACTGCAAAACAACTGGCAGATAAGCTAAATAAGATATTCGGGGCCGAAATTACCAATGCAACTGTTATGGCGTTCGGACCACCGGCTATACAGGGCCTGGGAGCGGCAGCAGGTTTTAGTATGATGCTACAGGACAGGGGAGGCAATACTCCACAGTACCTGCAGCAACAAACACAGGCTTTTATTGCTGCTGCGCAGAAACGGCCCGAAATCAAAAGAGTTTATTCTACATTTAATGCAGGTTCCCCGCAGTATAAACTTGAGATTGATAACGAAAAAGCTATGAAACTCGGAGTAACTGTTACAACAGTCACCGAGGCTCTTGGTGCATTTCTGGGTGCCAATTATGTGAATGATTTCAACCGTTTTGGAAGACAGTATAAAGTATTCCTCCAGGCGGAGGGGCAGGACCGTTTAAATCCTGATGCTTTGCAGCAAATGTCAGTTAAAAACAATGATGGTGAAATGGTGCCGCTTTCAACCTTGGTTACAGTTACCAAGATAAAAGGTCCCGATTTTACCAACCGACTTAACCTTTTCCGTGCGGCCGAAATTGGCGGAGAACCTGCCGAGGGATACAGCAGTGCGCAGGCAATGTCAGCACTGGAGGAAGTTGCTAAAGAAGTTCTGCCGTCGACTATGAGCTACGACTACATTAACATGTCGTACCAGGAGAAACATGCACCCGGAAGCAGTTCAGTGTTTATAATGGCCCTGGTATTCGTTTTCCTGATACTTGCAGCTCAATACGAAAGCTGGAAACTTCCTTTCAGTGTATTACTGGGCACTCCTTTTGCCGTTTTCGGTGCATTTCTCGGATTGTTTCTGGCAAGGTTTACTAACGATGCTTACGTGTTAAATGTATTCGCACAAATCGGGTTGATCATGCTGATTGGGCTTGCTGCTAAAAATGCAATTCTGATTGTTGAATTTGCCAAAACTGAGCAGGAAAAGGGTGTTCCCCTGTTTGAAGCAGCATTGGCATCAGCCAAATTGCGTTTCCGCCCTATCCTTATGACGGCATTTGCTTTTATTCTGGGTGTTACACCACTTCTTACCGCAGTTGGAGCTGGTTCTCAGGCACGCATCGTAATGGGAATGGCGGTATTCAGCGGAATGTTGGTCGCTACTATTCTGGGCGTATTATCCATTCCTGCGCTGTTTGTAATGATTGAAAGTATGGGTAAAAAGAAACAAGTTGTACCTGAAGTAATTAAAACTGAGGAGGGCAAGTAATATGAAAAAGATACTAAGTGTAATTATACTTTTAACAATACTTACATCATGCCTTGTCGGGCCCAGGTATAGCCGTCCTGCCATGCAGGCAAACACTGCTTATACCGGTGGTGACTCAACTGTTGCGGTTTCTACAGTTGTTCTCGACTCTTCTGCGATCAAAGATTCTCTTGCACTTATCGCATGGACTGAAGTGTATAAAGATCCCGAGCTTACAAATCTTATTCAAACCGTACTGAAAAGCAACCTGGATTTGTTATCTGCCATCTCCCGTGTTGAAGAAGCACGCGCCACATACGGCATTTCCAAAGCGGGCATGTATCCTTCATTTAATTACAATGTTAAAGCAGGTATCAACGACTTAGGTGATAATGCACAAAGAGCTGGTGTTGGTATTAACAAACAGGTTTATAGTGGTTTAGCCACAATGAGCTGGGAAATAGATTTGTTCGGAAAGCTTCGCCATCAGAAGCGATCGGACTGGGCACAGTTTTTATCTTCCGAAAATAATGCCCAGGCTGTACGTGTTAGTCTTATTGCTGAAACAGCTACTCTTTATTTTAATCTGCGTAATGAGGATCACCGTTTGGAAATTGCCAAAAATACAGTTCAATCACGGACCGAATCCTTAAAAATGATATCCGAAAGATTCAGCAAAGGATATGTATCTGAATTAGACAAGTTGCAGGCTGAGCAACAGCTGGCTCTCGCACAGGCTGTTATTCCTAATGCTGAAGCCCAGATTATTCAGGCACAAAATGCATTGCGGGTTTTAACAGGACAAGCACCAGGTCCAATAAAGCGGGGATCAGACATTTATTCCCAGAATTTACCTCCTGTAATTCCTGCTGGTATCCCCTCTGATCTTTTACAGCGCAGGCCCGATATTATTGCTGCTGAACAAACCCTCATTGCGCAGACTGAACAGATTGGAGTAGCGACAGCCATGCGTTTTCCGTCATTAAATCTTACAGGTTTATTCGGGGTAGCAACTCCACAATTGAGTTCTATTGTTGACCCGGCTTCACTTGCGTTTGGAATCGGGGGAAATCTCGTAGGGCCGATCTTCGAATTCGGGAAAAACAAGAACCGTGTTGAAGCTCAAAAGTTCCGTACGCAGCAATATTGCTACCAATATCAGGCAACGGTATTGAATGCTTTTTCGGAAGTTGACAATGCACTTGCATCAATCCGATTAAATGAACAAGAGCATGAAGCATATTTAACAGCACTTACAGCTGCTTCCAAGGCATTCGTTCTCACGCAGAGGAGGTACGACGACGGCTACTCCGATTACATTGAATTGCTGAACCAGCAGGATAATCTGTTCAGTGCTCAGATAAATGAATCTGCAACACAAACTCAGCAAAATATTGCTGTAGTTAATTTATTTAAAGCACTTGGAGGTGGATGGAATGCAAAATAATAGTCTTCTGATAGAAACAATTACTTATTTTGTTTTGTAAACTATGGTGTTGTATTTGTGGTTTTGGTGTTCGTCTTCCAGTTGAAATTGGAGGTTTTAAATAATTTAATTAAATACTGTAACCATGAAAAGAAAAACTATTGTTCTGGCCAGTCTTTTGCTGGTGGCATTCGCTTTAGCCTCAATAGCTCAATCTGTTGAACTTACTCCCATAGCTGGTTATACTTTCCGGAGCACGGTTCATATTACCAACGGCGAAGCCAGGATTAACGATGGATTTACTTATGGTGGTGCACTCACTATTGCCCCCAGCCAGTATAATGCTATTGAAATATCCTATTACCGTTATGAAACCAATGCAACGGCATACTCGACACATACCGGAGGCTTTAATACCGTTTCGAAAGATGTGGCTGTTAATTATATGATGATTGGTGGTCAACGCTTATTTCCGCTGAATGATAAAGTAATGTCCTTTACCGGGTTCAACATTGGTGCTGGCTGGTTGGGTTCAAAAGACGGCAGCTTTAATACCATAACCAAATTTTCGATGGGATTTGATGCCGGGGTAAAAATCAGGATCAGCGAAAAAATAGGGGTCAGGCTCCAAACCAACTTTATGTTTCCGATAACAAGTGCCGGAGGCAGTTTCTTCTGGGGTTCAGGAGGGTCAGGGGTTGGGCTAACAGGCTATGTGCCTATATGGTCATTCGGGTTTAATGGTGGATTAATCTTTAAAATAAAATAAGTGTCAGCGATGAAATATATAAATATACTTTCACTGCTGCTTATAGTGATATCAGCATGTACACCATCGCAACAGGTAACTCATTCGTGGGTTAACCATGAAGCCATTCCCAAAGAACCTTTTAAATCTGTATTCGTCCTAGCTTTCGCCAGGGACATCAATGCGAAAATTACTGTTGAAAATGAGTTGGCCAAGGTGTTGGAATCCCGTGGTAAAAAGGTTGTGAAAAGCAGCGATGTTTTCAGTTCATCATTTACAGCCGATACAACTCTTACCAGGGCAAAATTGGTAAAAGCCATTGAGGAAACAGGTTGCGACGGAGTATTAACGGTTGCTTTGCTTGATGTAAAGACCGACAAGAGTTACCAGCCGGCAACTGCATATTATCCTGTAGAACATACATTCTATGGAAGCTATAACCGGTATACTCTATATTATTTTGATTACGTCGAAGAGCAGGGATATACCATTACAAACCGGACTTTTTATCTCGAAAGCAATTTCTACAATCTGGCATCAGATCAGATGTTATGGTCAATTCAATCTGATGCTTACAATCCTACGGATCTTAGAAGCTGGTTCCAGGGCTATTCCCGTTTACTACTGAATCAGTTAAAGAAAGAAGGCGTTATCAGGAAATAGCTTTTTAGCAGAAATCCGTACGTTATAGTGAAAATGCATTCTCAGTCTTAACAGGAATCCTGCAAAAGCTACCCCCGTTTCCCTGATGAGCCTTTGCCCCCGAAGAAACCCCAGCCACCACTACCCAGAAGGAAGCCAAATGCATACCATGCCCCGTTGTTATTTGGTGCGTATACCGTAACATCGTTGCGGAATAACATGGCAATGAGGTCAAAAGGTGCAATAAAACCATGAAATAAACCTCCCAGGAAACCGTATGTATGCCCAGTAAGACAAGGCGCTATTAGTTCCTTGTTGGCGCAGCCGGTTAAGAATAAGATGCTGGTAAGCATAAAAAGAATCACAATAATTCCGCTTGGTTTAATGAAGTTTTTCATAATACTGAATTTAAAATTAATGTTACATCCGTCAAATTGATAACACTTGCCACAGTCACGTTTCGGTGGTAATATTTCGTTTACTCAGGCTATATTTCCCACTTTAAAACACATGCAAACTTAGCACATTTATCAATTACAGTATTAAGGTTGGTATACAAATGGTATTATAATACTGCGAAAATCAAATGTTTTGACAGAATCATGCAAATATGCTCAAATATGAATACTTTTGCACCCTGAAAGGGAAAATCTTATAAACAACATTAAAGAAAATCGATATCATGAAAATGAAATTAAACCTATTTGTTCTGTTGGCTTGCCTTATTCTGTTTGCTGCTTCATGTAAGCAAAAAAGCGCTGCCGACGAAAACCTGGCTCCAGGTGTGCGTAAAGCGACTGTCGAAGAAGTAATTCAGACAAGCAATTATTCGTATATCCGGATTTCGGAAAATGGCAATGAAAACTGGATAGCAATTACAAGGCAGGAAGTTGAAAAGGGCAAATCATATTACTATGTGCCTGGTATTGAAATGAACAACTTTGTAAGCAAGGAACTGAAAAGGACATTTCCTTCAATCCTTTTTGTTGACAAATTCAGCGATCAGCCTATTGTTGCCAAAATAACTGTTGCCGATTCAGCCAAAGGCAAACAGGAAGCAATTCAAAAAGAAGGTGTAAAAGTGGAAGTTGCCAAGGGCGGTATCAGCATTGCCGAACTTTATACCAACAAAGAAAAGTATGCAGGTAAGACTGTTAAAATCAGTGGTGAAGTTGTAAAATACAGCGCCGATATTATGAAAATGAATTGGGTTCACATTCAGGATGGAACCAGCAGCAACGGGTCTTTTGACCTTACCATTACTACCAATGATGTTACCAAAGTGGGTGACGTTGTAACCTTCGAAGGAACGGTAACTTTGAAAAAAGATTTCGGCGCAGGGTATTTTTACGAAGTTATTGTTGAGAATGCTAAATTGCTGACCAATATGTAATTTGTGCTGATTCTCAGAAAAATACAGAAAACCCCTCATCGTTATTTCGGTGAGGGGTTTTTTTTTGATTGATGGTATTGCTTTCTTATCCGGTATATTCTATAAATGAACCTGGTTTTCACAGTTCGGAATGTCTACTTTCAGTATTCAGGCCGCATGCACTTTCTTAAATATTTTATATCCGAATATAACTGAAACCCTGGTGTATTTGTTAAACCAAGTTTGATAATCATTTAGTATTTCTCTGTCGGTGTAATACCTGATTTCAGCACTTGCTCTTTTATATTCAAATCCTCCACCAACTGCAAAACTTGGTCCGGTGCTTATATCAAGAGTTGTGGTATTATAATTGTCGAGGGAGATGACAATGTCAGAATTAAGATTCAGGGAATAGTTCACGATAAAAATGCCATTTACAAACATTTTTAAATCCTTGTTTAAAAAGAAATAGTACCTCAGGCCGACAGGGAATTCTATTGATTTGAAATTAACAGATGAAGTTACTGTGCTAGAATTAGTCTCATCTTTAAAATATTGGAATGTTGGTTCAAATGTTGCAGCCCACTTATTCTTTTTAAAGGGTAGAACCAACTCCGCTTCAACACCTATCCGGAAGCTTACTTTATTTGTATATTTCCAGTCTTTGTAATAATATGCATTGTTATCCAAAGAAATAGTTGCAAAATTTATTCCGGGAGCAATTTTCAGATTAAACCAATCCCGATTGGATTTAGTGCCGGAATTCACAGAGCTGTCGCCAGTACATTTACTGTAGGTGATAAAATAATTTTCAAGGTCTTTTTGATTGTAGTTAATCTTTTCAACGGAACTAACACTGGTATTTGCGCACTTTACATCGAGCCAAAGCTGCTGCCTGAACCGGTTACTTATAATAATGTGCTTCTCGGCATCTAAATATTTTCTGTAAATCAGCTAATTAATACTTGTGTCGGATATGGAATAAAAAAACCTTTGCGAGTTATCATCGGCATAATAAAAAAGTGAAGCTTTTCCGTTTAAAAGGACTTTCAGAAACAATTCTTCTGCAGACCAGCCTGCTAAAGGGGTAACGGTAAGCCTGTTTATGTCGTCACTCGAACGATCAATCTTAACTTTGGCCCTTTTTGGGAAATTTATAGATGCCAAATTCCTTTATTGAAGCGATTGTTGCTTTTACAGACAAATCAGTGCCTTCCGGTTTGTAAATAAATTCAGTTGGATTGTTTTTCCAATCTTCATTTTTAATTAAACACTCTGTTTTACGGTTATCGTTATCAATAAAATACGCTTTTTCAAAGCTTATCTGTCCAAACGTACAAACCATACTGAAGAATAGGATTACTAACAATAAGTTAGATTTCATATAAATAGAAAAATTAATAAGCGTTAAAGTTTTATATTAAAACTTAGATAAAAAAATGTTTTTTAGCCGGAATGAAGTTTATTCTCGCTGGATTTTAACTAATATGAAATTGCGGCTCAGTGAGTAAATGAATTGTTTTGAAATAGTTACCACATCGTTCTGACTGATTTTACTTATTTTTCAGTTGTGTGTATTTCTAAGTAAAGGTCTTCGACCTTCTTGCGTGCCCAAGGCGTTTTACGTAAAAATTTCAGGCTCGACTGAATACTTGGGTTTTCAATAAAACAGTTAATCTGTATCAGTTTCCCTAATAATTCCCACCCGAAATGATCAACCAAACGATTCAATATTGTTTCCAGGCTCACGCCGTGTAAAGGATTGTTTTTTTGTTCAGTCATAAGGAAAGAATTGCCGGATTATTGCAATGCAAATATAGCTTATGAATTATCAGTTTGGATAAAAATTAGAGGTAAATCCTAAACAGACTAAGTTTATTAAGATTCCAATTTGTTGATGATTATTTTTACATCCTTTTCTTCAAAATAGGAAATGAGTTTTAGTGCCATTTTGAGTATTTTGCCTGGAGGATTTTTTAGCTGGTTGCCAAATTCAGCAATAGTAGTATCTGTAAGCTCAACTACTGCTTTTCTTTCAGCATCTTTCAATTCCGACAAAATGCACGCAAGGTTCCAGGCCTGTTCTCGCGCTTTCACCATGCTGAAATTAGCAATCAACTCATCCGTATTTTTCCCTAACCAATCAAGAAGTACCATCAGTCTTGAAACTTTTGCAACCCTGTCCTGCATTTCATTTGTGAGGTTATTAAGGATCTGGTTTACTTTCATAAAGTCATTTTTCAGCACAGCCATACTTAATCCTGGCGAAAAGGTTGACGCGGCAATTCCAAGATCCATGTTGATATGCGCATTCATTCCAAGCATCAGATGCTGAATAATTGTAAGTTTATCGTGTTTCGCGCTAAATGCTGTTTTCCATGAGGCGGAACAATCTTGATTGTGCATATAGTTTTGATATGCTGTTAAATATAAATTCGCAAATGCCACATCCATAACCTGCATGCGCTCATTATCTTCGAATTGTTTTTCGAGTATTGCCTGCTTTATCTGCGCGGTAGTCCTCCGGTAGACATAGGCAAAAATTCCAAGATAAGTATTTTCAACAACCGTATTTTCGATGATTATGTCGAGTTCCGACAGAACTTCATCGATGGATTTTGCAGGAATAGCCATATGAACAGATGGTTTCCTCTTTAAACCATTTGTAGGCGCATAGTGTTCATCTGCTTCACTCTTTTAATGATTCTTATGCAAATCTGAGCCAGGATGAAATCAGGGATTGAGATTTGAAAACAGAGAATCCACCTGGCTGCAGGTTTTCTAAATATTGGATAATTTCTATTCGATACTTAACGCATTTGAATCTTTATTTGACTCCAAATATTACCGGCATTGTTTATAAAAATAAGGCATAAAAAAAGGATTCCGTTGGGAATCCTTTTTAAATTAAACACTAACTAATTCAATTATTGAACGATCTTCAGTTCGTTGATCAGGTTGGATGCACCTGCGTATTTTTCGATAACGAAAAGCACATAACGAACATCAACATTAATTGTCCGCTGGAGTTCAGGTTCGAAAAGAATATTGCCGCTCATTGCTTCCCAGTTACCGTCGAAAGCAAGTCCGATAAGTTCACCATCGCCATTTATAACCGGGCTGCCGGAGTTGCCACCTGTAATATCGTTGTCGGTAAGGAAACATGTGTAAAGTTTACCGTTTTGGCCGTAACGGCCGTAGTCTTTTTTATTGTACAATTCCTTCAGTTTGGCAGGAACAATAAACTCTTCGTTGTTCGGATCTTCTTTCATCATAACACCGTCGAGCGTAGTGTAGTAGTTGTAATGAACAGCGTCGGCAGGGTAATAATCGAGCACTTTCCCATAAGTCATACGCATAGTGCTGTTGGCATCAGGGTAAAAACTTGTGTTTGGCTCCATTTCGCGGAGTGCAGCAACAAACAGGCGCTGCGCTTTTTTATTCTTAACGCCAAGTTGCTGATTAGCGCCTTGCAGTTTCTTGAAGTTATCCATAAAAGAATTGTAGGCAACATAAGCCGGATCCTTTTGCATTTTCTTCAGGTTTGGCTTTTCGAGGAAAGCATTGAATTGAGCTTCAGTGCAGAAAATGGATTTTTTAAACATATCGGCAACATATTTATTGATATCGCCTTTGTATTTTTTATCAATTTCCTGGAATATAGCAGGTTGCTGTGTGGCTGGAATATTAGTGCGGAAAAGGGTAAGCAATGCAGCCAGCACATTCTGCTCAATTTCATTGTTATATTCCTTGAAATGCTCCTTTGAAGTTTCTTTATATTTCTCCATTTGTTTTTTAAGGTCATCGCCTTTGGCGCCGGTCTTCAGAACGGTTTCAATTGCGGTTGCCTGTCCAGGGAACGGGAATGCTTTCGATCCAAAAAACATAAGTTGTGCGTACCACATCTGCTGGTTCAGGTTCTGGTCTTTATATTGCTTGTAAACATCAGCATACGTGCTCAGAACATCGCCGTATTTAGCTTTACGCTGTTCGTCGGCATTTATCCACTGCTGCAATTTTGCTTCAATATCCTGTTTTTTCTTCACAACATCAAGCCGTTTCAGGTCGCGTGCTTCGCCAAGTTTGTTTTTCCAGAAGTTAGCCAGGCCTGCATAATTGCTAGCATAAGCAATACGAACCGCATTATCCTTATCCATCACTTCTTTCTGCTTTTCGAGAACTAATCCAAGTCCTTTAACAATAACAGGATCAATATCGGTGAGAGTTGCCTCTACAGCCCAGGAGTTCATGTACCTGTCAGTTCTTCCGGGATAGCCCCAGATCATTGCAAAATCATCTTTCTTATATCCTTTTACTGATACAGGTAAAAATTTCTTGGCCACCATTGGAACATTGTCTTTCGAATATTCGGCAGGAGTGCCATCGGGAGCTGTATAAATACGGAAAATACTGAAGTCGCCGGTATGACGTGGCCACATCCAGTTGTCGGTATCGCCGCCGAATTTACCTATGGATGAAGGGGGAGCTCCTACCAGTCGGATGTCAGTAAATTTCTGGTAAACAAACATATAGTATTCATTCCCATTAAAGAAACTCTTCAGTTCAACGGTATATTTTCCGTCTTCGGAAGCTTCTTTCTTTAATTCTTCAACTTTTTTGGTAATGGCAGCGCCACGGGCAGCCTCATCCATATCGGCTGTTACAACACCAAGTACGTCGCTGCTCTTATCTTCCATTCGTACGAGGAACGAAACAAAGAGGCCTTCGTTTGGAAGTTCCTCAGCCTTACTCATTGCCCAGAAACCATCGGTAAGATAGTCATGATCAACAGAGCTGTGTTGCTGAATGGCTTCATACCCGCAGTGGTGATTGGTAAAAAGCAAGCCTTCGGGCGAAACAACTTCGGCTGTGCAAAATCCGCCAAGGCTAACAATGGCATCTTTGAGACTTGAGTGGTTAATGCTGTATAGTTCTTCTGCTGTAAGGTGAAGACCCATTTTCTGCATATCAACATAGTTTAATCTTTCAACGAACATGGGAAGCCACATGCCTTCGTCGGGAGTATTGGCTGCTTTGGCGAAAACCGCTGTAAGCAAACATAACGCAAGTACGATTTTTTTCATATTTCTTTAATTAATAGGATTATTTAACAAGCAAAGATAACTTTTATGTATATAGTCCTGCAGCACATTTTGTTGTTAATAGCTAATCCTATGCAAGTTGACATATTTGTTCTGTGAGTTGGCAAATAAATTCTGTAAAAACAACTACATAGCAGGATTTGCTCGACGGGATTTGCTCAGCGGGATTTATAATCCCGCTGCATGGAGCATAGGATTTTAAATCCTTTTATTGAAATAAAAGCCCAACAGAATATTCTCCTGTTGAGCCTTATCATTAATATTTTACTCGATCACTTTCTCTCAGCCGCTCCCTCTCTCTTTTTCCGCCCTTTATAATCCCAGCGCCACTTTCCCCTGGTCGAACACCACGTCTTTCGGGATATTAGCTGATTTAAGCAATTCCAGTCCGGTTTGAAGATCAGAACGAACTTTGCCATTTTCTTTCATATATGTTGCGGCTTTGTCGTAATCGCCTTCGCCTTCAACACTCAGGATAAATGCACTCCATTCATTAATGGCCTTGCGGGTTTTTTCAATGTCAACCTTAAAAGTTCCATCGGCATTGCGCGAAAAGGCTTTTTTGTCTTCAAAGAAATTGAAGCACATCATATTGGCTTTTCCATGGGCTTCGGCAGCACCAAAACGTACCGAACGAATTAGGCCGGCCATGTAGGTTACATAAGCATCTTCAACGGTAACTCCAGTAAGTTCTTTTTTATCAATCAGCCAGCTTACCATCCATAAACCAACCACGTCGGCTTTGGCTTCTTCCCAGCCTGAGTATTGTTCTTTAAGAGCCTGCCTGAGATTTCCCTTCCCGGTAATAGTGTTTTTTATCCCCAATCCATGAGCTACTTCATGAAACATCACATTCCCGAAAAAGGCATTAAATTTAATGTTCTTTCGCTGTGCCGGATCAATGAGTACATCGGAAATAGGGACTAAAATCTTGTCGAATTTTGCCTGCATTGCATTTTTCAGCTGTAAGCGTCGACTGCCTTTGGCCAACTGCACTTTTTCGTCGTTTGGCAGGTTGATTGCAATTGTTTTGCCGCCACTATTTGAATTTCCGGCATAGTACAAAATATCATATGCGTTTAGATCCGAATCGGTACCGGGGATTTCTTTTTTGTATTTGGGATCGCAAGGCAATTCCTTTTGTAGTGCTGGTAACATAGCTGCGTATTTTGCCAGTTTAGCGCTCCATTCCTTATCTTTAACTAAAACCGAAGCTTCGTGAGCTGCTTTATAGCCAAATAACTCATCCTCATAATTTTCGATTGGTCCTGCAACAATATCCAAGGTATTGGTTTTCATATCCATCCATGCCATATCACTGGCGAAATAATCGTCGGTAAGAAATGCTTTAGAGCGTAAAGTCAGGTATTTTTTCAAACCGGCATCTTCAGCAAGGTCAGCAGCCTTTAGCAATAAATCCGATGCTTTTTTAACCTTTTCTGCATAAGCTTCATGAAACCAAACACTCTTAAGGCTTTTATCCGCATTGCGAACTACAATAGTATACAGGCTCGATTTATTTTTATCATTCCATTTCTCAAATTCTTCCTTCGTCATATCTACCGGGTAAAAATTTGCACCTTTAGGTTTTTCGCCAATACCGGCTATAAAGGCTTTGTTTTCGTCTAGCCTGTCCCAAGGGCCGTAGTTTATTGCAGCAAATTGTTTTGCATATGGATCTTTTATGGTATCAAGTAACGCATTTTTATCACCCCAGGTTTGTTCCCAGAAAATATCATCCATTATCTGCGCTAAATCCAGAAGGATCGGTATCATTTGCTTTTCCTTTTCTGTGAGTTTAGTCAGGTCAGTGGTTAGCTTTACCACCGCATATTCGTTAACTTTTTTCTGCATTTCGCTTATAGCGTTAGTGTCGTTGGTATTTCCCGGCTTCTGTTTACAACTGCTTGTAAAAGCAGCAAACAATGCCAGCGTTAACATAAAGGGGATGATTCGTTTTAACATGGTAAGTTGTTTTTAAGGTTAGAATCTGTTGCGAAATTACTTAAAATCAAACATGTCAGGGAAAAATCATAAGCTTTTTTTTGGTTAAATTTTGAAGTCAGAAGTTGGGAATCCGAAGTCGGAAGTTGAGTGATTGTTTACTTAATTTACAACGTTTTGATGTTTCAAATTTATTTATATCAATAGGTAAAGCTGGCGCAGAATTAAGAGGAAACTCAATTATATCATTGATTTATAGCAGGGCAAAGATCGATGAGGTAATTAATGCTTTCGACTCCGGACTTCCGACTCCCAGCCTTTTCCAAATCGCCAATATTTATTTTTATATTTTGTTATGTTGAATGTGTTAATTTATAATTTTGTATTGTTAATTAAATAACAGTCCTCTTTGTTAATTAAATAACACAAAATAGTTCAACGTATTCTATATAAGATAAATACATCAGTTTTCGGGCAATTGATGTAACTGAAAACCGACCCGCTTCCATGAAAAAACAACTTCTTATACGTGATGTTACGCTCCGCGACGGGCAGCAATCGCTTTTTGCAACCCGCATGACTCAAAAACAGGTTGAACGCACTCTTCCTGGCTTTAAAGATGCCGGATTTTATGCACTGGAAGTTTGGGGTGGGGCAGTACCCGATTCTATAATGCGATACCTGCATGAAAATCCATGGCACAGGCTTGAGAGCATCCATAGTTTCATGGGCGATTCAACACTTCTAACAGCATTGTCGCGTGGCCGCAATCTCTTTGGCTATAATCCTTATCCTGATGATGTGATCAGTGGGTTTAATCGGAATGCTATTCAGTCAGGAATTTCGATCATGCGTGTTTTTGATGCATTGAACGACCTCGATAATATTCGTTCAACTGTAAAATTCATAAAGGAAAGTGGCGGGATAGCCGACTGCACAATTGTATATACAGTCGATCCGAAATATTCGACCCGCGAAAAAGTGAAAGCACTCCTTCATGCAAAAGTTCTTCCAAGTAAAATATTCACCAAAGATTATTTCCTGAAGAAAGCAATTGAACTCCAGGAAATGGGTGCCGATATCATTACAATTAAGGATATGGCCGGGCTCATCACCCCTTTCCGGGCAGGAATGCTGGTGCGTATGATAAAACAAAATACATCGGTTCCAATTGATTTTCATACCCATTGCACACCAGGGTATGGGCTGGCGTCAACACTTATGGCCATTGTGAATGGAGTTGATATTGTAGATACTGCATTGATGAGTTTCGCCGGTGGGACAGCCGCCCCTGCTTTTGAAATTATCCAGCTTTTCTGCGACCGCATGAATATCGCAACTGGTGTTAATGTCGAGGCTGTTGTGGGCCTCGACAAGGAGTTACGCGCCATACGAACCGAACTGAAAGAATTTGACAGCTACAAAGCCCCGCGCGAATTCAATATTTTAACTGATAAATTGCCCAAAGATATTGACCAGATGATTGAAATGGCCATCGCATATGCAAAAGCAGATAAAGAAACAGATTTGCTCGAAGTATGCCATCGCATCGAAAGCTGGTTCGGATTTCCGGAACCCGATGCCAAAATCTGCGTAGCAGAAATTCCTGGGGGAATGTATTCCAATATGCTCGCACAATTAAAAGCGCTTAAACTTGAAAAACTGCTTCCACGGGCACTGGAACTGATTCCTTTGGTCCGTTTGGCTTCTGGGTGCCCTCCATTGGTAACTCCGACAAGCCAGATTGTTGGTGTACAGGCTGTTAATTGTGCTCTCGACGAATCTAACGGTGTGCCACTATATACAACCAAATCCATACAGTTTGTTAACCTGGTGAAAGGGGTTTATGGGCATACTCCTGTTCCTGTTGATCCTGATTTCAGGTTTAAATTAGCCGGAGTAAAGGAAGAAACTCCTTATGATACCAAGTTCTACAAAAAACAAGATAACCCGGTTTTTGAAGAGTATGGCGGCGTAAAACTTGCTTTGAACGAAAAAGAAGAACTTTTACTTGAGCTTTTTCCTTCGGTTACCCGCGACTATCTTAAAAAGTGTATGGAAGATACTTACCTTGATGAAATACACAGGGTTGAAGAAGATAAACGGCTGAAAATTGAAGAAGAAAAGCAGAAATACAATATCCTTTCCCCCGAAGAAAAGCAAAAGCGACTTATTGACGGACTTTACAATTATGAATGGTCAAGTAAGGATGGTGAAACTATAGGTCTTTCTTAAAAATATAAAGATTGTTTTGTTTGATAAAGGTGGTTGCCAGCAATGGCAGCCATTTTTTTTATCAAACTGCTGTATCTTAATAATATACGAGGAGACCATCTAATTTCTCAACCCTGGATTTGGGTCATCACAAATCTGACAGGTGAAACAAAACGAGTAATTAGAGAAGGAAATCAGAAGCAATAATGGAATAACCAAATTACTACCTTTGCAATCCTATTAATAAAGGTATGAAACGAACTCATAAGATACTTCTTTCTGTATTTTCAGGATTATTGCTTAGTGCCGGATGGCCCGAACGCGGTTTCCCTTTTTTATTGTTTTTGGGATTTGTTCCTTTGCTGATTGTGGAATATGAACTTTGGAAAAACAGGGAGAACAACCATGCATCAGTGATAATACCATATATACTTCTTTCCATTTCTACCTGGGTTCTGATTACTACCTGGTGGGTTTATATTTCAACTCCGATTGGCATTGTTGCTACAATACTTGTAAATACGTCGTTGGTCGGTGGTGCATTCTTCCTGTTTCATATCACACATCGCAGGCTTTCGGGAGTAGTGGCAGCTTACACTGCTTTGATCGGATATATGCTCACTGCAGAATTCATACACCTGCGATGGGACCTGAACTTTCCGTGGCTAAACCTTGGGAATGGATTTGCAGCCTATCCGAAGCTGATTCAATGGTATGAATATACTGGAATCTTTGGAGGGTCCCTCTGGATTTTGCTGGTGAATATTTTAATTTTCTTTTTTGTCCGCGACCGGATCATGATGAAAATATGCAGCCGTACAGTTGCCATGCGGATGGCTGCTACAATTGTGCTTATTGTTTTTCCAATGGTTATTTCTTTATCAATTTACAATCATTACACCGAGAAAATAAACCCGGTAGATGTAGTAGTGGTCCAGCCAAATATTGATCCCTATAACGAACAATACGATCTTGATCCTATGGTAGTTACCGAGCGAATGTTAGCCCTAGCAGCCGAAAAATCGGATAGCCTGACTGATTTTGCCGTGTTTCCCGAAAGTGCCATACAGGAATATGTTTTTGAAGACCAGATTGAACATTCGCCCAGCATTAAACGAATTAGGAAGTTCAACAGGAGTTATGCAAGGATGAATTTAATTACTGGCATTTCATCACGCAAAATATTCCAAAAAGGTGAACCTTTATCTGTATCGGCACGAAAATTCAGAGATGCCGACATGTATTATGATTCCTACAATACCGCGCTTTATATAGCCCACGACAGTACGCTGCAGAAATATCATAAATCGAAACTTACACCTGGCGTTGAGTTGATGCCTTATCTGGATGTGTTCCCATTTCTTAAAAAGTTTGCCATTGATTTGGGCGGAACCACAGGTAGTCTAGGAGTTAATCCCGATCAGACTCCATTTTTAATAAGTAAAAACCTTAAGGTAGCGCCTTGCATTTGCTACGAATCGGTGTATGGTGAATTTATGAACCGTTTTATTCAGAATGGCGCCAATGTAATATTTGTTATTACCAATGATGGGTGGTGGGGAAACACGCCAGGACACCGTCAGCACATGCTTTTTTCAGTTATCAGGGCAATTGAAACCAGGCGGAGCATTGCCCGTTCTGCCAATACAGGTATTTCGTGCTTTATCAATCAACGTGGCGATATTTCGCAACGAACTGCTTATTGGGTTCCTGCTGCCATTCGTCAGAAAATCAATGCCAACGAAAAAATAACTTTCTATGTTATATACGGTGATTATATAGGTCGCTTTTTCCTATTGGTAGCAGCGCTTTTCGGAATATTGACTATTTATACTTCGTTCGGTAAAAGAAGAATCTAATGTTTGAAGTACAATGTCGGATGTGCGATGTCGGATACAGTTTTTTTACCCTTGCTTTTTGAATTTGCAAGTAATAATAAATCTCAAGGTTTTTTGTAGACCAGTATTCAATCGCTCTTAGGCAGTCGCACTCTTGCACTTTGACTTTCGAGAATTGTATTCCTTAGGTTATTTCGGCCTCTCACATCCGACATCACACATTCTCTTCCTCCTTCCCACCTTCCTGTTCACCGGTTCAAACCCGGAATTCACCGCTTTTTAATTGTCTGAGACAAGGTTTATTTTGAATTTTGCGAAACTATTTGAGAGTGGAAACGTTAATTACTGTTAAAACGATGGAAACATTTTACGTGCGTATTGTTTCCGATGTTTATTAATTTTGTAATTTTGCCGCCTTAATCAAAAAATAATGGACGAAAAAGTTGACCGTATATTATCTGAAAGCTTACGGCTGTTTATGAAAAACGGGATCCGCAGTATTTCAATGGATGATATAGCCAAGGAATTGGGAATGTCGAAAAAAACCATTTACCAGTATGTTGCCAACAAAACGGAACTGGTTGAAATGGTTCTTGACTTTATGCGTGAAAAGGAAAGCAATGTATGTATAGACGGCGACATAACGAAAATGAACGCTATTGATATCTTGTTGGCTGTTAGCAGAAATGTCAGCCGGCAAATGAAGGATTTGAATCCAATCAATGCATATGAGTTGCAGAAGTATTATCCTTCGATATACCGTGAGTTCATACTTAAAAAACGCGATCATGTGTATACGACGCTAAAACAAAACTTTGAACAGGGAATTGCCGAGGGGATTTATCGTAATGATTTGGATATTGACCTTGTAGCCAGGTTATATATCCAGAAATTGATTGATGTTCACGATCCGGAATTTTTATCATCGTTAAATTTCGGTTTCGAAAAAGTGTTCCAGGTTATGTTCGATAATCACATTCGTGGTATTGCCAATGCCGATGGACTCGCCTATTATGAAAAACAAATTATAATGTTAAATAACAATTTCTGATCTATGAAATTACCAATCATTACTACATTATGTTCAGCGTTTCTGCTACTTGGTGTTCAAGTACATTTAAACGCCCAGACCCAAGCGTCTGAAACATTTTCATTTAGTCTTAAACAAGCCCAGGAACATGCTATTAAAAATAACATCGATTCCAAGAATACGACTTTGGATATGGAAATAGCGAGAAAGCAGATATGGGAAATAACTGCTGCAGGTTTACCACAAATAAATGCTCAGGCAAATTACCAGCACCTGTTTAAAGTTCCAGAAATGAGTTTGGGAGGGTCAACCTATCTGGCAACTAATTTACCATCAGGTACTAATGTAACATCCGATGATATCACAAATAAGAATGTTTATATGGGATTTACTCCCGCACCTCCAATTCAATTAGGTGTAAAAGACAATACGACCCTGGATATTACGGTATCGCAATTACTCTTCAGTGGCGAGTACATTGTCGGATTGCAGGCGTCCAAAGTGTTTTACCAGTTCTCAGAACAGAAGAAAATGAAAACGGAACTGGAAATAAAAGAGGCAGTAGCCAACGCTTATGCAATGGCTTTGCTTATTGAAAATAACCGCGATGTAATGCAGAAATCGCTGGATAATTCAAAAAAGACACTTTCGGATATGAAGCAAATGCTCAACCAGGGCCTGGTCGAAAATACAGATGTTGACCAGATAGAGTTTGTTACACTTACTCTGCTGAATGGAGTTAGCAATTTGAATCGTGATCTAGATTTCCAGATGCTTAATCTAAAATATGTATTGGGAATCCCCTTTTCGGATAAGATAGTCCTGACTGATAAACTCGAAAGTATTGCTGAAAGCATTAAGCTCGAAACTCTTGTAGCTACTCCATTTAACATCAATAACAATCTCGATTACCAGATGATGTTAAATGCAGAAGCAATAAGCACACTAAACCTCAAGCGCGAAAAGAGTACGTATTTACCCAACCTTGCAGCTGTTTACAGGCATTCGGCGAAAATGAATAAGCCTGAGTTCGATTTTGCACCAACTGATGTATTCCAGGTATCGATGAATATTCCAATTTTTTCCAGTGGGATGCGGAATGTTAAAGTTCAGCAACGACAACTTGAACTCCAGAAGACTGTTAATTCCAGGGAAAATCTGAACAACGGTTTGCAGTTGAATTATGTAAATGCACTCAACAAGCTTACCCAGGCTTACGAAACCTATCAGAATGACCAGAAGAATATTGAACTTACCAAACGGATTTACGATAAAACACAGATTAAATTCAGCGAGGGAATTGCAACGAGCAGGGAAATAACAGACAACCTGAACCAATACCTTAACGCTCAACGTAGCTTGTACACTTCCATTTTTGCGTTGTTCACAGCTAAAAACACACTCGACAAATTAAACAACAACCTGTAACCAAAATATAAAACAGACATACAATGAAAACAATGAACAAAACTATTATTTTCCTATTGCTGGTGGCAATGGCAGTGGCCTGCACACCTGCTGATAAAAAATCAGAACTTGCCAAACTCAAAAAGCAACACGACGAATTAGCTGTTAAAATCAAGGCACTCGAAACCGAATTGCAGGTGACTGATACCACCAAAATGGATAAGGTTACAGCCGTTTCTGTTACCGAAGCTAAACCGGCCGAATTTAATCATTACCTCGAAGTTCAGGGAAAAGTAGACGGCGAAGATAACATTGCTGTTTCAGCACAGGTACCGGGCTCAATAACTGCCGTATATGTTAAAGAAGGTGACCCTGTTCACAAAGGACAAGTATTGGCTACAATTGATAACTCCGTTCTGCAGCAACAAATTTCAAGCACAAAACAACAACTTGATTTTGTTACAAGCGTGTATAATAAACAAAAAGCTTTATGGGATAAGCAAATTGGTAGCGAAATGCAGTACCTGACAGCAAAAAATAACAAGGAAAATCTCGAAAAAGCCCTTGCTACACAGAATGATCAGCTGGAACAGACAAGAATAAAATCGCCGATCAACGGAAGTGTTGAAGAAGTTAATCTGAAAGTCGGACAGATGGCTTCTCCAGGGCAACCAGCCGTTCGTGTAGTTAATTTTGCAAGTGTAAAGGTGATCGCTGAAATAGCCGAAGCCTATGCTCCTAAAGTAAAACCAGGTAACAAGGTGATTGTTTTCTTCCCTGATTTCAATACCGAAATTCCTTCACAGATACGCTTTACAAGTAAATATATAAATCCTGTTAACCGTACGTTCCAGAGCGAAGTTCGCCTTGGCCCAAGCAAGGTTGAATACCGCGCCAACATGATGGCGGTAGTTAAAATCAACGATTACCGTAATCCATCAGCAATCTCCGTTCCTATTACTATAATAAGGGAATCGCAATCGGGTAAGTTTATTTATGTTGCAAAAGAAGAGAGTGGCAAACTGGTTGCACGCAGGCTTATTGTAACAGTAGGAAGTACCTACAACGGATTGGCTGAAATAACGAGCGGTGTGACTGCCGGTGAAAAAATTATTACAACCGGTTTTAACAGTCTCATCGACGGAGAACTCATCCAGGTTAACTAATGCGAAACGGGTGATTTACCCAATTCAAATAATATAGAAATCATTATGAAGAAAAATAATTTCAAAGAGTTTTTTGCTACCAGCTGGGCTATTGATAACAAAACCAGTATTTATGTTCTGGCCGTTTTTATCACATTACTCGGTATTAGCAGTTACAACAGTATTCCTAAAGAGCAGTTTCCCGAAATTGTAATTCCTACAATTCTGGTAAACACGCCTTACCCGGGCACATCGCCCGAGGATATGGAGAACCTGGTTACCCGTCCCATCGAAAAGCAATTGAAGGGGATAAATGGTGTTAAGAAAATAACCAGCAATTCGTTGCAGGATGTATCATCGATAGCTGTTGAATTTAACACAGATGTTAAAGTACCTGATGCCAAGCAGCGCGTAAAAGATGCTGTCGATAAAAGCCGCACCGACCTGCCAAACAACCTGCCAACCGATCCGATGGTCAAGGATATCGATTTCTCGGAAATTCCTATTATGTATATTCAGATTTCGGGTAATTATGATCTGGATCAGCTGAAAAAATATGCTGAAATCGCCCAGGATCGTATTGAATCTCTGAACGAAATCACCCGTGTTGATATAATAGGAGCTCTCGAACGCGAAATTCAGATCAATGTGGATATTTACAAAGCCCAGGCTGCAAGCGTAACCTTAACTGATATAGGAAATGCTATTGCTGCTGAAAACCTAACGGTTTCGGCTGGTAATATTTCTACTTTCGGGATGAAAAGGTCCATTCGCATCCAAGGACAATTTAAGAATCTGGATGTAATCCGTAACATTGTTATTAAATCAGGAAGCGGAGCGTTGGTTTATCTAAAAGATGTAGCTGAAATTAAAGATACATTTAAGGAGCAGGAAAGTTTTTCCAGGTTGAACGGGCAAAATGTAATCACACTCAACGTAGTTAAAAAAAGTGGTAAAAACCTGCTTGAAGCTTCCGACAAAATAAAGAAGATACTCAAAGATGACCTTGTAAACAAACAGTTCCCAAAGGACCTTAAGGTTACACTTACCGGTGAGCAATCACGATACACCCGTAACACACTGGAAGAACTTAACAATACCATCATTATTGGGATGATACTGGTTACATTGGTACTTATGTTTTTCATGGGATTTACCAATGCATTTTTCGTGGGACTTGCGGTGCCGCTTTCAATGGCAATTGCTTTTATGATAATGCCGGCTCTTGGTTTCACCATGAATATGATCGTTATGTTCGGTCTTATTTTTGCCCTTGGAATTGTAGTTGACGATGCCATTGTGGTAATCGAAAATATCCACCGTACGCATCAAAAGCAACCCGACATTGTACTTGCAGCAAAACAGGCGGCAGGGGAGGTGTTCCTGCCTATCTTGTCAGGAACGCTTACAACACTGGCTCCGTTTTTCCCGCTGGCTTTCTGGCCCGGTATTGTTGGTAATTTTATGTTCTATATTCCTGTGACGCTTATCATCACTTTGTTTGCGTCACTATTTGTAGCCTATATTATCAATCCTGTATTTGCAGTCTCGTTTATGAAGCATGAATTCGATGCGCCGGATAAGAAGAAATTCAGAAAACGGATGATAATCGAGGTTGCTATTGCGCTTGGCTTAGCAATTATCAGTTATGCTTTTTACGCATCAAATCATAGTGAAACAGCCTTTGGGATCGCTAATTTCATGGTGTTTGCAGCACTTATCATCTTGTTTTTCCATACATTATTGAAACCATACATTAAATGGTGGCAGGAAACGGCATGGCCATGGTTTATGAGGATTTACGAAAAGCAATTGCGGTTTTTCCTCAGTGGCAGAAACCCGTGGTATTTGCTGGTTGGTGTGGTCGCACTGTTCTTCCTGACGGTAATAGCAACCGGAATCCGTAGCCCTAAAGTTCTGTTCTTCCCTGATAACATGCCTAATGCTATTAATGTAAGGGTACAGATGCCGGTAGGAACCGATCAGAAAATAACCGATTCGGTGACTAAGATAGTGGAACAGCGTGTCATAAAAGTTTTGGGTAAAAACAATCCTGATGTAGAATCAGTGATTACCAATATTGCTCTCGGAGCCGGCGATGACATGGACTTTAGCCGTAACCTTGCTGCTGAAAAAGGTAAGGTCACCGTTAACTTTGTCGAGTATAAAAACCGTATCGGGAGAAATACTACTGAATATCTGGATATGATACGTAAGGAAGTGAAAGGAATACCCGGTACCGAAATATCTACCGAGAAAAACCGTTCTGGACCTCCTACAGGAAAACCTGTAAATGTTGAAATCACCGGTGAAAATCTGAACGACCTGATCGTTGATGCTGCTGCATTTAAAAACTACCTCGATTCACTTCAGATTCCGGGTGTTGAAGACCTGAAGAGTGATTTCCAGGAAAATAAACCTGAAATTGCAATAAACATCGATCGCGAACGTGCTAACCACGAAGGCATAAGCACGGGACAGATTGCTATGGAAATTCGTACTGCAGTGCTAGGGAAAGAAGTATCCAAATACAAAATAGATGAAGACGAATTCCCGATTCAGCTAAGGTATTCAATGGATACCCGAGAGAATATCAACAAATTGATAAATATGAAAATCACCTACCGTGATATGAATTCAGGCTTGCTGAGGCAAATACCTTTGTCATCCATAGCAACTATCGATTACGTAGATTCCTATGGTGGTATCAAGCGCCAGAACCTGAAAAGGATCATTACCCTTTCGAGTGGAGTTCTGACGGGTTATACTGCTAATGAAATAGTAGCACAGATCAAAAAATTGGCAGCTGATTATCCATTGCATGACGGTGTACAGATAAAACTAACCGGCGAGCAGGAAGACCAGGCGGAAACATCTGCATTCCTTGGAAAGGCTATGCTTATAGCTATAGGTCTTATCTTTTTCATTCTCATTACTCAGTTTAATTCACTCAGTAAAACAATAATTATCCTGAGCGAAGTAATTTTCAGTGTAATTGGTGTGCTTTTGGGGATTGTAATTTTCAATATGTCAATTTCAATCATTATGACCGGTCTAGGTATTGTTGCGCTGGGAGGTATTGTGGTGCGAAACGGAATATTGATTGTCGAATTTATCGACACGCTTAAAGAACGTGGAATGAAAACCCGTGAAGCCATTGTTAAAGCCGGATTAACACGTATCACACCTGTTATTCTTACCGCAACTGCTACCATCCTTGGACTTGTGCCTCTGGCAGTCGGGTTTAACCTCAACTTTACAACCATGTTTACCCAGCTTAATCCACAGATTCACATCGGGGGAGACAATGTAATGTTCTGGGGCCCACTTTCCTGGACTATAATCTTCGGACTTAGTTTCGCTACTTTTCTTACACTTCTGTTTGTACCGGCAATGTATGTGATTGCTTATGAAATGAAAATCAGGTTGAAAAGAAGGAAATCGAACAAAATGGCACGGAACCCGGAAACCCGGTAAATCCCGATTTTAATATTTCTTAAGAGGCTGTCTCATAACCATGTGACAGCCTCTTTTTTGTGAGTAATACTAAAACTTCTATTTCAATGAATTTTACAAAAGAAAAATCAACCAAACAGGTTAAGCAGCAGTTGAACTAAATTCTTCATACTTCGGCCGAGGCCGGAAAGTTATAAATCAGGTAAGCTAATACGAAGTTTTATGCCTGTAATCATTATTGATTTAAACTACTGATTGAAATATAATCTCAACCATTAAAATTTAGCGTTATAAGAATGATGTAACATTTTCGTGAAATTATGTAATGTTTGGTAAAAAGATCAGATGTACATTTGCACATATATTGAAATACACATCTATCGATGCTCAGTTTTGATGCCAACTTTTGTAAAACTAATTAATTCTAAAACTTAAAATTATGAAAATTAAACATTTACCATGGATTCTCTCGTCTGCTGGAATTTTATTATTCAGTAGTTTTGCTTTAATGTACCCCGGTGGAGCTCCGGTTTCTGTAAGCGGTTCACCTGGTGATGGTGCCAATTGCACACAATGTCATGGAGGCACTGCAACAACCACTGCCGGGCTTATTACTTCCAATATACCTGTAACTGGTTACGTTGCTGGTCAAACATACCAGATTACAGCCACCAATAACATTGCCGGTTCAGGTAAATATGGATTCGAAGTTTCTCCGCAAAATGCGGCAGGCACTCAACTTGGAAAGTTGGTTGCAGGTACAGGCAGTGTGCTTTTGGCTGGCGGAACAAAATATATAACTCATAGTAGTGCCAGCAGTTCAACAAAAACCTGGACTTTTAGCTGGATTGCACCCGCAGCCGGATCCGGCCAGGTAACGTTTTACGGAGCAATGGCCCGAAACTATCCGGGAGTGGTTACCTTAAGTTCACTGGTTGTAAAAGAAGCGCTTACCACAACCGGCCTACCGGATAACCAGGCTTCAACAAATGTACTTGCAAGTGGGTCAAACGGGTTAATCACCGTTGTACTTAACACCAATGCGAGTAAGGCTAAAATAACTGTTTTTGACCTTTCAGGCAGACAATTGCTCACTACTTCTGTTTCAGGCGATGGCTCTTACCAGTTAGATCAAACGTTTAAAACAGGCGTCTATATCATACTGGTCCAGGCAGACAAATCGGTATTTAAAAAGAAGATTATTGTTAGCTGATAAATCCTGCTGATACTAAAATATAAGAAAAAAAGTTGCATAAAGTGCCAAATTTAGGTTGAGATTCAGGTAAAGGTTAACAGCCTTATACTGTATCTCAACCTGTTTTTTTTTGGACTTCTTTTGCTGGTTTTTTGCATAGTAGTCATTATAAATTCTATTTCCGGACTTTTAATCCGGAGATCGTTATTGAGAGAATAAGATCGAGTAAAATAATTCAGGTACTGCTTTTATGAAATATTAACAACTTCATATTTAGTAGTTGTGAAACATGGTAATTGCCTGCTATTGACGAATCTATATGATTTTTAAAAGAGTATAGCTTTTTGTATCCGCATTGTTCCTATATGAGCCTCGCTAAAATTAACAAAGTCAATAGAGCGGCTTATTGGTTCAGTACCAATTAATTTACTAACTTTGCGCCTACAATATTGTGAATAGCTTACCATGGAGAAAACAAAGATTCTATTTGTAACACAGGATATAACCCCTTTCATGAAGGATAGCCCTATGGGGCTTATTTCCAGGCATTTACCGCAAGGTATACAGGAAAAGGGACGTGAAATCCGTACCTTCATGCCACGGTTTGGAAGCATTAACGAACGCAGAAACCAACTTCATGAGGTAATTCGTCTTTCGGGTATGAACCTGATCATCGACGATACTGATCACTCGCTTATTATCAAAGTAGCTTCTATCCAGCAAGCCAGAATGCAGATTTATTTTATTGATAATGAAGATTACTTTCACCGGAAATACGTTTACCGCGACAAGAACAATGCTTTTTTTGAAGATAATGACGAACGCGCCATCTTTTTTGCAAGAGGAGTAATAGAAACTGTAAAAAAACTTGGCTGGAGCCCTGATATTGTGCATTGCCATGGTTGGATGTCGGCGCTTACACCGGTTTATATCAAGAAAGTTTATCACGAAAATCCTCTTTTTTCAGGCTCAAAGGTTATTACGTCGGTATATGATGATGATTTTACCGAGCCATTGCACCCTAACCTTCAGGCAAAACTAAAACATGAAAATATCGCACTTAAGGATCTGAAGCATTTTAAGAAACCTGATTTTGTAAGCCTTATGAAAGCTTCTATCGATTTATCGGATGGAGTAATAATGGCTAGTCAGCAGATTAACAGCGAACTGGCTGAGTATGTTGAGCAATCAGGAAAACCAACACTTCCTTTCCAGGGTGGGGATAATTACATCCATGTTTACAATGAATTCTACGAGAAGGTTTTACATAACTAATCTGTTCCTTTCTTCACACAGTCTATTTACAAATAAAAAATATAAATCTTGAAAAGGTTAGTTTCCCTTCGTCAGTTAGTTTTTATTGCCCTGGTATCGATTTTAATTGCTTCATGTACCAAAGAAATTACCCCTATAGGAACAAAGTTGCTGGACCCCATTGATTTGCTGAGCATGGGATATACGGATACAGTTCAAATCAAAGCCTACTCAATTCCCGACGATTCAGTTTTTACCCTCAACCTGACTTACGCCCAGGTCGGAAGCATGTACGATCCTATTTTCGGACGCACCAATGCAACGTTTTATTCAAAGGTTATAACTTCTTTAACCAGTACCCGGTTTGGCATTGATCCTGTTTTCGATTCAGCTTATCTTTACTTGCCCTATAAGACTTCTTATGGCGACACAATCTCCAATACCACCTATCATGTATATCCTTTAACCGAGGGTATATTGGATTCGGTTCATTCGTATTCCAACAAAACAGTTGCATATGATGTGAATAATCAGTTAGGTGAAATTACTTTTCAGCCTACTCCGCACGACAGTTCGTACTATAACGGTACAAAAAACCGCCCTACGCTTCGTATCCCGATTAATTCAAATTTCGGGAATTATGTTCTGGCTGCAGATACAACCTCGTTGAATACTCCAAGTGCCTTTACAGAATATTTTAAGGGAATCTGTATTGTAGCTGATCAGCAGAATGCAACCGGCAAAGGTTCAATTGTTAGTTATGATTTATCCACGGTATACAGCTATATTAAAATGTATTATCATAATCCCGGGGATACTGTAAAAGTCTATAATTTTAACGTAAGTACAAGTGCAGACTGTTCGCATTTTCAGAATTACAGCCATAATGGATACGCTGAAGCAATTCCTGTTTTGAAACAACAGCTTGCCGGTAATACTTCTTTGGGGCAACAGTTCTTGTTTGCACAAGGATTAGGTGGAATAAAAATAAAAATTGAATTCCCTTATTTGAAGCAGAGTTTTGACCCTAAAAAAATGGTGTTAAACGATGTACAGCTTATATTGGGTAATGCGTCTACTTCTGATGTGTTTAAAACTCCCACATACCTTCTGCTGCGCGCAGTTGGTGAAAATGGCACAACAAGCCCTAATACTATAGTGGATGAAAACGAGGGTACCGGTTATTTCGATGGTACCTATGACAAAGGATCCAATTCATATCGTTTCCATCTTACACGGTATGTCCAGCAATTATTATTAGGTCAGGTAAACAATAACGGTTTGCATCTTATTATCCCAAGCTCCGGCTATAATGGAGCCCGGTTAGTATTGAATGGCACTGCCTCGGAACAATCGGATTTAAAACTCTTCTTGAGATACACGAAGCTTAACTAGATTTCTGCTTCTTTAGTCAATTTATTCCTGGAATATATCTATTCCTGTTTCAAGTTCCGGTATTTTATGGTGCAGGAAATTTCGGTTCTGAATTCAGACAAGGATTAAAATTTAAATCAAAAATATTTTCCGGAATTTATAATGCTGATAGTATTAAAAACTAAGGGTAAATAAGGCCATGAGCCAAGTTGCATAGAAAATTTTACTTCTTTACGGGTGTATTGAATAATTGAATGAAGGAAAACAGAAATTTTTAAGCGTTCAGGATCAAGCCTGGCACAAATGCTTCCTTCTGAGGGAAATATTTCCCATGTTGACAGGCTTTTCAGTGAAAACATTTCTTTTTAAATTTAGATTTTAGAGAATAAGAATCATTAAATCAAGCCACTAAAAAAACATTATCAGCTTATTCCTGCAAATGGCACGATCTTAGTACATCCGGATTCAAATTCTTCATAACATGCAAAATACCAGGCCATTTTAATGCGGTGAATTAGTAAGTTGCCTAAAGAATATAAAAAGAGTTTAAAATAAAAGAATCTCTATCTCATTACAAACAGTGAACATTTCGTATTTTTGCATGATGATTTGAAACATTGCTTTATAAAGGTATTAGAAATTGAACAAAAGTTAATTAATCATATAGTCTGAAATATTATGTGCGGAATTGTTGCCTACATAGGTAAAAAACAAGCTTGCCCGATTTTACTTGGCGGTCTTCACCGTTTGGAATACCGGGGCTACGACAGTGCAGGAGTAGCTTTACTGAATGGCTCATTAAAAGTTTTTAAAACAAAGGGCAAGGTTTCGGACCTTGACGAATTGCTCGAAGGGCTGGACGTTACCTCAACCATCGGAATAGCTCATACCCGCTGGGCAACTCACGGGGAACCCAATGATGTTAATGCGCATCCCCATTATTCATCGACCGAAAAAATGGCGATTATCCACAACGGGATCATCGAAAATTACAATGTACTGAAACAGGAATTACAGCAACGCGGTTACGTTTTCAGAAGTGATACGGATACTGAAGTGCTGATGTACCTTATCGAGGACATTATGACCCATGAGAAGCAAGCTTTGGCCGAAGCCGTGCGGACGCACAATCACCAAATGCAATACCTTATCAGGCAGTAGCACGAAATTCAGGCGGTAATCTTATCGCAGGTCAAAACATTTCATTGCGTTTTACCATACACGATGCCTCCACTTCGGGTGCTATTGTGTATAAAGAAACACAATCAGTAACTACAAATACAC
>CAIWMA010000413.1 GCA_903913645.1 uncultured Bacteroidales bacterium | reverse complement strand
ACCAGTTGGTCAATTCCCAGGTGCTTGCGCATCAGGCTTTGTATTTCAGGGAAAAGCGGATGAGTTGTATTGGCAGAGAAGAATTTCCGATTGCCTTCGGAAAAGGAGGTAAGCAGACCTGCCTGTTCAAAGCGGTTAAGTTCAAGACGTATGGCATTAGTCGATTCGCCGAATTCAGCTTCTAGTCCGCGCAGGTATGCCTTTGTGCTGCTGTTCAGGAAGAACTTCAGCAAAAGTTTTATGCGTGTCTTGGAAGTAATAAGACTTTCGAGCATATAGTTTTAGTAATGAGTAGCTAAGTTACTCATTATATTCTATATTTCTTCGAATGAGGTGCATTATTTTATGCTGTCCCCGGTGTATCCGCCAGTTTTTTCTCGCCTTCACTGCTGTAATAAGTAATATAATCTAAGTTTGCTACCAGTCAAAGGTATTGTTATGCCTGGCTTTCAGTGTTTTAATTTTATCACTGCCAGGCTTTAAGGACGGTTAAAATAATTTATATTTAAAAAGAGTAATAAGTAAAAAAAATTAACAATTAAAAAATACTGAGAACTAATCTAAGAAAGTTTGTACAAGTTTGGCTGAGGTTGCTTCGGCGCGAAGCGCCTCGCAAAGTTGTAGCTTCGATTGTTTATATTTTGTTGGCGTAGTGCTTTAAAGGGAGAACTTGCTATGAGGTTAAGCATTGCGAGGCGGGTGCTTATTTAGTTAAATTTTACAGGAGAGGTCCGCCGAAGCAATCTTGCGTCGCAAAGGTGACTCTACCTCGTCACTCCCCACCATTTATTACTTAACCCGGTATTGCCCGCAATTAATTTTAAAACCCGCCAGGAAGTGTTATCAATAGTATAATCGTCGGCTATCCGCTGGTACCCACCGGTTATTCCGAATTCAGTGACAACTGCGCTTATGCTGTTTAGTACTACATCAGGATCAAAACCGGTGAGTATGATAGTTCCTGCATCCTGGGCCTCAGGTCTTTCCATTGACTGACGCAGGGAAATGGCCGGGAAGTTCAATATGGACGATTCTTCGCTGATGGTGCCCGAATCGGATAAAGTGCAAAGGGCATTCATCTGGAGGTTTACATAATCAATAAATCCAAAGGGTTTGTGGAAAAGAAGTGACTGGTGACTAGTGATTGGTGACTGGACCAGGGCTTCTATTCTTTTGCGGGTGCGGGGGTGGGTTGATACTATTACAGGTAATTGGTAGTCTTCGGCTAGTTTATTGAGTATGGTGAGGATTTTCTGGAGGTTTTCCGGGTTATCAACGTTTTCTTCGCGGTGAACGGAGACAAGGAAATATTTTTTCGCATCCAGGTTTAAGGTGCTGAGCGCTGTTGATTGCTTGATCTTTGGCATATAGTAGTTCAGAACTTCTTTCATCGGGCTTCCGGTGAGGTATATCCTGCGGTGCTGAAGTCCTTCGGAGAGTAAATGCCGGCGGGCATGCTCGGTATATACCAGGTTGAAATCAGCTATATGGTCGATGATACGGCGGTTTATTTCTTCCGGCACATTGAAATCGAAGCTGCGGTTGCCTGCTTCCATATGAAAAATCGGGATGTGCATTCTCTTGGCGATATAGGCTGAAAGGCAGGAGTTTGTATCGCCCAGTACAAGCAAGGCGTCGGGTTGTTCAAGTTTAAGAACTTCTTCCGTTTTACGGATAATATCACCAACTGCCGAACCGAGCGATGAAGTGTCTACATTCAGAAAATGATCTGGCTTGCGTAATTCGAGTTCATTCCAGAAAATTTCATTCAGCTCATAGTCGTAGTTCTGACCTGTATGCACAATGATGTGGTTCATAAACTGATCGAGAAGGCTCATCACACGGGATAAGCGGATAATTTCGGGACGGGTGCCTACGACGGTGAGGACTTTAAGTTTTTTCATATGTGATTGGTGATTGGTGATT
>CAIWMA010000412.1 GCA_903913645.1 uncultured Bacteroidales bacterium | reverse complement strand
TTCAATTACCATTCCCGGTTCGGTAACTAATATCGGGAGCTATGCTTTTTATAAATGCACAGGCTTGACAAGTATTAGCATCCCCTCATCGGTAACGTCCATTGGAAAATATGCCTTTACATTTAACAGTTGCTTATTTTTTGTAAATAGTAATAATTCCAACTTTTCGAGTAATGACGATGTGCTTTACAACAAAAACCAATCAACACTTATTCAGTACCCCGTTTCAAAAACAGGCAGCTTTGCTATTCCCTCCACGGTAACTTCAATCGCGTATGGTGCTTTTGAAAGTTGCTCTGGTTTAACCTCGATTAGCCTCCATAATTCGGTAACTACTATCGGGGATCACGCATTTGAAAGTTGCACAGGTTTAACCTCATTAATCCTCCCTAATTCGCTGACTTATATAGGGAATTATGCTTTTTATAAATGCACCGGTTTAACCTCTGTTACCATCACTGCATCGGCTATTACCCCCCCTAATGCAGTAACTATTATCGGAGATTATGCTTTTGATAAATGCACCAGTTTAATCTCCCTATATGCCAACAGTTCCATACCGATCAATCTGAGCCTCAATACGAGCTCAAGTTATACCGGATTTAATTCGAATATTATACTGTATGTACCCACAGGTTCCAAAAGCCTGTACGCAGTAGCACCGGTTTGGAAAGATTTTAAAAACATAGTGGAGCATATAGTTACCGGTCTAGATGAGCCAGTTGCTACTAATGGGAATATTTCTGTTTTACAGAATTACCCCAACCCCTTCACTTCATCAACAACCATTAAGTATAAAGTTACAGAGCCAGTCTTTGTATCGTTAAAGGTATTTGATGTTATGGGCTACGAAGTCGCAAGCCTGGTAAGTGAGAAAAAGCCTGTTGGTGAATACTCAATTGAATGGTATACTGCGGAATTGACAAGCGGGATATACTTCTGCATGCAACAAAACGGAAACAATATTACGGTCAGGAAAATGCTCTTAATGAAATAGGAGGTTAAAAACCAGAAGTAGGAATAAATTCCTGAATATGAATATTTCTCTTGCTTTTTTAGCGAAAAATACCTAACTTGGTATGTTTTTATCACATCAGATTTTTAGTTAGTAATTAAAATATATTTCCATGAAAAATTTGAGAATACTTCACTTTTTCGGATTAGTGGTTTCAATCCTTCTAACTTCAAATACTTTAGCTTTTGCCACAGGCGGCACAATGAGCGGAAGTGGTACAGCCGTAAGTCCGTATTTGGTTACAGACTATGCTGATTTAAAAGCAATAGGCACAGGCAGTTATACTCTTTCTGCAGTTTACCGGCTTGCCAGCGATATTAATGCCTTTGAATCTATATCAGAAAATGGAGGAGCCGGATTTATTCCAATCGGTAATGAAGCTACCCATTTTACCGGTACATTTCATGGTGCAGGCCATGTAATTAAAAATCTCTATATCCAGCGTCCAACTGCCAATTATATAGGACTTTTCGGGTACATTTCCATTTCTACAATCGACAGCCTCGGAATAAATGCATCTATTAAAGGCAATTATTTTGTTGGAAGTATAGTGGGATCAAATTACGGCAAAGTCAGCAATTGCTACGCTTATGGAACTGTATTGGGGGTCAGCATTGTCGGTGGAATTGTTGGAGAAAATAATGACACGGTTATTAACTGCTATTCAAGCAATATCTGTCATGCAACCGGAATAATTCATGAAGGCAGCACGGTTGGAGGTATAGCAGGACGCAATAGTTTCGCGTCAATAAGCCATTGTCATTCAACTGGGATAGTCACAGGCGACATCAGTGAAGTCGGTGGAGTAGTTGGTCGAAATAACAATTCCACACTCAGCTATTGTTATGCAACAGGAGCCATAACTGGTGGCAGCGAGGTCGGTGGAATTGTTGGGATTAACCAGGAAGGCACAATAAGCAGTTGCTATGCAAGTGGAAGTGTAAAAGGCAACAGCCAGAGCATTGGAGGAATAATTGGATCAAATGGTGCCGGATACAAGGGCCCTGGTACAGTACTCAATTGCTATGCAACAGGTGATGTTACCGGTGGCATCGATGTTGGAGGCATAGCAGGCGATAATAACGATATAATCAGTAATTGTTATGCCACCGGGAAAGTTACCGGAAGTTACATTGGAGGAGTTGCCGGAAATAATTATGAATCAACAATTACTCATTGTTATTGGAACATCATGACCACTGGATTAATTTCAGGTCATGCCGATGCAGGAAGTTTGTTTACCGGATCCGGATTATCGTCTGAAAAGATGCAAAAAGCATCCAGTTTCAGTGGCTGGGATTTCAATACAGTCTGGTTAATCAGGACCGATAGTACATATCCGGGTTTGAGAGGAATGAACAATGCTCCTTTTGCGCTCCCCGATTCCCTTATATCGAACCGCACATTCGATCTTCACAGGTTGTTCCTTAATGATTTTGATATTGAAACAGGACAAAAAAATCTTCATGTCCAAATTGTTCACATAAGCGAAGGAAGAACCGATGGCGCAAACACCTTCACGTTCCCCGACAATGCTATTAATGGAACTGTGGATACAATCATTTATCGTATATGGAAAAACTTTGTGCCGGATATTTTGTGGGGAAATACCGCAAAAGCGATTATTACATTAGATGAAACATTCACTTCTGTTTCATCATTGCCAAAACAATCAATATCACAGATACAGAATTATCCCAACCCCTTCACTTCAGCCACAACCATTAAGTACAAAGTAACAGAGCCTGGTTATGTATCGCTTAAGATATTTGATGTCATAGGCACCGAAGTTGCCAGCCTGGCAAATGAACGAAAACCTGCCGGAGAATACTCTATTGAGTGGAATGCTACTGGTTTTGGAAACGGCATCTATTTCTGCAAACTGCAAAACGGGAATTTCAGTGAAGCAAAGAAAATGATGTTACAGAAATAACAGGGCAATGGAAATTTTTAAATTTACACGTATGAAAAAATCCCTGCTCTTCGTTTTATTTTGCCTCTTCTTGATTGGCCCTGGTTTTAGCCAGTGGCAGAAAGCCAAATTGCCTGCCAGCAATGACATTTTATCGTTGGCGGTTAACTATTCAACAAATTATGTATATGCCGGGAGCGCCGGCAATGGCGTTTATATATCGGCCGACACGGGTACCAGCTGGCAAACGGCCAATACCGGTTTGCCCCCGAACCTGAATATCTGGAATATACTGGTTCAAAACAGGAATGTTTTTATTTCAACCGACAGTGGAATATATTTAACGGTAAATAATGGCGTAAGCTGGGAACAGGCGGGAATGAAAGGCGTTCGGGTAAAATGTTTAACAATTTACAATACAGGCGATAGTATTTTTTGGTATGCCGGTACCGATAAGGGTATCTATATTTCAAAAGACAACCGGCTTAATTGGTCATTGTATGCTCTTTCCGGTTCCGGGATAAGTACTATTTTTTCGTGGGGTATTGCGATCTATGCGGGAATGACGGATGGCGGGCTTGAGTATTCAACAGATTATCGAAGAATCTGGAAAGCCGCTGATACAGGAATTACAACCCATACCATGGTAAAATCCATTAATTATGGACTAGGATGGATTCCTGGTGCTGGCGACTTGTGGCAAAATTCACCAGTTATTGGGACGAATTCGGGCGTATATATTGAAAACAGCAAAGGAAACTGGATTAAGGTGAATAATGGTCTGGGTTCCGATACAGTAGTTAATTCGATAATTTCGATGCAGGATATAGGTAATTCAGGTTTCTTTCCCATAACCTACCCTATATTAGCAGGTACAGGAAACGGCACGGGGAATGTATACCAGTTTAACAAAAGTCTTAGAAGTTACAGTTGGAGCGCCTTAGCAACAGGAATTGACGGAAGTGTGAATGCCCTTGCCATCTACCAGAATATTATTTTTGCCGGGGGATCAGGCCTTTGGAGTTTGAAGTCGGATCTGAAATATCTGTATGTTTTAGATTCTCTGGGAACGTTGTCGGCTTCCGGCGATACAGCTTCAATCAAAATCTTTAGCAATGATTCCTGGTGGATTTCAACCTATCAGTATGATTGGTTGACTTTTAGTCCCAACCAGGGCACAGGCAATGCTACCATTACGGTCACTGTGGCACCGAACACAACTGGTGGCTGGAGATTTGGTTCTGCTATGATTAACGCAATTAACTATATACTTGATTTTTATCAGGACGGAGACACCGCATTGGGTATTAATACCACACCAAGTGCAAATGTCAACATATACCCGGTGCCTGTAATAGACGATATGGTTATTTCGTTTCCAAACCAAGCGGGCAATGCACGTTTTGCCATTTTCAATTTAAGCGGCGTGGAATTGCTTGCGTCCACGCTTACAGGCAATACCACTAAAGTAAACATGAGAGGGCTTAATCCGGGAGTTTATATCCTTAAGATATATTCGCAAAACATGTGTATAACGCGAAAGATAATAAAACAATAGAAGAAACTTCAAGGATTAAAACTTGAAAAATAACATCTAAAATTTGCCATCATGAAGAAATTCCTGTCTGTCATTTCACTATGTTTTTTCTTTTCTTTTCTTTTTTCACAAAACCCGGCACAGATTAATCAAAATTCTAAAAATACCGGGGTGGCACAATCTGTTCTTCATCCAACTTCTACCGAAGGTACCGCAGGTAAGTGGATCAATTCTAATAATGAACCCGGATCCTGTCTGCAGAAATTTATGCAGGTCGCCGGAGGACTAAAGAAAACTGCAGTTCAGGGTGATATCGTCTACCTTCCGGATACCGTGATTGAACGGTATGGTGTTCCAGCAATCGATTCAACACGATACATCTTTATTTATAATTCATTGGGGTTGCTCAAGCGTGGAATGATTGAAAAAAGCGGGACGAGTGCGAATGAACAATGGGTAAACAACGAACTGGATACCTGCACATACGATGCTAAGGGAAACAAGCTCTCCGTTATGATCCGCCTATGGGCAAACGGAGCCTGGACAAATTCGTCACTTGATGAATATACCTACGATGTAAATGGATACATACTATCAGAATCAGAGGCAACATGGCAGAATGGGCATTGGACAAACTTATCACGAAACACATACACTTATGATGCAATGGGTAATAAACTTACTGCCTTATATGAACAGTGGCTGAATAATCAATGGACATATTCAACTCGATACACATGGACTTACGATGCACAAGGGAATAATCTCACCTATTTGTACGAACAGTGGTTGAATGAACAATGGACCAATTCGTTACGCTTCACCAAAACGTACGATGAGAAAGGCGACAATCTGAAAACCCTTAATGAGAGCTGGACCAACGGGCAATGGATGAATACGTTGCTCGACAGTTGCATTTTTGATGCGAAGGGAAACCGTCTTTCGGAACATATCAGGGGATGGGTGGTGAATCATTGGAAAGATTCCTTACTCGAGAATTTAACCTACAATGGAAATGGGAAAATGCTTACCGATACCACGTATACCTATGCGAACGGCCAGACAAAAGTTTTCATGGAAAATATATTTAGCTACGACGCTTATGGGAATTGTATCTCAACGCTAACACAGGGATTTTTCTATATGGTTGGGGATTACAGTAAATTGTATTGGCTAACACTTACTGACACATGCAAATACGATGCAGAGGGTAGAATATTAGATGACTTGCGTGAGTATTTGCAGAATGGCGTATATATTCCCATCAGAAGATACACTTACACGTATGATGCAAATGGAAATCTGCTTACTCTTGCACATTCAGGAAGCATTGACTGGAATAGGTATAACAAATTAATCTACATTAATGCCGGAGATTATATATACTTGCTTTCATATTGGGACCCTTCGGTTTTCATTAAAATTTCATACAAACAAATGGTTATAACAGATGTACCGTCTCTACCGGGCAGCACCATCACAGATTATTCACTATATCAGAATTACCCCAACCCCTTCACTTCAGCCACAACCATTAAGTATAAAGTTGCAGAGCCAGGCTTTGTGTCGTTAAAGGTATTTGATGTAATGGGCACAGAAGTTGCCAGCCTGGTAAACGAGAAAAAGGCTGAAGGAGAGTACTCGATTGAGTGGAATACAGCGGGTTTCGAAGAAGGCATGTATTTCTGCAAACTGCAGAGCGGAAATTTCTCCGAGGCTAAGAAAATGTTAAAAATGCACTAGTTGGATAAGATATTTATCTAATCTTTTTTTAATAACCAAATGTCAAACTAAAAACTGTCAATTATGAAAGTCAAAATTCTAACCTTGGCTACATTGTTTTCATGTGGTCTATTTATGGTTAATGCACAAACCCCGACCTTTCAGAAAGGGGATAAAGTTCTCAATCTGGGTATTGGATTTGGTGGTTACAGTCCAGGAGGCTACCAGGTAACAACACCCTCAGTTTCGGCTTCATTTGAAGTTGGAATAAAAGGTAATGGTACTGATAAAGGTTCAATTGGAATCGGCGGGTATCTGGGATATGCTAATTATAAGGAAAATGTAAATAATTCCTGGACAGTAAACAGGGTCATGATTGGTCCCAGGTTTGTTCTACATTACCCTTTAGCTGATAAGCTTGATACCTATGGAGGTTTGACATTAGGCTTTGTTGCAAGATCATGGAAATGGAATGGTTCAGGTACTGAACCGACCCATCCATCAAAACCACCTTTGTCAGGTGATTTGTTTGTAGGAGGCCGTTATTATCTTTCGGACAAATTTGCCATAATGGGAGAATTGGCTTTAACGGCTTACCTGACGTTAGGAATCTCTTTGAAACTTTAAGAAATGCGTTAAGGCAAATCATTGGAATGGCTTCCTTTATTTCAATGGTAGTTTTGGATGGTTTTGGAGTTTGTCTTTAAACTCTATTCCAGGGCTATATCGGGCTATACCAGGGCCGTATCAGGGTCGCTTAATTGTCGTGTTTGAAAGACTGCGATACAGGATTGGTACGACTTTGTATAATCCACTTCTAAGGGTTATCCGTGATTTCTTTATATCCCCAAAAAGTAACACTAAACAAATAACATTAAATTAAGAATCCTGCCAGACTGCGTTAGTTG
>CAIWMA010000411.1 GCA_903913645.1 uncultured Bacteroidales bacterium | reverse complement strand
TCCTCTGATTTTAGTGGATGGGATTCCTTATGGTTCCGTTTTAGACATCAATGCTTCAGATATAGCCTCTATCGATATTTTAAAAGATGCTTCCTCAACAGCAATTTATGGTACCAGGGGCGCCAATGGTGTAATCATCATTACAACGAAAAAAGCACAAATCGGTCAGGTTGAAAAATCTAAAGTTTCTTTCAATTCATGGTTTTCATTTAATAGTCCTACGGATTTACCACCGGTGATGTCAGCCCAACAAGAATACCTGGTATTGGCTGAACGTGCCCGTTATACTGATGAAGCCCAAACCGGAAACTGGGGTTCAACCAGTTTGAGTGATTCTAAATACTCTGCTGAAAGCCTTCTTCCTGCTGAGGTTAGTGCACCTTACACAAAGTCTGTTTACCAAATGTACCAGGAGGGTGGAACTCAGGCTTTACCTTTGGTTATCCACAACAGTAATACGCAAAATTACGAACTTGCACTTTCGGGGGCAAATAGTAAGACTTCTTATGATTTGTCTGTCGGATATTTGAATGAAAAAGGTATCCTTTTAAACGACGAGCTGAAAAGATATAACTTCAGAGTGAACCTGAATCACAAAATATCCGACAAGCTGACAACCGGGGCAAATGTTCAATATACATTCCGTGATTGGGATCGGCGTGAGGATGACATATATTACTCAGCAATCAGCACTATGACCCTTTCGCAGCTTTACCTGCCAGACGGAACTCTGCTTGATAAACCCTGCCCACTATCGCAGAGTACAACCAACCCTCTTTTTAATGAAGTACCAGGGTATTATCAAAATAATACAATTGGAGGGCGCTTATTTGCCAATGGATTCCTGGAATGGGAAATTTTAAAAAATCTTCGTTTCAAATCGGTTCTTGCAATCGATAATCAATCAAGTCGTCAAGGGTCTTATATTGATTACAAGACATTTGATATGTACAGGTTATCCAAAGGAACCTTTAAATCTATTGATAACATTGCTCAAAATGGATATACTGTTGAAAACACACTGAACTATTCCCTGACAAAAGGAGTACACAATTTCAATTTTCTGGCCGGACAAAGCGCAAATCAATATGTGTTTGAATCTCATGGTATATCAGGCAATGGTCCTATGGAACACGATATCATAAGTTCATTTTACAGCATGTCTTTTGTTCCACCGGCAAATTTGGTTACCAATGATGTTTATGTGAAAACAAATATGGTTTCCTTCTTCGGAAGAGTAAATTATAAATTGATGGACCGATACCTTTTCACTGCAACCGCACGAAGCGATGGATCATCAGTACTTGCTCCCGGACATCAATGGAATACCTTTCCTTCTGTTGCCGGCGCATGGGTGGTATCTGAAGAACCATTTTTTAAGTCAGCAAAGACTATCGACAACCTGAAATTACGCTTGAGCTGGGGTAAAGCCGGGAATGCTGCCGTTAATCCGTATCAAACAATCACAAGGCTCTCAGATCAAATGGTGCCAAATCCTTTTGGCGATCAGGTAATATATGGCAGGCTTCCCGGCCTTCTAGGTAATCGGAATCTTACTTGGGAAACAACTTCAACATACGATTTGGGAATTGATATTTCCATGTTTAAACAAAGGGTTACGGCAACACTCGATTATTACTATGCTAACACTTATAGTCTTTTGTTATATGCCGGATTGCCTGCAACATCGGTATACCCTCAAACAATCCAAAATGTTGGAAATACCAATAACCAGGGAATTGAAGCTGTATTGAATGTGAGGGCTATAGAACAAAAAGATTTTAACTGGACAAGTAGTCTTACTTTTGCATTGAACCGAGATAAAATTGTTTCTCTTGCAAGTGGTCAAATCTCTGAGGTTTCTAACCCAAATGCTGCTTTAATCGTGGGGCAACCAGTTCGTTCATTTTACGATTATGAAGCCACTGGTTGCTGGAAAATTAACGACCCCGATCAAAGTAAATATAAAGACTTTGGTACACCACTATTGCCTGGCACACCAGGAAGTATAAAGATTGCAGACCTTAATGGCGATAGCCTTATTACGGGTGATGACCGACGGGTTTACAATAAAAGTCCAAAATATATTTTAGGATGGAATAACACGGTTGGTTATAAAAACTTTTCGCTGACAGTTCAGGCTTATGCCAGAGTCGGCCAATGGATTCAATATGGTTTGAATAATTTATACGTGCCTGTTAATGCCGGAGCACAGCCGGTTCTGGATTCCTGGACTCCTGAAAATCAAAATGCTAAATTTCCGCGTCAGGGAATTGCGCCAAGCAGCTATTACACTTCCCTTCAGTATGAATTAGCCTCTTTTGTTAAAATAAATAATGTGACGATTAGTTATACTGCACCCACTCATTTGCTATCCAAGTTTGGTATATCAAGCCTAAGAATCTATAGTACTGTCCAAAATTACTTCACTATCAGTAATTTGAATAATTATGACCCTGAACGGGGAGGTGACATTGCCAACCCGTTGTTGAAACAGGTGATAATTGGAATGAATCTGGAATTTTAAATCTTTCAAATCAGTAAATTATGAAAAAAGGAATTAAAATCATAACAATACTATTTGCCTTCCTGTTACTATTGGCAAATACCTCATGCAAGAAATATCTTACGGAAGATAATAAAACCGGCGCCACCGAAGAAATTGTTTATTCAACAAAGTCGGGACTTGATGGATTAGTAGCCAGTTCCTATTCCTACCTTCGCGGATGGTATGGCAAACAAGGAGGCCTCGAATACAGCGAGGAGGGTGTTGATACCTGGCTTACGGGAGGTGACAACTTAACACCGCCTATGGCTAACTATGAAAATATGAATGCCGCTGTTTCTACTGCTGAATATGGCAATTGCATGTTCGATGAGTATTGGGAATTGTTGTACACTGCAGTAAATACTTGTAACACAGGCATTAAATATGTTCAACTGGCAGATCCGAATGTTCTTCCTGAAGCTGATAAAAGTGTTTACATTGGAGAATTAAAAGCCCTACGTGCTTTTTATTACTGGCATATGGTTGAAACCTGGGGTCCAGTTCAAATTAACAGGGAACCCATTACTGCTGCATCGTCAACTGCAGTTCGTAATTCGGTTGAAGAGGTTTACGCTTTTATGCTTGAAGATATCAGCGATGCAGTTACACTTCTTGCCAACAAAACAGACAAGACGGGGCGTATTAACCTTTGGACAGCTAAAGCGCTAAAAGCCAGGTTTTTACTTTATAAAGCCTCTAAATTTCATGATAATCAAGCGTATATAGACGCAGCAGCTACTGCCGAAGAAGTAATTAATGGAAGTGGAAGTTCATTTTTTGATCAATACGCCAAAGTTTGGGATATAGATCACGAGCAAGGCGTTTCTAATCAGGAAGTAATCTGGTATATTGACTATTCATCAACACTGCAAAATAATATCATG
>CAIWMA010000410.1 GCA_903913645.1 uncultured Bacteroidales bacterium | reverse complement strand
GTCTCATCCTTATTGTTTTAATTATTTACTATGCCTTTTCTTTCCTAGTGCGCTACGTTTTGCCATTGATGATGCGTAAATATGTTAATGATTTTCAAAAACAATTCACCAATGAGAATCAGTGGTCGCAGGAAGAAATGAATAGGAAAAGAGAAGGCGAAGTATCCATTAAATTTGTAGACAAAGATAAAAACAAAAACCAGCATCCTGATGACGGAGAGTATATTGACTATGAAGAAATCAAATAATTGACTTACGATTTTACACACTAAAACCAACATTAAAGCCATTCACATGAAGAACATTAGTTTCAAGCAGGTTCTCCCCTATCTTTCAGCAGTCGTAATATTTGTTGTTATTTCATTAGCGTATTTTAGTCCGCTGCTCGAAGGCAAAAAGCTGAAACAGTCTGATATTACGCAATTCAAAGGCATGTCGAAAGAAATTTCCGATTTCCGCGACGCCACCGGCGAAGAAGCGTTGTGGACAAACAGCATGTTTGGAGGGATGCCGGCATACCAGATATCAGTTCAATACAAAGGAAATGTGCTTCGTTATCTGGATCAACTGATGCAATTGTATCTTCCACAACCGGCAGGAATGGTTTTTCTATATATGATAGGATTTTTCATATTGCTCCTTGTTCTGAAAGTCGATAAATGGCTGGCAATAGCAGGGGCAATAGCCTTTGCATTCTCTTCGTATCTGTTTATCATTTTCGAAGCCGGGCACAACAGTAAAGCCCATGCTATAGGGTATATGGCTCCGGTTCTGGCAGGTATCATCCTGACATACCGTGGGCGTTATTTGTCTGGTGGTATAATGGCAGCAATTGCCCTTTCGCTTGAATTACTTACCAACCATCTTCAGATTACATATTACCTTATGATGATTGCCGGTGTGTTTGTTATTACTGAATTAGTTAGCAGTATCAGGGAGAAACAGCTTCCCGGATTTGCAAAAGCTACAGGTGTGCTCATTATTGCATCCATTTTTGCAGTTGCAAGTAACATCACAAACATTTGGGCTACTTACGAATATGGCAAAGAGACCATTCGTGGTAAAACTGAGTTAACTTCCGAAAAATCGAACCGTACAAGCGGATTGGATAAAGATTATGCAACAGGCTGGAGTTATGGCAAGATGGAAACATTTACTTTGCTTATTCCTAACTTTAACGGAGGATCTTCACAGGGTGCGCTCTCCGAATCTTCAAACACTTACAAAGCTCTTAAAGCTAATAATATAGACGAAAACCAGGCTAGCAAAGTAATAAAGGCATTACCACTTTATTGGGGAACCCAACCCGGAGTTGCCGGCCCGGTTTATATCGGAGCAATTATCATGTTCCTGTTTATTTTTGCATTGTTTGTAGTAGATAACAAATACAAATGGTGGCTATTAGCTGCGACTATTTTGTCAATTTTATTGGCCTGGGGCAAAAATCTTTCATGGGGAAGCAGTATGCTACTTACAGATTTCTTCATGCATTATATTCCGGGCTACAATAAATTCAGGGCCGTTTCAATGACCCTTGTTATTGCCGAGTTTTGTATCCCGCTCTTAGCTATATTAGGTCTGCAGAGAATTTTTTCAGGTGAAATTGATAAGAAAAAGCTAATAAAGCAATTGTATTATTCTCTCGGAATTGCCGGTGGAATCTCGTTATTCTTTGCCCTGTTTGGAAGCAGTATTTTCGATTTTATTTCTCCATCCGACGAACAGTACAAATCCTATTTCCCTGAGTGGCTTATTGCCGCTATACGCGAAGACCGTGCTGCTATTTTAAGTGCAGATGCTTTCAGGTCTCTTGCCTTTATACTACTAGCTGGC
>CAIWMA010000409.1 GCA_903913645.1 uncultured Bacteroidales bacterium | reverse complement strand
TTATGATGGGATTCTGAAGTTAATAATGAAAATTGTTTGCTATGATCACTATTTTAATACTTGATTGGAAATAACGGAATCAGGCTTTAAACCCGTTTTTTGAATCCGAATAGCATTTCCTGCAAAGGGGTTCATAGTTATCTTTTTCGCCTAACAGAACAAGCTTTTCGCTTACTACGGTCCGATGCGAATATTGTGCCAGGTCGCCACACCGCATGCATATGGCGTGAACTTTGGTCACATATTCTGCTGTTGCCATCAGAGCTGGTATGGGGCCGAAAGGCTTGCCCTGGAAATCCATATCCAGGCCGGCTACTACCACCCGGATTCCCTGGTTGGCAATGTAATTGCAAACACCCGGCAGGTCATCATCAAGAAACTGCGCTTCATCAATGCCGACAACATCCATTCCGTCAATATAAAGTAAAATCTGGGATGCATTCTGAATCGGGATGGAACGTATGCTGTTCTCGTTGTGCGAAACAACATTTATATCATCATACCGTTTATCTATTTCGGGCTTGAATATTTCCACTCTTTGCCTGGCAATACGCGCACGGGTAAGCCTTCGGATAAGTTCCTCGGTCTTGCCTGAGAACATGGAACCAACTACAACTTCGATCCAGCCTCTGCCTTGTGATGGATTGTTAGTGGATTTTTCGAGAAACATGAGCTGCGTAGTTTATTCTTTGTTAATTTTAACACCCGATTAGAAACGCAAACTTAATGAAATAATTCCATCTCTCCTGAACCGAAAGCAATGTTAAAACACAAAATCTTTCAACAAAAACCAGGCAATCCTACCGCCCTCAACGTTTTACAAGTTGATAAATAGTAATGCCTGTCAGAAATTGGATTTAAACATTTACGGATGATGATTTACGAGTTATGAACTAAGAATAACGATTAACCAATAACGATTTACGAATAACTTAAAACCAGTCACTAGTCACCAATCACCAATAACGATTTACGAATAACTTATAACCAGTCACTAGTCACTAGTCACCATTCACCAATCACCAATAACGATTTCCCTTTTTCCATTAACCATTAACTATCACTGAAAACCATGGATTTAAACCGTTTAACCCGCGATGCCGACGATCTGATCAGGAAAGTTGTATCAAGGTACAACCAGCTATATGTTCCGTCAGGTACTGTTTCACAATTGGAACTCGACCTGATGCTCGATGATCTGCGAAAGCTGTATGATACTTTTAAAACTATCGGACATATAAATCTTACGATCAAAGATAAGGGAATTAAACCCGAAGTTTCAGTAAACACTGCACTTCCGGCTACTTCGCTAGCGGCAACTTCAGATAATCCGGCCTACACTGAAAAGCAATTTATTTCGTCAGAGCCAACTCCGGTATCCCCTCAACCACAAGCAGAAGCCGAACTATACACTGAAAAAGAACCTGAATATAAGGCAGAGCCTGAGCCGGAAGTTTTCTTGCAAAAAGAGACAAAAGAAGATTTAATTGCAGCACCTACAACAGAAGC
>CAIWMA010000408.1 GCA_903913645.1 uncultured Bacteroidales bacterium | reverse complement strand
ATGAAATAGCGGCAAACACTACTAAGGAATTCGACAGCAAGGAGATTCGACAGATAAACGTATTGTATGTAGGATTCCCGGCGGTGTATATGATCAAAAAATACTATCCTGATTTTAAACGGATTAGTATTACTCATATTCCGCATACCACACTCTTTCTGAATAACGATTACCGCCTCATCGACATCTTTTTTACGCTTGGTATTGATCCCACGGTTAAATTGCTCGAAAACAGGCTGAACCAAAGGATCGACTATTATTTGATCCAGGATAGGTTTTCTTTTATTGACCTCATTGATATGCTTGATGGGATAGATCTGGAAATTGATAAACCTTATGCCGAAGCATATGGCATTACACCCGGTCCGGGGCATATTGATGGATTTCACACCTGGGAATATATCAGGTTCCTTGATATGAAGAGAATTAAACGTACATTTACACCAGGGAACCGAAAAGACTTGATACGGGTTGATAATTTTAAAGCCCCGCCATCAGAATGGCAGTTGGCATATGAAATGAGGCAGCACCGCCAGCAACTGGTTATGACTTCCCTGCGCAAGGCATATGCTCTGATTAGCCCGGCTCAGCAGGCAGATATATTAACCAAGATCACAAAAACATTTGAAACCAATATTAAGCCGGATCTGATGCTTGACTTATACAGGGATGTACTGAACACACCAAGCTTTTCCTACGGAACTCTGCCTGGTTACTATAGTAACGAAGGTGACAAGTTATACTTTTATCCCGATCTTCCTTCATTTACTCAACTCAGAAACCAGGAAATACGGACCTGGCTTGTAAAACCAGGCAATAAAAATCAAACAACCTATTAGTGTATGACAAGTTTCGAAAAATTGAATAATTGCAGGTAATTTGATTATCTGTATCACATAAAAAGAAATCAAAATGAAAAATTTTATATTTATTTTCTGGGCAACGATGCTCGCGGGTTTAACTGCCAATGCCCAGGGCGATAGCTACATTATTCAAAGAGGAGATGTGCTCGATGTAACTGTAATGGAGCATCCTGAGTTTTCGCTTGGAAGCATTATTGTTCTGCCCGATGGTTTTGTGCAATACCCTGCATTGGGAAGTGTGAAAGTTGCCGGGATGAGTTCAGCTCAATTAACCGACTCGCTGACAAAGGCACTGGAGAAATTTGTAGTCAATCCTATGGTGACTATTTATATCCGTAAAATTCAAAACCAGCAGATGAATATATACGGGTATGTTAATAAACCCGGTCAATACCAGCTGTACGAGAAGGTCGACCTGTTTTCGGCAATAGGGCTTGCCGGCGGATTAAAAAGCTTCAAAAAGATAACTACAGCAACAATTATCCGGTCGAACAGAACAGTGGAAGTAGTTAACCTTCCAGACTTATTTACCTCGGATACAGCAAAAATGATAAAGACTCCGATTGTTTATGCCGGGGATACAGTATATATTAAGGAACCGAAAGAAACAAACTGGGCAAGAATGGCATTCTTTACCACCGTGTTAAGCCTGTTAATAACACTTGCTGCATACACCAATTTTGGGCGTTAATTTAGTCAATGCGCGAAAAATAGTTGTGTTTAGGCTCGCTGTGAACCCCTTTCTTCAACCCTTGTTCTCCTGTATAGTAGCATCATAAACACAAGGCTTAGCATAAAAAATACCGTAATAGCCAGTACCGAATAACGCATGCTGCCTGTAATGGCTTCGATTACACCAAAACTGAATGTACCGGCAACGGTAGCGAGTTTCTCCATAACATCGTAAAAACTAAAAAAAGATGTATGGTCGGTAGTATCCGCAGGAAGCATTTTGGAATACGTGCTTCGTGCCAGCGACTGTGAACCTCCCATAACAATACCGATAAAAAATGCAACAGCTACAAACTGTATTGTATTTGTGATAAAATAGGCAGCAATACAGAT
>CAIWMA010000407.1 GCA_903913645.1 uncultured Bacteroidales bacterium | reverse complement strand
GCTTACGAATCGGCACGTAAAGACAAGGATCTAGGCTTGGCAGCCCGCCCGGTAAGTGTTCCGGTTTTCGAAATTACCCGTATTGAAATGCCTGAAATTGATTTCCGTATTGTTTGTTCAAAAGGAACCTATATACGTGCTTTGGCACGTGATTTCGGAGCAGCATTGCAAAGCGGAGCCTATATGAGTGCACTTTGCCGTACACGCGTTGGGCCGCATTTATTGAGCAATGCACATGAAGTTGAAGAATTGAAAACTATTTTACGGGCTCAGTATCAGCCTGAAATATAAAAAAAACTGCCGGACAATAGCCCGGCAGCAAATATCTTTTTTACTTCAAAAAAGGTTTATGCTTGTTTCTCCTTAATAAATAAGGCAGCAATAGCTCCCAGGAACATACTTCCACCTGCCATCACAATACTTAGTATTGGATTACCATGAAAAATATATTTCAGGATCAATCCGCTGAATACGCCGCTGACAATCTGCGGAATAGTGATGGACATGTTAAACAATCCCATATAAATACCCATTCGTTTCGGTGGTATTGAACTTGCAAGCATAGCATAAGGCATAGCAAGTATACTTCCCCATGCAATACCGATACCAATCATTGGAATCAGAAGGTAGTCAGGATCACTGAAGACAAGGAAAGATAATAAAGAAACGCCTCCAATACAAAGTGCAATGGAATGGGTAACTTTTTTCGAAAGCCTTTTTGCAACTATAGGAAGTGTCATGGCGATGATTGCTGAAACACCGTTATACACTCCAAACAGAATACCAACCCAGTTACCGGCTTCCTGGAAGGCAGGTGAATTAGGATCAGCAGTCCCGTAAAACTTTAGTGCAACTGCCGGCGTGGTATAAACCCACATCGAAAACAAGGCAAACCACGAGAAAAACTGGACAAGCAACAGTTTGAGCATGATAGGTGGGATAAAAAACTTTTTAGGTTTTTCTTCCACTTCTGCTGTTTTTACTAACTCATCGGGAGGATATTCGGACGTGGAAAAAACAGTCCACAAAATGGTTGACAACAGCACAAATGCCCCGAAGTAAAACGAATAAGTCACATTATCAGGAACAAGACCTGCTGCAGCAGAATCTTTTGATACTCCGAACCAGTTCCCCAATATATAAGGAAGCCATGATCCGATTACAGCACCAATTCCAATCAAAAGTGTCTGGACCGAAAAACCCAGTGTATGCTGTTCCTCGGGCAATTTATCAGCAACAAGTGCCCGGAAAGGCTCCATTGAAATATTGATGGAGGCATCCATGATCATAAGCAAACCTCCGCCGATAAACATAGGCGCAATAAACGATGCAAGATGCGGTGCATTTGGCATAAGTACCAACGCGATACTTGTAAGCATTGCGCCTACCAGAAAATATGGTCGTCTCCTGCCAAGCCGGTTCCATGTTTTATCACTCATATAACCAATAATCGGCTGAATGATCATTCCTGTGATTGGAGCAACCAGCCAAAACCAGCTCAGTTTATCCACCTCTGCACCAAAGGTCATAAGAATACGTGAAGCATTCCCGTTTTGCAATGCAAATCCAAATTGAATGCCCATAAATCCGAAACTCATGTTCCAGATCTGCCAGAAAGTTAAGCGAGGTCGCTTGCCCATATTTTTAGTTTTTAATCTTTTGCGATAGTACAAAAATATTGTTTCGTACGGATATTGGCAGGGAAATTAAATAAATATTATCACTTGACAAAAAAAAAGATGCCTGATCAGTCCGAACCGACTTCCAATAATAGTAAATTTCTTATACTATTCTAGAATTCAGATATTTAAAGAATTTCGGTTCTATTTAGTCCCGGCTAATCATTAACATATGCTGTGTGCGGAAACCCGAAGGGGAACAGCCCTTCTTTGTAAAAAACATACGGTTAAAATGTGTTGAACTTCTAAACCCTGAGTCAAATGCTACCTGCAAAATATTTTTATCCTGCTGCGCTGTAAGCATAACGCAAGCCCGCGAAATACGGAAATTGTTAAGGTATTCCGTAAATGTTTCACCGGTTATCAATTTAAAAAACCGGCAAAATGATGTCTGCGTCATATGAACTATATCGGCTACTTTTTTAAGCGGAATATTTTCTGCAAAATGTATGGAAACGTAGGTAAAAACAATATTGATCCGCTCAACATTATATTTATTCAGCGTGGGAATATAATCGCCGGAGGCAAGTAATCTGTAATTTGTCGATTTACTCAGATCGTCAAGGATAAGCCAGAAATGGGTCAGCTTCTCCAGGCCATTAGACTTTGATAATTTTATCAACTTATTCCCTGTTTCCATAGCTTGTTTTCCCTGGAAAGAAATTCCCTGGTGTGCGATATTCAAAAGGTGCCTGAAACCATCAAATTCAGGGAAATCGTTTATCAGTTCTGGCAACATTTTATGACTGAATTGAAAAACAACAGCTTTGCATGGTTCATTTGTAATTTTGTTGTTTTCCGAATTCCATGTGTGTGGCAAATCAGAACCCAAAAGCACCAGGTCCCCTTCGTGAAATGGCTCAACTGAATCACCCACAATTCGTTTTCCACTTCCGCTGATTATAAAGGTCAGCTCAAACTCAGGATGGAAATGCCAGTTGGGTTCAAATTCAGGAAGTTCGAGAACAAGTTGTATCAGTGAAGAATTTGCTTCGTTTTTCTTTATCTGTTCTAAACCGGGTTTCATCTGTCTAATTTTTTATTTTTACATTTCAATTGCAACCCGCTGCGTATAATCATTGTTATTTGCGTTAAGGATATTGCCATGGCTCGTTTTTTGATTTAACTATATTGCCATAAATGTAATATTTAATTAAGTAAATCAGATAATATAAGGGCATTATTGGAAAAAATTATTTCTTTACCTTGACATATTCAGTATTAACTTTGAGCCTGTTAAAACCTATTCCATTTAAATTTTGACAAATTTCAGGCACCTTTGCATAAGCTCGTCATGATAAAACTTCTCTTAATAAGCACTTTAGCCCTAATGAGCTGCCATGTAATGGCGCAGAATAATTCTCAATTTGTAAATGTTTTTATAGGAACAGATGGTACCGGCCATACTTTTCCCGGTCCATCTATGCCTTTTGGCATGGTGCAGCCTGGTCCTGATAATAAAGACGGCGATTGGGCTTACACCAGTGGATATCAATTTCGCGACACGGCAGTTCAGGGCTTTTCACAAACCCATCTGAGCGGCACCGGCATCGGCGAATTAGGCGATATATTATTATTGCCTTTTGTAGAAAGCAAAAATGGAAGCTTAATGAACATTTTACTCAAAAACACCGAGAAAGCGAGTGTTGGTTATTACACTGTCACTAAAAAAGACAAGGTAAAAGTTGAACTCACTGCATCCGAAAGGGTAGCTTTTCACCGTTATACTTTCCCGGCAAAGGAAGCCAGACTATTAATTAATTTCCAGCATGGTATTCGTTTCCTGACTGATAGCCTGGTGTTGGAAAGCCAGGTGAAAATCGAGGACAATAACACTATTTCCGGCTATTGCCATACCAAAAACTGGGTTGAAAGAAAGTACTTTTTTGTTGTAAAATTTGATCTCCCTTTTGTTAAATCGGAAATATTACCACAAGACAGGAAAGAAAATGCACCAAAGTATATTTTTGATTTTAAGCTTGACGAAAATAAAATCCTGAAGGTAAAAATTGCCCTGTCAACAGTAGATGCAGCGGGCGCAAAACTCAATCTTGAAGCTGAGATTCCCGGATGGAATTTTGACAAAGTAAAACAAAATGCAGTTAAGGTTTGGGATGACTATCTTGGCCGCATTGATATTAGAGCTGGCAGCAAACAAAAGCAAATCTTTTATACTTCGCTCTATCATTTGCTTTTACAACCATCTAACATAGCTGATGTAGACGGCAAATACCGCGGAGCTGACGATAAAATAGCCGTGGCAGCAAACAACGAATATTATTCGACACTTTCCATCTGGGATGTCTATCGCGGGGCATTCCCTTTGCTCCAGATTATTGCACCTGAAAAAATTAACGGTATTATCAATACGTTGCTTCTCCATCACAAAGCCGCAGGATTTCTGCCCATCTGGACGGCATGGGGGCAGGACAATTACTGCATGATCGGCAATCACGCCATCCCGATGATACTTTCGGCATACAACCATGGATTTACAGGTTTCGATGCCAAAGAAGCGCTTAAAGCAATAGCGGAAACTTCAACGAAAAGCCATATTAATTCCAACTGGGAGTTATACAACCAATATGGGTATTATCCTTTTGATAGAATGGACAACGAAGCTGTTTCGCGAACACTTGAAAGTGGTTACGACGATTGGTGTGTAGCTCAGATGGCAGAAAAATTGAGGGAGAAAGCCACTGCTGATAAATTCAATATACGAGCTGGTTACTACAGGAATTTATTCGATCCTGAAACAAAACTATTCAGGGGAAAAGATACCAAAGGCAATTTCCGGACACATTTTGATCCGTTGGCTGCCACCTCTCCCATGAACAACCCGGGAGATTACACAGAAGCCAATGCCTGGCAATATTTCTGGACTCCCGCACAATATGATATTAACGGCATGATGGAATTATTAGGCGGGAAATCAGCCTTCACCAAACAACTAAACGATTTCTTCACCATTCAATCTAAAAATCCGAATAAATTCCTGGGGCAGGAAGCTATGATAGGGCAATACGCACATGGTAACGAACCGGGGCATCATATTTTGTATCTATATGCCTACTCAAACACACCGAAAGTTGGGCAGAAATACATACGCCAAATTATCAATGAGTTTCATAACAACACTCCCGACGGCATGATCGGCAACGACGATTGCGGGCAGATGTCAGCCTGGTATATCTTGTCGAGCCTGGGTTTTTACCCTGTTAATCCTGCCAGTGATGAATTTGTTTTAGGAGCTCCACAACTTGAAAAAGCTGTTTTACACCTTACAAATGGAAATCAACTCATCATCGAAGCCAAAAACAGTTCAGCTCAGAATATTTATACTAAAAAAGTCTTCTTAAAAGGGATTCCCGTCAATGAACTATTTATTACTTACAAGGAGATTATGGCTGGAGGGAATCTGCAGTTTCAAATGACAAAGAAATAAAAGCCTGGTTTATAGTAATCCGACAAGAATCACCTGCCTGATTACGTTTAAAAAGCCTGTGCCTGAATGGGATAAATTATCGGATTGTGAATTTGATTAAACAGTAGAATTAGTTCGTTTGCATTAAATTATTATTCAAAGATTAAATTAAAAATAGTGAATATACTTCTAAAAAATGGATAAACTGCTGAAGCAAATCAGATCTTGCAGAGAATGTGAAGCACACCTTGAATTTGGCGTGAATCCGGTTATAGCAGCTAGTCCGGAAAGTAAAATTATAATTATCGGGCAGGCTCCAGGACGGATTGTCCACAATTCAGGTGTTCCCTGGGATGATAAGAGCGGTGATAATTTAAGGACCTGGCTGGGAATAGACAAAGCCACATTTTATGACGCAAGCGTTATTGCTTTGATGCCTATGGGCTTCTGTTATCCCGGAAAAAATAAAACAGGCGATTTGCCTCCCCGACCGGAATGTGCTCCCTTGTGGCATACTAAACTGTTGACATTAATGAAAGATGCGAAACTAATTTTATTAATCGGGCAATATGCCCAAAATTATTATCTGCGCGAGCAAGCTAAAAACACGCTGACAGAAACAGTTCAGCATTACAAATACTATCTGCCAAAATACTTTCCTTTACCCCATCCTTCACCAAGGAATTTCATCTGGCAGGCAAAAAATCCCTGGTTTGGCACTGAAGTGTTGCCTGAACTAAAAAAATACATTCATCAAATAATTTAGCGTTACATCCTAAGATATGAAAAAGTATTGCCCCCCTTCCTTACTAATGATGATTTTTTTATCATTAATGTTTCTAAACTCAATAAGTTCACCTACAAAAAGCAGTTCATTGAAAAGCAAAGAAGTCAAAATCGCCATGGCGCAAATCATGTGCATTGATGGCGACAGGGCCGGCAACCTGGTTCGTATTGAAAATGCCATTGTCAAAGCAAAGGAAAAGGATGTAGAGATTATTGTTTTTCCTGAGTCGTGCCTGCTCGGCTGGTTAAATCCTGATGCTTTTAATCGTGCCTGTACTATCCCTGGAAAAGACAGCGATCTTATTTGTCAGCTGGCAAAAAAGTATAAAATTTATATCTGTATTGGTCTGGATGAAAAAGATGGCGAAAAACTTTATGACGCCGCCATTTTTGTGGATGATAACGGCAATATTTTACTCAGGCACAGGAAAATAAACGTACTCCCTGAATTGATGACACCTCCATATTCGATAGGAGACGGTGTACAAACTGTTAAAACTAAATTCGGTACTATAGGAATAATGATTTGTGCTGACTCGTTTATGGAAAATTTACTGGATAGCATGAAGTCGAAAAAACCAGATTTGCTGCTTATTCCTTATGGCTGGGCCGCTGCCGAAAACGAATGGCCTGCCCATGGTGAAGAATTGATAAAAGTGGTTAAAAAAGCCGCAGCCGCAGTAAATTGCCCGGTTGTCGGCACTAATCTGATCGGTCAGATATCGCATGGTCCTTGGATGGGTCAATTATATGGAGGCCAAAGCGTGGCTTACGACAATAAAAAAGATCATTTAGTAATTGGCAAAGACCGGGAAAAGGATATCGTTTTCATAACTATAGATGTAAACAATTAATATCCATCTTATTTTTCTGCCCTTTTAATGTGAGAAGGAACCACTAATTTAAAATTTAATCAAAACTGTAAGAGAGATGAAAATAATCTTTTTGATAAAAATGATGACTTTATCGCTTTTGATCACCCCATTTGTTTTGAATGCACAAGGCAAAATGATTTCAGAAAAATACCAATTGCTGCCTTTTGGAGAAATCAAACCTGCCGGCTTGATCAAAACCCAGATGCAGAAGGATGTTGAAGGATTTGTCGGGAACCTTGACAAACTTGTTCCCGACCTTATCAATGATCCGATTTATGGCGAGGGAAGAATTCATAAAAACAGTAAACTCAAAGATCTGGGCAACCTTAAATCGGGCGATGCCGGAGGCGACGATCAATACAAATGGTGGAATTCCGAAACGCAATCGAATTGGTGGGATGGGTATATACGGAATGTGCTGTTACTGGATGATAAACAAGGAATTGAAAGAGCACAGAAATATATTGACCGGATTCTGGCAACCCAGGACGAAGACGGCTATCTTGGAATTTATGATAAAGAATTACGCTATAAGTTTCATTCTGAGAATGGAGAGCTTTGGTCGAAAACAACATTGTATCGGGGATTGCTGGCCTGGTATGAATGTACCCGGGACCCGAAAGTCTGGAATGCACTTGTGAAAGCAGTGGATAATGTGATGCAGAATTATCCCGTCAACCAATCGGATCCGTTTAATGTTGGCAAAGAGTTTTCTGGAGGAGTCGCTCACGGACTCGTATTCACTGATATCCTTGACCGGATGTACCAGCTTACCAGGGATAAAAAATACCAGGATTATGCTTTGTTTTTATATCTAAATTTTTCTAAAAACTATTCTTCAGAAAAAGATGTTCAGCTTGCAAACATCCTGGATTCGAACTACAAACTTCAGTCGCATGGAGCGCATACATACGAACATTTGCGCCCACTTATCGTAGCTGCTTATGCATCCGGAGATGAAGAACTTAAAAAAGCGGTTGAGATTTATGTTTCAAAGATACGAAAATGCACTACCTCAACTGGCGGAGCTATTGGCGATGAATGGATTGGAGCAAGAACGGCTGATGCCACGCATACCGGCTATGAATATTGTTCGCTGCAGGAATTAATGGATAGCTATTCCGTTTTGTTTCAAAAAAGTGGAAATGCCGAAAACGCCTGTGAGATCGAAAGGATTTTTTACAACGCGGCACAAGGTTCGCGCAATCCTGATCATTCCTGTATTGCTTACCTTAAAACCGATAATTCCTATGAGATGCTGGGAACAAAAAATGGCGAAACTGAGCCTGGACGAAATCAGACCAGGTACAAGTATTCACCTGCTCACCAGGATGTGGCGGTCTGTTGTGCACCCAATGCCGGTCGCATCACTCCCTATTTTGTGAAATCAATGTGGATGAAAGATGCAGAAGGAATTCTGGCAATTCTGCCGGGACCTTGCGAAGTTCATACCAGCCTTAAAGGAACTGAAGTTCAGATTTCCGAAAATACCACATATCCTTTTGATAATGCAATTGAATACAAGGTAACAGCTAATAAACCGGTTTCTTTCACTCTAAAAATAAGAAAACCATCATGGGCTGGTACTTTCAGGCTGAATTGTAAATACACCATTGAAGACGGATATATTACGATCAGAAAAACCTGGAATAATACGGAAACCATAAAACTTGAGCTAAGTGCTGAGCCCGAAATAAAGCAGGACCTGAACAAGGAATATTATTTCACGTATGGGGCTCTTGTGTTTGCTTTACCCATCGAAAGCCGCGAAATAATCACCAAAACATTTCCGGTAGCTGATTTTAAAGACTATAGGTATGAGCCTGTTGACCTGGCAAAATATAGATTCTCCTGCGTTAAAATCCCGGAAATTAAAGTTCTGCGTGTGGAAAGTGCCGAAAATATCTGGAAAAGCATAGAGCTGAAAACAACTCTTGTAAACGAAAAAACACAAAAAAACGAAGAGGTTACCTTGCTGCCATTTGGAGTAACAATTCTGAGGCAGGAAACTTTTAAAAACCAGGTAGAAACTGTGTACGGAACCATAAAACGCTTCGGGAATTTCCCTTCAGAAAATGCCGGAGCCCGTAACATCGATGTTTGGCTGCCTGATGGGTATGATCGCAGCAAAAAATACGCTGTATTGTATATGCACGATGGACAAATGCTTTTTGACAGCACTACAAACTGGAATCACCAGGAATGGGGCATAGACGAAACCATTGGAAGGCTAATTAAAGAAATCAAAATCAAAGATTGCATTGTGGTTGGAATATGGAATACTCCAAAACGTCATGCCGAATATTTCCCCCAGAAACCATTTGAATCCTTGACCCAGGCAGAAAAAGATACCGTGACAAAACAGTTGCAATCGGCAGGAAGAACCACTGAATTATTTCAACCCGTATCAGACAACTACCTCAAATTCATTGTGAATGAACTAAAACCATTTATTGATAAAACTTATTCGACGTTTACTGACAGCAACAATACTTTTATTGCCGGGAGCAGCATGGGCGGGCTTATTTCGATGTATGCCATCTGCGAATATCCCAGGGTATTTGGAGGAGCGGCATGCTTAAGCACGCACTGGCCCGGAACTTTTACAATGAAAAATAACCCGGTTCCTGAGGCTTTTGCCAAGTATTTAAGCAAAAATCTGCCTGATCCCAAAACACATAAAATCTACTTTGATTATGGCGACCAAACCCTGGACGCCCTGTATCCTCCTTTGCAGAAAAAGGTGGATGAAGAAATGAAAGCCAAAGGATTTACAGATAAAAACTGGGAAACGAAGTTCTTTCCGGGCAAGGACCACAGCGAAAAATCGTGGAACGAACGGTTTGGTATTCCTGTGGTTTTT
>CAIWMA010000406.1 GCA_903913645.1 uncultured Bacteroidales bacterium | reverse complement strand
TGAGATTACCTATTCATACTATTACAATTATCTCTTACTTTAACTCGTTTAACAATTCAATCACCTGGTTGTAAACATTCTGTGCGGTAAATCCGAATTTTTCGTCAAGAACTTTTGCCGGTGCTGAATACCCAAAATGATCCAAACCCCAGATTTTTCCTTTTTTACCGACTAACCCGGCAAGTGTAACCGGAAGTCCGGCGGTAAGGCCAAACACAGGCAAATCAGCTGGTATAACACTCAGCTGGTATTCCTTATCCTGAAGCCGGAAAAGCCCTTCTGATATAACAGAAACAACCCTTACATTCAGGTTCTTTTCTGCTTTAAGCAAGGCGGCGCCATCCAACAACGTTGAAACTTCGGAACCGCTGGCAACCAGAATAACATCCGGTTTTACCTGGCTATCCTGAACTATATAGGCGCCTTTCCCGGCATGTAATGCGGTTTGATATTGCGACAGACCTGCCTGTGAAGGCAAATCTTTGATATTTTGGCGTGACAATATAAGCGCAGTAGGTGTTTGTGTGTTTTCCATGGCCATTTTCCAGGCTACGGAAGTTTCATAAGCATCTGCAGGACGAAGTGCCAGAAGGCTCATTTTACCATGGTGGTTTTTCAATTGTTCCATTAACCTGATCTGTGCTTCCTGTTCCACCGGCTGATGCGTTGGTCCGTCCTCTCCTACCCTGAAAGCATCGTGTGTCCAGATAAATTTAACCGGCAATCCCATCAATGCGGAAAGACGTACAGCGGGTTTCATATAATCGCTGAAAACAAAGAATGTTGCACAGGCAGCCCAAACCCCGCCATGAAGTGCGATTCCATTGCATATAGCGGCCATGGTAAGTTCACTTACACCAGCCTGCAGGAATGCCCCGCTGAAATCACCTTTGGTAAATGGTTTTGTATATTTTAGGAATCCATCTGTTTTATCGCTGTTAGAAAGATCGGCAGATGAAACAATCATGTTTTCAACATTCTGTGCAAGGTAGCCAAGTAGGGCAGCTGATGCCGCGCGTGTTGCAATACCTTCCTTTTGTATGATAGTTTCAAAATCAAGTTCCGGCAGTTTCCCAGAAAGGAACAACTGAAGTTTTGTGGCAAGTTCAGGATTTGATTTCTGCCATTCCTGCTCAGCCGTTTTGCGATTTGCAGCCGCTGTTATTTTATGTGCATTTGACTTATTGTATAATTCAGCTACTTCAGGAAAAATAACGAACGGGTCGGAAAGATTACCACCCAGGTTTTCGATAGATTTTTCGAAGGATGCGCCTGATTCACCCAGCGGCATACCATGTGTTGCACAATTGCGTTCGAAATTTGAACCGTCGGCTTTCCTTGCCCCTTTGCCCATCACAGTTTTACCAATGATAATTGTAGGCTTATCCTTTTCAGCTATGGATTTTGAAAGAGCGATACGAATCGCATCAGCATCATTACCATCAATTATCATTACATTCCATCCCCACGCCTCGTATTTCATGGCTGTATTTTCACTTGAAACGGCATTGGTTTCAGTGGAAAGCTGTATATCATTGGAATCATAAAACATCACCAGGTTATTCAGCCCCAGGAATCCTGCAATACGACCAGCGGATTGGGATATTTCTTCCTGGATACCGCCGTCGGAAATGTAAGTAAAAGTTTTATGTGCCATCCATTCGCCAAACCTGGCGCAAAGAAAACGCTCGGCAATGGCGGCTCCAACAGCCATTGTATGTCCTTGTCCCAAAGGACCGGAAGTATTTTCAATTCCTCTTTTTTTATCCACTTCAGGATGACCGGGAGTATTACTTCCCCATTGCCTGAAATTTTTCAGATCATCAATTGAGTAGTTGCCCGAAAGCGCCAAAACCGAATATAACATGGGTGACATATGACCCGGATCAAGGAAAAAACGGTCGCGAAGATGCCAATCCATTTCTGACGGGTCGTACCTGAGAAATTCAGTAAATAAAATGTTGATAAAATCAGCCCCACCCATGGCTCCGCCCGGATGGCCTGATTTTGCTTTTTCGACCATTGCTGCCGCAAGAATCCGGATATTGTCGGCAGCGAGATTTATTACTTCTTTTTCCATTTGATAAGTATATGATATTAAATTGCAGTAAAAACGAATTGTTTTAGCCTGAAGTACCAGTTAAACCCAGAATGCAAAGGTAGAGCTTTGACACTCGTTTACCAAAAATCCCTCCCGTATTTCAGCGTAAAAGTGCATTGTAAATGATGAATCCGGGTTTTTTCATGTTGATATTTTTTATCCAATCAAATTCAGAATTCTCGTGACTTTAGCAGTAATCAGGATAGGTGAATTTTCAGGTTCCGGGAATCAGATCAACTTTTTCCGTTAACGCTACCGTAAAAAGAAAGCCGTCCATAACAGTGACTGGAATCCTTTATTCCCGGGCGATAGCTGGAATCACTTCCAGGAAAGTATCCTTGCTCACAATTAATTTATGTGCTTCCAATCTTAATGAACTTCCCGTTCTTAAACCAGCGGATTTCGTTTAAACCTGGTAAGTTTTCGAACTAAGGTAAAAGTGCAATTAGCCTCTATCCTTCTACCCGTGATGGATAGCAGAAACCTCATCGCACCATCTTTCCTGATTTAATAAGTTAAATTCAGCATAATATATTTCAATGAGCTTAGATCAGGAAAAAGGCAGTATTCTGAAACCCGGTATTTATTCCTCAAACCTAATAACAAATCCACCTGTCGGCTTCATTTCAAGTTTTGTTGCTTTGCCTTTTTTTAGCTGTAATTCCGATTTAGTGAAAGCGCGATTTGTTTCGCCATCTGTATATAAAATGGCGTTCACATTTTTGCTTAAAAAAGGCAAAGAGAAACTGATTTCCTTGCCGGAAGATTCCCCGTTAATACCAGCCACATACCAGGTTTTTCCGCACCTGCGAGCCATTACCACGAATTTTCCAGGGAAACCGTCAATAAAATACGTTTCGTCCCATTGAGTGGGAACGGTGCTCATATATTCCCTGATATAATCAGGTACTTTTGCCATTCCTTCAGGACTTTCGGCCCAATGCTGAACAGCTGATTGGAAAATAACCGTAAGTGCAAGTTCAAAAGCGCTGGAAGTCTTGCGTTGCACACCGGGGATTTCAGTTAGATTCACAGGGGTAAAATCCATTGGACTGAAGACATTGCGGGTAAATGGCAACATGCAGGCGTGATTCGGTTCCTGGTCGGCGCCTTCCTGGGTAAAAGTGCAATATTCAAATCCTCGCACTGCTTCCATGGTAACCAGGTTGGGGTAAGTGCGTTGCCAGCCTCTTGGGTATGTGGTTCCGTGGAAGTTAACCAAAAGATTGTATTTCAGGGCATCCTGCAAAATATCGTTGTAATATTTCATCATCGACTGCCCATCGCCACCAAAAAAATCAGACTTAATTCCTTTTATGCCCATTTCGCTAATGCGTTTAAATTCCTCCTGGCGGTTCAGGCTAAAGAGAAGCCTGTCTTTCGGATGATAAACCACAGTATTCCAGCTTCCGGCAGAGTTATACCAAAGTAAAAGCCCGACACCTTTTACGGCCGCATAATCAGCCAGTTGTTTGATTTTTTCATACCCTATTTTTGTATCCCAATCAACATCAATAAGACAGTATTCCCATTTCATGGCAGCAGCCCAGTCAATGTAGTTTTTCTGAACCTGGTATGTTATCGAATCGTCCTTTTTCATGATCCAGCTCCACGATGCACGGCCGGGTTTTACGAAGGAATAATCCGCTTCTTTGGCAGGAATGGCCAGATCGGTTTCGAGCGTTGATTCCATAAGAGTTTTTAGCCCGTCGCTTATAGCTATAATTCTCCATGGAGTCAGCCAGGGAGTTGTAGATTCAGGATAAAGCGGTGCCAGCGGCGATGTTCTTTCACCTTCCAGCGGAAATGCAATTTTATAATTCCCATTTTCGGAGTTTTGCTTAAGGCGGCTTCCGCAATAGGTGCCATCCAGGCCGGTTTCTGTCAGCAAAATCCAGGTATTATCCTTCTGGAATAACGCAGGAAAAACCCAGCCGGCAGAATATGGGGAAGGTTTTCCGACTTCTTCGCCCTGGAAATAATAATCTTCGTACGATGGTTGCGCATTGCACCAGCCCGTATACACATCCGGGCAAGGACCCATAAATAGTTTAGTTCCTGCATAAAATCTGAACGAGGTAAGTTCTTCTTTTATCTTTTTGACTTCGGTTGATTTTCCCGGAAGGAAATACCGAAAAGCTGCTCCATCGTTCGAAAGCCTGATTATAAAATCCATTGGTTGATTGTTTGCATTTTTGAACCTAATGGTTGTTTCAAGTCCATTGTACTCACAATTTTTTCGTTTCCCGGAAATGATGCTGTACTCATCATGTATGGATTTCACATCCGAAACCGATTCAATTTTCAGGTCTTTTGTGAAATCGGCATCTTCCAGCTTAAGTCCCAAAGTTGATTCACCTAAAAGCTGTCCGCCTTTGAAATCGATGGAATAAACAGGAACTCCACCGGTATTGAGTTTCACCTGCATCATAATAGTGCCGTCAGGGCTTTTAAGGGTAGCAGATTGCTCCTGTGCGATACTCAGATTGGCGAATAAAAAAAGGATCAGGAATAAGGTGATGTATTTCATGGGATTGAATGTATGAAAGGTTTTGGTTATAGATAATATTAGCTGGTACTTTTGGAAGCATAGCCATTAAGAGATATCAGTAGGAGTTCGAATCCACCTGGAAAAACTAAAAGACAGGCTTCTATGCTTCACATACAAATGAAACCCTTAATGGCTACAGCGATTGTTGGGCACCTTATTTTATTATTCCAAATATATTTTAAAGACATTTGCAATTTCATTTGGAACAATATCCGGTTTTTCAATTGTCAAATTACCATCGTTTTGCTTCCATTTGATTTTTTCCTTACTGCCAAGAAGTTCGATATGCATTATTTTAGTTTGCGTATTTGAAGAGCCAAGATTCTTTATTAAAATATTTTCTTCCGGAACACCCATAACAGTTGTATAAATTAAATTATCTTTCTTGGTAAAACGGATGTCTTTTGCCGTGAATTTCATTCTACCCTCATTAAATCCCTGAGCATTAATTGGGTTAGAAGTTTCAGCTATGGGCCCTTCGCCAAATACTTTCCACGGACGAGTATCGAAAATACTTTCTTTATTTATATCCATCCAGTGAGCAATGCCTTCCAACACAGCAATTTCTTTTTCGTCAATACTACCATCGCCCCTGACAGGAATATTTAATAGAAGATTCCCATTTTTACTTACTACATCAATTAACAAGAGAACTACATCCATGGCCGATTTATAACTGTTCTTATCGTACACTGAACGGTTATAATGCCAATCACCAATGCACGTGCATGTCTGCCAGGCCAAATCCTGAATTTTATCAGGTGCTCCACGTTCAACGTCCCAAACCATACATTTTTTTTGCTCATCAGTCAGAATCTTTCCAAATAAAACAGCTTCGAGCTTTCCATTATGCAGAGCCATATTGCTATTATAGAAATGTGTGGCTATTTTTAATCCTGCATCACTTATTGGATAAAGCGGAAGGCCTGTATCATCAAAATATAATAGATCGGGGTGAAATTGATTAATCATATCCATCGTCCGGTTATAGAATTTTTCGCAATATTCCTGTGAAGGGATTGTTGCGCCATTGCCCCAAGCCCATTGGCTATGGATTTTATTGATATTTTCACTGCCTTCGCTTAATGGATGGTTTTGAGCATATAATTCCTGCGGATCGAGACCTTCCCACCAAGTACCTTTTCCATCATTCTTTGTCAACTTGCCATCATAAGGAATTCCATCAAACTTGCCTCCTTTATCGGAACGTTGAGCTGTTTCATACCACAACCACGCATGTGAGGCATGTACGCTTAATCCAAATGGCAAATTATTGTTTTTTGCAGCTTTAGCCCAACCCGCTAGTATATCTTTGCGCGGGCCTACCCTCACGGTATTCCACTCCTGGTATTTGCTGTTCCACATATCCAGATTATCATGGTGATTGGCCATTGCAAAAAAATATTGTGCTCCCGCTTGCTTATATAATGCAACTAATTTTTCAGGATCCCAGTTTTGGGCTTTCCAATCCTTAATTACTTCTTTAAAACCCGCTTTTGATGGGTGCCCATAGTGTTCAACTTGCCATTTATATTGATTGCTTTCCTGCTCATACATAAACCTGGCATACCAATCGCCTTGCTCCGGTTGACATTGTGGTCCCCAATGCGCCCAGATACCAAATTTGGCATTTCGAAACCATTCGGGTACCTGGTATTGCTGAAGTGATTGCCAGGTTGGCTCAAATTTTCCCGTATCAACAGGTTCGTTGCCTGGTCGAATTACTGATAGACCGGGGATTTGAGCGATCAAAGCCTGTCGAAAAACGATTAATGCAATCAGGAGAAACTTAGTTTTCATCTTTAACGATATTAATGACTTTTGATTTTTTAGTGTGTCCCCCAACTATCAAAAAGGTTCAAGAAAATATGCATTATAGAAAGAAATTATAAATGCAATGGCAAAAAGGTATTCGCAAAGAATAAAAAGATAATCCGTGAACAGGTGTAAAAAAGCCCGGCATCATTGAAGCCGGGCTTTTTCAGTTCTATTTACAAATCAGTTTCCCTGATTCAAATTATACCAAACACCGGATTTATTTCGCCGAAAACTTATAAATGCTGGTTGTATGATACTTTTCACCCGGTTTCAGAATGGTGGAAGGAAATGCAGATTGGTTAGGTGAATCAGGGAAATGCTGTGTTTCGAGGCAAAAGCCGTTGTATTGATTCAGCACCCATCCGCCTTTACCTTTAATGGTTCCATCAAGGAAGTTTCCAGAATAAAACTGAACTCCCGGCTGATCGGTATACACTTCCAAAATTCGTCCGCTGGTTGGTTCAACAACACGAACAGCCAGATCATTGATGCTTTTGGTATCAAGAATAAAGTTGTGATCGTAACCAATTGGCTTGCCACCGGCTTCAACCAAGTCTTTTCCAATCGGCTTAACTGCAGTGAAATCAAAAGGAGTTCCTTTCGCATCGCGTAATTCGCCCGTTGGGATAAGAGTGCTGTCAACCACGTTATATTTGGAAGCTGCAATCATCAATTCATGCGATTTTACATCTCCGCTTCCGGCAAGGTTAAAATAGCTGTGCTGGGTGAGGTTAACCGGAGTAGCCTTGTCAGTGGTTGCTGCATAGTCGAATGTGAGGGTGTTTTTATCTGATAGTGTGTAGGTAACAGTAATATCAAGATTTCCTGGATACCCTTCTTCGCCGTCTTTGCTCAGGTAATGAAGTTTTAGTCCAACGGCACTGTCTGTTTTAAAGTCTTCGGCTTCCCAAACTACTTTGTCGTAACCTTTTACTCCGCCATGAAGGTGATTCGGGCCATCGTTCTTCGCCAGATCATATTCCTTGCCGTCGAGCGTAAATTTGCCTTTGGCAATGCGGTTACCATATCTCCCGATTAAGGCTCCGAAGAATGGATTGTTAGCAAGATAACCAGGCAAACTGTCGAAGCCAATAACAATATCAGCCGATTTCCCATTTTTATCCGGAACCAGTAATGAAGTAATCCTTCCACCGTAGGTTGTAACTTTCATGGTAATTCCTGAATGGTTTACCAGGGTGTAAAGATCCACTTTTGTGGAATCGGGCATAACCCCGAATGATGCTTTTGTGACAGTTCCGGGAGCTTGCATGGTTTCTTTTTTAGTACATGCCGAAGTGATTATTAACATACTCAGCACGAAAATGATACTTTGGAATGAAAATCCTTTTTTCATATTACAATTATTAAACATTAGTTTTTATTAATTGATATTACGTCTAATCAAATTATCTTGACTTCATAATCTCGGCTTCGATAACCTGTCCGTATTGCGAGTACTGCTCATATAATTTCTGGTATTTAGCAACATTCTCAGCATTCGGAAGGTATTCGGTTTCGAATCCGTTGCCCATCGCTTTTTGAGCATCCAGAACGGTTGGATATAATCCACCAACCACTGCGGCAGCCATTGCAGAACCAAGAGCACATGCCTGTTCGCTTTTAGCGACAAGGATGGGTTTATTGATAACATCGGCAACAACCTGCATGATAAAAGGTGATTTTTTAGCGACACCGCCTAATGCAATAATTCCTTCGATAGGAATGCCTTCATCGATAAATCTGTCGACAATTTTCTTAGCGCCGAAAGCAGTTGCTTCGACCAATGCGCGGAAAATGCGTGGTGCATCCGACCCCAGGTTTATTCCCAGGATTGCGCCTTTCAGCAATTGATTTGCATCCGGTGTACGGCGGCCATTCATCCAGTCTAACGCAATAATGCCGGAATCACCGATGCCAAGTTGTTCCGCTTCCTTCGAAAGTTTAGGGATAATATTATCGGAGATTTCAGCAATCAGTTTTGTTTTTGCGGCTTCATCCAGGATTTTTGAGTCTGCAATCAAAGTTTCCACGGGCCACATCAGCAGTTGTTTGAACCAAGCGTATACATCGCCAAATGCAGACTGACCGGCTTCGAGGCCCATCATTCCGGGAACTACCGAACCATCGACCTGCCCGCAAATACCTTTCACAAGTTTGTCTCCAACTTCTTCGAGCGGCGCAATCAGAATATCGCAGGTGGAAGTTCCCATAATCTTGCTGAGATAATAAGGCTTTATTTCTCCGCCAATCGCTCCAAGATGGGCATCGAAAGCACCAACTCCAATAGCAACGTTTTCGCTCAGGCCAAGGCGTTTTGCCCATTCGGGAGTTAAATTTCCTGCTTTTACTTCACAGGTATAGGTTTCATCATACATCTGTGAACGGAGCCCTTTGAGAAGCGGATCGAGTTTTACCAGGAATTCTTCTGCCGGAAGTCCACCGAAATCGGCATGCCACATGGCTTTATGACCTGCTGAACAGCGGCTGCGTTTCATTTCCGCAGGAGCTTCGGTGCCGGTAAGCAATGCGGGAATCCAGTCGCAATGCTCAACCCATGAATAGGCCTTTGCCCTGACTTTTTCATCCACACGCAAAACCCTCAGGATTTTGGCCCAGAACCATTCGGTAGAATAGATTCCACCTTCAAATTTGGTATAATCCACGCCGCCCCACGAACGGGCAAGGGTGTTGATTTCTTCTGCTTCGGCAGTTGCTGTATGGTCTTTCCAAAGCACAAACATGGCATTTGGATTTTCGGCAAACTCTGGCAGAAGAGCCAAAGGTGTCCCATTTAAATCCACTGCAACAGGTGTACTGCCGGTTGTATCAATTGAAATGGCGACAACATTTTCGGCAACGCCGGCAGGAGCTTTTGCAAGTACATCACGAATAGTACTCTCAAGTCCTTCAACATAATCCAACGGATGCTGGCGGAACTGGTTCTTTAGCGGAACGCAGTATTTGCCTGCTTTCCAGCGGGGATAATAAAAAACACTGTTTGCAATTTCATTCCCGTTCGAAGCATCAACCAGGATGGTGCGTACCGAATCGGTACCATAATCAACACCAAGTGTGTATTTTGTCATTTTTATATTTTTTGTATTCTGATAAATTTAAAGTTCTTAGTTTTCATTTGCGGGATCTTTGATCAGCGATTTCCAGCATATTTATGCAGTACAAACTCGCCCCTCGACTTGTCACCCTTCGCCCTTCTTCTTGTCATCATACCTTGCATTTCCCTCTCGTCAACTCACTGTCCATAATATGCATTCTTCCCATGTTTCCGGTTAAAATGCTTATCCAGCAGATATTGTTTTATCGGATTTGCGTTTCCTAATTGCAATGTAAACAAAGCCATCCGGGCTACTTCTTCAAGCACAACGGCATTGTAAACGGCTTTTTCTGCATTAGCTCCCCAGGCAAACGGACCGTGGTTCCCAACGAGAACGCCGGGAACATGAAGTGGATCAATGTTTTTAAACGTTTCGATTATAACTGTGCCGGTTTCTTTCTCATACCCGCGGTCAACTTCTTCTTTTGTCAATTCACGAGTACAAGGAATTTCGCCGTAAAAATGATCGGCATGTGTTGTTCCCATTGCCGGAATTGCTTTCAGGGCCTGGGCCCAGGCAACGGCATAAGTTGAATGCGTATGGACAATACCGCCTACTTCCCGAAAAGCTTTGTAAAGTTCAATATGTGTGAGCGTGTCGGAAGAAGGTTTCAATTTCCCCCCAATTATATTTCCATCAAAGTCAACCACCACCATATCGTCAGGTTTCATAGCATCGTACGACACGCCGCTTGGTTTTATGACAATGAGGTTGTTTTTACGATCAATACCGCTAACGTTGCCCCAGGTAAACAGGACCAAACCATGTTTTACCAGATTGAGGTTTGCATTAAAGACAACTTCTTTTAAGGCTTCTAACATATTTTATTGTATTTGTTCAGTAAATTGAAAAGGCAGGAAAGCCCGCGGGCTCTCCTACACAAGTTTTTTTTACCAGAAATAGATGTAGAATAAAGCACAAAACAGTACAACTCCCAACGAAGCAATTACATCCCACTTGTCCCAGCTCTTCGTGATTAGTTTCTTGTAATCACCTGTGAAAGTGATAAACTCAATCTGTTCTGCGGTTGGTTTTTTAGTAAAGAATGATACTACAACCATAAATAACATGATGAAGACAAGCAACCATATCTCAAAGATAAGCCAGTTGGTATGCCAGAACCAATGGGTTGATTCCCAGTACGAGCCTGTCATTATATCTTTACCTGTATTTGTAAAGATGTTGGTCAGCAAGCGTGCCATGCCAATGAAAAAGCCTACTATTAAACCTGCTTCACCAGCCTTAGGCGTAATTCTTTTGGAAAATATACCCAATACGAATACTGCTACCATTGCAGGTGCAAGCAGCGATTGAATGCCTTGCAGATAGGAATACAAACTGCCGAGACTCATCATGACTGGTATCCAGATAATGCCAAGTATAACTACAACAACGGTTGCTAATCGGCCAACCAAAACATACCTGGCCTCAGTTTTACCTTTAAACATTGGCTTATAAAAGTCTTCGGTATACAGCGTAGCACAAGAGTTGAAGAAAGCAGCCAAAGAAGCAACAAGTGCCGAAATAAAGCCGATGGTAACAATACCTTTTACACCGGCAGGCAATACAAATTTAACCATGGAACCAAAAGCAGTATCAGGGTTAGATAACGTAAAGCCACTGCCCGGACGCGCTGCCAATGCGGCGGCTATCATACCGGGTATGAGAAACATAAATACAGGCAACAATTTAAAATAACCTGCAGCGATTGTACCTCTGCGTGCACGTTTCATCACAACATCGCTAGCTTCGCCTCTTGATTGCCCGAGCACCCTTTGAACTATGTGCTGGTCGGTAGCCCAGTACCATAAGCCTATGATTGACGCTCCAAGAAAAACCCAAAAACCGGGATAGTCGTCATACATCGGGTCACCTGTCTCCAAATGGAACATATGGTTTGTGCCGTGTGCAATACCGTCTTTTCCAACATTCAGCGTTCTTGAATACTCAATCATTGCAGTCCAGCCGTGGGCAATATTGCCATCTCCGAGCGCAGACAATCCCAGGAAAAGAACCAGGAAAGAACCAAGAATAAGAATAGGCGTTTGAATGGCCGATAGTGTCATCACTCCTTTCATGCCGCCAAAAATGGTAAAGATGCCCGTTAAGACTATCAAACCGATTGCTCCATACCAGAAAGGCAGACCAAGAAGGCTCTGCATGAAAATACCACCGGTAAACGCTGTTACACTAACTTTAGTGAGTACATAAGCGATAAGTGTAATGATAGACAACCATGAACCTGTACGGGGAGTGTACCGTTTTTTAAGGAAGTCGGGCATGGTGATGATTTTACCCAGCTTGGTGTTCATCAATTGGTAGAACGGAACAAAGAGCCAGCCTAATATAAGGATCATCCAGCCTTGCATTTCCCAGTGAGCCATACCTACGCCAGACTTAGCGCCTGTTCCGGCAAGCCCGACAAGGTGTTCAGAGCCGATGTTTGCAGCAAAGATAGCCGCACCAATGATATACCAGGGTTCGCCTTTCCCAAACAGGTAGTCTTCGCTGTTGGCTCCATCCAGTGTTCTTTTGTGTTTTTGTATTGAACGCCAAACAGCCCATCCAACAGCAGACACGCCGACAGCCATAATTACCCAGTCGAGCCAAATAAATTCATTCGAAGTCCAGTTCATGTATTAAATGTATAAGGTTTTTGATTTAACTATTTATAAAAGTAAGCCGGAGATTTAAAACATAATCTCCGGCCAACAAATTTATTTCAATGGTTTACCTAACAAATAAGTAACATCGTTCCATTTCAGTTCCTTTTTAAACTCACGAATGTTGGTATCATTATCGATAATAACAAACTCAAAACCAATCATTTCGGCAAAGTCTTCCAGATATTCGGTGTTTAATGCCATACTAAAGCTGGTATGGTGAGCACCACCGGCTAAAATCCATGCATGAGCACCCACTTCGAGATTTGGTTCAGGAACCCATAAAGCACGCGCAACAGGCAATTTAGGGAGTGCTTCAGGCTTAATCACAGTAACCGGGTTAACAATCATACGCATGCGTCCGCCCATATCAACCAACGTAGCATTAATTCCCTTTCCTGCGGGAACCGTAAATACAAAGCGTGCCGGGGCATCTTTACCGCCAATTCCCAATGGATGTACTTCAATACTTGGTTTGCTTTCAGCTACCGACGGACAAATTTCCAGCATGTGAGCACTCAATACAGCCGGCTGTTTGGGGTCCAAATGGTAAGTATAATCTTCCATAAATGAGCAACCTCCTTTTAACCCTTGTGACATTACTTTCATAATGCGCACCAGGGCTGATTGCTTCCAGTCGCCTTCGGCGCCAAAACCATATCCTTGTTCCATCAATCGTTGCGATGCCAGGCCAGGTAATTGTTTCAAGCCGTGCAGATCTTCAAAGTTTGTGGTAAATGCTTTGTAGTTGTATTTATCCAGATGGCGTTTCATGCCAATTTCGATTTTCGCCTGGTAGCGGATATTCTCCAGTTCGGTGCTTGCTATGGTATACTTCTCTTTATATTCAATCATTAGTTCATCAATCTCGGATTCAGTAACAGCATCAACACTTTTCACCAAATCTCCTACTCCATGATAACTAATCTGCCACCCCAGTACTATTTGAGCTTCCACTTTATCGCCTTCGGTTACAGCAACTTCGCGCATATTGTCGCCAAACCGACAAATTTTTAATCCTTTCGATTCGTTGTATCCCATAGCAGCGCGGGTCCAAACGCCAATTTTGTCCACTACTTTTTCATCCTGCCAATGGCCAACCACCACCTTACGGTTCAATCGCAAACGTGTGCAGATAAAGCCGAATTCCCGATCTCCATGAGCCGATTGGTTGAGGTTCATGAAATCCATGTCAATTTCATTCCAGGGGATGTCGCGGTTAAACTGGGTATGCAGGTGGAGGAACGGTTTGTTGAGGACACTCAAACCGCCAATCCACATTTTTGCCGGCGAAAAGGTATGCATCCAGGTTATCAGACCGATGCAATTTTTATCGCTAGTGGCTGCCAGACAAATATCATAAATTTCTGTAGGTGTGGTTACCACAGGCTTAAATACAATTTTAACCGGTATTTTAGCAGATGCATTTAATGCGTTGGCAATGGTTTCGGAATCTATATCAACTTGTTTAAGGGTTTCTTTTCC
>CAIWMA010000405.1 GCA_903913645.1 uncultured Bacteroidales bacterium | reverse complement strand
CATGCCGGCTGAAAGCAGAATGGTTGGTATTATGATTAAATAGGGGTGTTGCGGGTTGTAACAAACAATTTTAGAGAGTTGTGCAAAACTCATAAGCAGCATAGCGATGATAAGAGTGCTTCGTTTACCTAGTTTTGGGCTTATCCAGTTGAGAGGAAAAACTGCCAGCACTCCGGTGATGGCCCAAACGGTTCCGTTTATACCAAGCATGGTGGCACCGGCAACTTTATCGCCGCCAAAAACATAGAAAATAGGAATATAAGAACCGAGCAATTGCACGAAATTAAATCCCATCGCTAAAGTAAAAACAGTTAACGTGAGCATTACAAAATTTCTGTTCGAGACAACCAACTTCATGTCTTTCCAGAAATGCGTTTTCTCCTGTTTGGCAGCTTTTTGAAATCCCGGTTCCTTTAATTTGAAAAACCACCAAAACGATAGCGGAATAAGGATGGCTGCTATCATTAAGGAAACATACCTCATTCCATCTGCTTCATTTCCTCCCGGACCTTTGAAAATCTCCATACTTGCAATGGCGAATAGCCAGGGCGTGCTCATGGCAAAAAGGTTCCCGACAAAACTCTTGGCGCTGAATAAGCGGGTACGTGCATGGTAATCGTTTGTCATTTCCATTCCAAGGGCTCCGTGAGGTATTTCAAAAATATTCACAGCTGTGAAAAACAGTAGCAGTGTAATCAGAATATAAACAAGCTGAAATGCATGGTAGCTTGATTCGGTAGGGAACCATGTTTGCACCATTTCGCCTTTTGGAATCCACCACATGATCACAAAAGTGACTGAAACCAATATTCCGCCCAATAGTAGAAAGGGGCGCCGACGGCCCCAACGTGTTCGTGTATTATCCGAAAGATGACCAATAATAGGATCGGAAACGGCATCCCACAAACGCGGGATAATGAGTATAAACCCTAGCCAGAAGGCGCTTAAACCCAGGCTAATATTTCCCATCAGTCCAACCAGGATACCGGCTATATTGAAGAGAGCAATTGGAATAATACCACCGGCGCCATAAGCCGCCAACTGAGTAAAAGGAATATACCCTTCTGGTTTCGTATTCTGATCCAAGCTTTTTTCCTGTTCTTTCATCGTGATACTTTTGGATTAAATAATTTGATGCAGAGTAAAACAACGGCTAATAAAAAATAACAACCTCGGCAGGACATTCCCTGACGGAAATTTCTTTATTCGAAAAGTCTTTTACCTCATTTCCGTTCACTGTTATTTTTGATGGAAGTTTCGATCCGTTGAAGTTCCTGATTTTTATTCCATTCGACGGAAGTTTTACATCGCCTTTAATTGAGAAACGATAGGTACTGATTTCTTTTTTTATAGAATAGGAAATCTCTCCATAATAAGTTGGCATATGTTCAACTGACATTCCAGTTGGAGTATCAATCCAGTCCTGGTAAAGCGCTGCTGCTAGAACGATCGACTGATCAAACTCATTTTCATATACAAACATGGAACGGATAGCATTGATAAAATCGCTTCCGCACCAGGTATGCGGCATGTCGCCTATATAACCCGGGTGGCGGTAATCTTTCCAAACTACTTCTGCCCAGTGATTCCAACCTTGTGGCCGCTGATCACTCAAAAAGAACTCAATCAACTCATGTGCTCTATCCGGCTGATCCAGGCTGATAAATGAGCCGATCAGGCGATTTTCGTAGGGAGTGTAATTTACCCAATCGGTTTTCCCATCCCTGCGGTTTTTGAAAAATTCATAGTATTTGTCGAAGGTATTGTAAACCTGTGGTTTGGGCAGGTTTTTAAGCTCGTTGCAAGGCGTTAAAGCGATAGTGGTTGAAGTGGCGTCAAAATCACCAAGTTCAACGCAACCGGGGATATAATCGATTTTCCTCAATTTCATGGCGAGATTCAATGAGTTGTAAAGATTCTCGGAAAACGTATCCCGAACCTTCTTTATCCTTTCAGAATTCGCTGTTTCTCCCAGTATTTTCTGAATTTCGGTGGCATCTTTCAGGCCTTTCATGATAAAGAAATCATCCCAATACGAGTGCATGGGTTTGGCAGAATAGCCTTCGTGACTTATGGATTCTGGAACCAGTCCGTAAAAAGCACGCAAACTATCGTTCCCGTTTTTAAAATAATCTGTTGATCGCTCTGCAACAAGTGATTCAATATATTCAACCGCTTTCAGAACATGGCTGTTTTTTGATTTCAGGAAAGTCGTATCGTGGGTAAAATTGAAATATTCGCGGAGCAGGTAAATCATTTCGCCATGGCTGTCGTTTTCCGGAACCGGGTCAGGACCACGATGGTCAACCACGCAGGGAACTTTCCCGTTTTCGTATTGATGAGCGGTATACCAGTCGATAAAGTCTTTTACTTCGTTAACAATTCCTGATTTTAAAAGTGCCGATGACGTCAGAGCTCCGTCGCGGATCCAGCTTCTTTCGTACGAACGCGAGCCGGGCTGAATCCCTGCATTATCCCGGTTTACTAAAATATATCCCAGGTTTGCTTTGTAAGTATTGATAATCCTGTCAGCTGATGGTGGCAGGTTAAATTTGATATGCTCAACTTCCGATTTCCAGAAAGTGCATGATTTGGTAAATTCAGCTTCCGTGTTGATAATACTGAATTTCCCGTCTGGTGTATTTTTACCGTAGTACGGAACAGCTACAAACAACTCAGTCTGTTGACCCGGATTCAGGTGTAAACTATATTTTACAACTCCGCTTGCCTGGCTGTTTTGATCGACTGCCGATTTATTCAGAGGCATTTTTCCTTTGCGGAGCAACTCAACCACATTGCCTTCATCAGAATTGCTTGCTCCGAAAGAATCGTATTTTTTCTGAAATAGTATAACCTTATCATCGACCGACAAATAACTGCCAGATTCTTCCCTGATGGATTTGATTTTCCCTGCTCCGCCGGTCATATTCAAAAATTGGTAATAAGGATCAACCTGGTAAGGCCGGATCAGTAGGTAAAACTCAAAGTCTTTTGGCTGGCTTGAGGTATTTATAAAAGAGTACCAGATATCAAGTTTCGAATTTTTGTTGGCTTCGCCTGTAGCCGTTACACTTGTTACTAATTTCAGATCTTCTAGTTGCCACGTAACCGTAGGAATAAAATCAAATTCGCGCTGATCCTTTGTATTGCCTAACGATTGACTGGATTTGACATTGTGCCAGTTGTAAACCGAATCACCCATTTTAACAAGTGGCTCAATTGAAAACAAGCCCTTATCAACTTCAACCATTCCATCTTCGTTGATCATGGCTTCTTTTACATCATTATTTACACCGGTAATGGTCCAATACGAAGCTTGCTCAAGGAAGTACCTTGGCAAATTTCCAACCGGCGAATTTTTGGCTGAATAAATCAGGAAATCATTTTTTGTCAGAGATTCTTTAATGGTCAGAAACTTTATTTCATTAATCATGAAGCCTTTGTCTGCATTACTTTTTATGAGATTTATCTTTATATATTTTGCTTCTGCTTCGGGAAGCCTGATAAAACTTACATCGCCCTGGTTGTTCTGGACGGAATAGACTTTCTCCCAGGTTTTGTTATCGTTCGATTGCAGAATATCAAAGTTTTTTGCGTAATTATCTTTTAGCCAGTTGATCTGCAAACCACCAAATTCCCTGCGGGTTTTGAAATCAATTATGATATTTTGTGGTGTTGCTTTGCTGCTTTGCCAGAAGGTTTTATCCGAATTATCAGCAATACATTTTGCTGGATGGTTTTTCAGAAATGATGATGCCGTGATAGCCGGAGCAGGATAAGTGGTAGTTTCAGGAGCAAGCGGTTCAAACTTAAAATTATCGAGCCAGATAGTTCCTTTGCCTCCAACAAAGGATGCTATTGTAAACTCAATCCGGTCAATCCGTTTTAAATTTTTATCAGATGTCGGTCCCCATGCAAAACTGATATGCCTTTTCTTGATGGTGACCTTTTTCCATTCAGTCGGAAAATCGAAGTTGCGGTTGCTTATCCACCACACATTATTTCCTGTACTGTCGATGAATTTTATTTCAAAGTTATTGGCAGGAGATTCAGCTTTAACGTAAAAAGTAAACTCATAATTCTCTGGAAGGTCAATCGGGAAAAGCTTCTGTATTCCACCGTAACCGGTACCGTGTGTGAAATCGTAATCGAAACGGATCGCATTGCCTGTTAATCCTTTTTCGGTAGAGAGATTAAGATTAACACCATCAGATTTGATGAAATTCCAGCCATCTTTACTTTCAAAATCATCAAGTATTTTGATTTGAGCAAATAACAGGGTAGTTGTAAACACGAACATGAGTAATGCCGTGGTTCGCTTTATACATAGCTTTTTCATGACCATTGTAAATTCTGTTTTATAGGCATAATCAAGTTTAGTCGATCCTCAACATATAAACATATCCGAGTTTAGTTAATCCTTTCTGGATAATTGGATCCTTCATCACATAATCCCATACCAGACCGGTTCTGAAATTTTCAATCATAATCAGCATAGGACCTTCATCAATTCCCAGGAAATCATTGTTCACCCATTTGGCTGTTGGATTAAATGAATCATAATACCCGTATTTTCCCCAAAGCTCTTTACCATACTTTGCATTTATGGATTTAATGGTTGGCAAAACAATTTCCGGAGCAAAAGGCAAAGATGACATGGGGCCGTAAGGAGCGATTGTCCCGTCCTCAGCAATAGTATTACCCGGTCCGCTTGTTCCTCTTCCTGCATACCCTTCAAACTTTTTATCGCCGAAATTATATTTATCACCAGGTCCGTCGCATGCGGTTACACCCCAGCAAAGCGAATCGTAACCAATCCACCCTTTCGGATTTTCGATGGCATACTGACGTTGAACGTAGGTAGCGCGCCGGGAGTTTTCGAAATAATCAATTCCTTTTTCTACCATATATTTATCCGACAGGCCACGATAATCGATAAAAGCCTGCGAAAACTGGTGACCAAATAATGGAGGGAAAGCTACATGTGAAAATCCTTTATACGGTGTTTTCCACTCATAGGTAGATAACCAGGAATTATAACTGTTCTCCACGTCTTCCATTCCGGTGCCAGCAGCCAGGACATAGAGAAAAAGTCCCTCGTTATATCCGCTCCATCCATGATTTAGCAACCCTTTTTCGGGAGTCCATGCCATGGAAATACAATTCGGATGCTTTGCTGTAGCTGACATTTGCATAAATTTCCAGTCCATTCTTTCTAATAACATTCCGGCAAGTGAACGGATTTGCTGTTCATCAGCATTGTCCATGTTATAATAGTTCCGGGCAAAAAGGATACCCATCATCAAAATGCCTGTATCGATGGACGAAAGTTCGCATTTCCATTCGCGCGTACCTGAATTCATTCGCAGGAAATGGTAATAAAATCCTTTATAACCTGTGGCATTTGTATCGGTACTCTGCACTGAATTCGCAAAGAATTTAAGAATGTTGAGCGTAATGTCTGCAGCCTGTTTGCGGGTAATCCAGTTTCTTTCGGCTCCTATGGCAAAGCACGGAATTCCAAAACCAGTTGAAGCTATGCTTGCAGGTGCCCAACTTGCGGCACGGTCTTTCACAATACCTTTATCAGGACTGAGCTCACTTATAAAGTAGAGAAAAGTTTTATGCTGGATGGAATCGAGCATAGCTAAATCTTCGGGTGTTACCTGGTATTTGATTTTACCATTGGATTTGAATGCCAGTTTCTGCGATTGTGCACAACTTGCAGTTAAAATTAACAGGGCAAGTAATATTACTTTGTTTAGATTTTTCATTTTTATCTGACAACTTTTAAAAATGTGCTTGTTTTGATTTTCGGATAAATGAGAAAAGACAATGAATTTAAATTAGAAGATCCCGCTGATTGTCTTAAAAAAACTAATAGCTGAAACCTAATTTCGTCAAACCAGCCTGAACTTCCGGAGCTGACATAAATAATTTCCAAATCAGTTGAGTGCGATAGTTTTCAATCATTACAACTTCGGGTCCCTGGTCAATAGCTAGGTATGAATCAGCCCACCAGCTTTCCTGAACATCAAATGAATCATGAAATCCGTAGTCGCCCCATAAATGATCACCAACATTATAGTAAAAATACCGGATGGCATTCATTGATTGTACTGGAGTGTAAGGAAGTGATGATACAGCAGCTGTAGGAGCAATAGTTCCCTTGTCGTTGCTGGGTTCACAAGCTCCATAATAATCGGGTGCCGGAAGGTCGCAGGCTGTAAGCCCCCAACACGATGCGCTGTAATTCGGATATTTTTTAGGATTTGAAACACAATATTGCCAGTTAATCAGCGAATGATTCACATTTTGCGTCCAGTAATTTGCATAGGCATCTGATAATTTTCGGGGATCGAGTCCAAGGAATGAATAATGGGCAAAAAATAAAGGTCCGCCCAAATCGTATCCGACGGGTAATGTATAGCCATAAAATGTTTTTCCGTTTTTTATACTTCCATTGCCGGCCCAACCTGCATCATAAACTATTTTTGGGATCGTATGCTGTGTTGATGAGGAAGCTAGTACATACACAATTAGTGCTTCATCGTATCCCCTTATAGGCATATTCATTATCCAGTTTTTATCCGGTGACCAATGCCAGTAAAGTACATTTTGTCCGTTTTGCCTGTACCAATCCCATTCAATTCCATTGTACATATTTGTAATTCTGTCAATCAGTGCTTTTTCAGCTGGTGTTGAAGAATTAAGGTACTGGCGCATAGCAATAAGTCCCTGTGCCATAAAAGCTGTCTCTACCAGGTCGCCACCATTATCATTATCACCAAAAGGAATTACTTTACCTGTGCTTCCATCAATCCAGTGCGACCACGCTCCATGAAACCGGTCGGCAGTTTCGAGGAAAGATATTATTTTGGTGAGCTGGGTAATTCCCTGGCTACGGGTAATAAAACCACGTTCCATGCCCACAATTAAAGCCATCACACCAAATCCGGATCCACCGGTAGTAACCGTATTGCCGGAGCCTGAACGTTCGCGTGCCATGCCGCTGGTAGGGTGGGCATAGTCGTAAAAGTATTTAAAGGTCTGGCGCTGAACCACGGTCAGTAATTCATCATCGGAGAGTGGGATAGTCGCTGTAGTAAGAACATTACTGAATCCGGCAAAAGTATATCCATTGGTTGCTTTTAAATTTGAAGAAATCGAGAATGTGTATTTTGTTAAGTTGGCTAATTTATCCGGATACACCATAGTTGCTGATTTCAAATCGGAACTGAATGTTATAATGAATTTTGCAGATCCGTCGAGTGTAAATTTGGATTTAACCTGCACTGTGTCAATAGGAAGTGAGAATTCAACCGAAAATACTGCCCCTGTAACAGGCACCATACCTACTACCGAAGGAGTCATGAAATTCTGATCATCAATCGTAATCTTCTTTAGTGTGACAGAAGCATCGGAAGTTATAAATTGATATTCAGCACCATTAAAAGTCTCACTGTTTTTGCCTTTAAGTGACTTTGAAACAACCAGGGTATATTGTTGAAGCTTCTGTAAGCTTGCATTATGTTTTAAGAAAACGGTATGATACGTATCGGCATACGAGAAATATACCATGGGTACAGTGTTGCCCGTATTGTCTTTCAGGTAAATGTTTGCCTTTACAAGGGTTGAATCTACAGATTCGGAAAAATTTAATACAACAGGTTGATTTATTGGTACATTATTAGTAACTACTCCATTCGTCAATTGAGCATCGCCAACCGTACAACTTGCCAATTGCATAGTTCCGATCACAAAAGCAGGATCTTTTTTACACGAAACGGTAAAGAATAAAAGTATTAATACCGGAATTAAAATTGAAGCAGATTTCTTCATTGGGCCTTTATGTGTATTGCCAAAGGGCAGATTTAGATTTTATGCTAATTTAAAATTACATTTTTACGTGTTCAAAAGCGTTAGTAAGTGCATACACTTTAACTTATACGTTTATTCTCATTTCTGACCAGGTATTCTACTCTTTATTTTTGAAACGAAAACATAAAGGATTCATTTTTCTTTTGAGCTGTTTTGTATACAAAAGCTCGGGTAATGCAAATATTTGTCCCGGCTGATTCTAAGCGTTTTTCTCCTTTTACTATTATTTTTATTGTGTGATTACCAGGTTTTAACTGAAATACATGCCAGATACAAATATCAAGCGGTTCCTGGTTGCAATAATTATAATACGTGTCTATTGTTTGATCTGGTTTCCCATCAACATAAAAATCCGCCTTTCCTCCGTATTTAAAAATATTTCCATACAGAGCAATACCGGAACCATTGAATGTAAATTCAACCTGGTCACCGGCCTTACTGGCATATATGGACTGGTCGATTGGTGCATGATCTTTTTCCCAATGAGGAACCTGCCAAACCTGCCAATTTCCTTTGAATTGCCATCTTTCTTTTGAAAATGCAGACACAACTGTATCATACACTACGTTCGGGAAAGAAACTTCGGTTTTTTTAAACCTAATACTTTGAACAGGAATTTTAATTTCGTTATCTTTGATAGTACCTCCATTCCTTTTAATGTATTGGATAGCATAATTATAGGTGCTTTCCACCATGGTTTTAAAGGAATAAGTAGTGTGTGAGAAAGTGGAATCTTCTATTTTCCTGATCTCGGTTGTCATTTCCTTTGGTAAATTACTAAACCCTTTTACTACTCCCAGAATGGCCATAGCATTTGCCGGATTACAATCCGAATCTTGCCCGCAGCGGGTTGAAATGTCGATAGTCTTCATTACATCGCCATCGCCATACAACAAACCCATAACAATATAAGCTCCATTCAGTGTAGCGTCAAAATTAAAATCTATGCTGGCTCCGCTCACATCTATCTCACTCCATTTGTCATCTAATTCCTTCCATGCGGCTTTCCAGTCGTTGGGATAGTACTTATGAAGCAGTAAAACATCACGGATAATTTTCGAATAGTTGCTTTCTTTTGGAATGGCTGTCAAACCAGTTTCAACTATTTTTTCCATATCGTTTTGAAAAAAGGCAGCACTTTGCATGGCTGAAACAAAAGTTCCGCCGTAAACGCCATCGCCATAATTCATGATGTGCCCGACTTTACAGGAGATTTCAATACAATTCTGTATCATCCCCGGATTCATAAAGCCGATAAAATCCGATTCAATCTGGAAGTCGATGTCATCGGCTCTGTAATTGTATTTTGGGCTGCCCGATTCAGGCGGATAAATGCCATTAAAGTAGTTCTTCCGGGCCTGTAAATTGGCAGCCCACATTGTGAAACCAGCTTTTGCTATTTGTTCCTGAAGATTTTTAGCCGAAACACCAATTCCATATTTATCCATCGCCATAATAAGCGAAAGCTGCACATAAAGATCATCCTGGGTGTTACTTCCGGCCAGATCAGCGGGTGTCCATTTTATGGGAGCGTCATTAATTGCTTTTCGAAAAGAGTATTCCGTTGGCCCACCATACGTTACACCTATCATCTTCCCGGCCCATCCCCCGGCTATCTTATCTTTTAAGTCTTCAGAACTGATAGACTGTAGGTTACCTGGTTTGGATTGTCCGGATACAATTTGTACAGTCAGTATTAAAATAGCTATGCACACCAGATATTTTTTCATATTTTCTATGTGTATTAAGGTCTGAATTATCTACTTTATAGAATATACGAAATCAGGTTAACTATTCTGTCAGTATTATTCAGCATGGAATCAGATAATACTAAGAACTGCTTTTGATTTATAAGCAGGTGAATAATTGAAAAGAGAGGAATGTGGAGCCCACATTCCCTCTTTTCAAACCAAACAAACTAACCAGAGTTTTATTTTTTTACACCATACAAAGCTGTGACCTCTTCGGGGGTAATAGCTTTTTTGAAGATATGCAGTTCATCGTACAAACTCAAGTCGGATAAATGGCCCCAGTAAATAAAGTTGGGAACACCTGAAGCGATTGAGATCAGTGAGCAATCAGTCCAGTTAATAGGTGTTTTTAAATTGGCTGTCATTTTAGAAACACCATTCACATAAACGATAGCTTTTGTGCTTGATATGGAGATTGCAATATGAATCCAGTCACCAAAGTCACCTGCAACTGTTGGTTTGAGAGTAATAAACGGGTTCATCCATTGTTCTGCCTTGCCAATTCCTATATCAATACCAAGGTTTTCATTCTTGCCGTTATCTTCATGGAAAAACCTGAATCCTTTAAAACGGGTACTATCCGGAGGTGAAGTTGTTGCTGTACCTGTGTTCGGACGACTAATGGATATAATTCCTCCTCTTTTTGGTATGCCATTCAATTTGTACCAGAATGACAAACTGAACTCGCTGCTGGCCATCAGGGAGGCTGGTGCCGGATATGTTATGCCGGCATCTAAAGCCCCTGCATAGGCTTGACCGATTTTACCGTCAACAAAACCAGGTAAACCTGCAACCGTAACTTCTTTCTTGCCTACCAGTTCAAAATAATCACCATCAAAAGGTATATACACTACTTCTCCATCAAGTGGTACATAGGGAGCAATTTTCTTGAAATTAACTGTCTGTGATGTTGATTTATCCGAAAGGTCGGTTACTGTAATAGAAAGCGCATGGTCACCATTCGTAATGTTATCATATTGGAATTCTCCCATGTAGCGGCGGTAATCCTTAAAACTATTAAAGGTAGCAATTTCAGCTCCATCGAGTTTCAGGGAAATGGATTTTATCTCTATTTCATCAGATGCTACAAATTTAATATTGATGGAAGTAACAGGCTCATCTACCCTGATCTTAGTACCTTCGATGGGGTAACTGATTGTTATTTTGGGAGCAGCAGTATCAGGGCCCGGATCAACGTAAGAGATCGGGTCGATGCCTTTATTACAGGCGACAGCGAAAACCATCGCAAGTGAACCTATGAGTACGTATCTAAGTATTTTCATTGTTCTAGGTTTTAAATTAGTTAACTGTATTTACTTTTTAACTGATAAAGCAGGAAGTATACTAACCTGGTTTTCGGGATAAGGAAGGAAAGTTTTATCCATTGTGAATATTCTTCCTTCGTAGCTCAGTTCAGCTGTTTTACCAAGCCTGACCATATCATAAAAACGATCGCCCCATTCGGTGGCAAGTTCTGCAAATTTTTCATCCATTACCTGGTCATTTGTAACTCCTGTGATCGCCGTCAATCCTGCTCTGGCTCTTACCAGGTTTACAGCATTATCAGCAGTTCCGGCGCTACCGGTAGCTCCCTGTGTAAGTGCTTCAGCGTACATCAGCAGGATTTGTGCATACCTGATGCAGGAGAAGTTCTTATTGGTTCCATAAGTAGTCTGGCCTGAAGTGAGCTGATCGGAAGGCAGGTAATGCTTGCCACTTAAAAACATTTCACGGTCAAAATCAATAAATATATCTCCTGAACGGGAAACATTTGTTATGCCTGCCATTTTTGGTGTGTAAGAGGCATCTTTCTCGATTTCAGCAATGCCCCTGGGCGTAAAGATAACAGTGGTTTTCAACCGAAGCGTATCTCCCCTGTCGAGCATAAACTTGATGTATTTCAAACTCGGTTCGTAAAAACCCCATCCACCACCTGCGGTTGCTAGTTTTGGCGTCCAACTCTGTGGTCCGAAAAATTCAAATTTATAATAAAACTTAGGATTAGCGTTTGTGCCAAGGTCTGAATATTGTTTCTCCAGCAGGTTTTCATTATTCAACTTCCCTTTAAGTTTGAAAAGCTGATAGAAATCAGGTTCAAGAATAAATTTATTAGAATTTATTATTTCGCCAGTTGCTGCAGCAACGCCGTCATAATTCTTGAGTTCCAGGTTAGCCAGGGCTTTCAAGGCTAAAGCAGTGTATTTCGTTACTCCACCCGGTATATCCGTCCGTTCATTTGGCCTTATTGCCGGAAGTAAAGGAGAAGCCTCATCCATTAAATCCGAAATACGCTTCATTACTTCATCTTTTGATGATAATGGTGTAACAAACAATGATGCAGGATCGGAACTGGTTGGAATGAATATGGGACCCCATACACGACTTACCTGTAGTAACCACCATGCTTCCAGAACTTTTACCTCAGCGGTATACTGATCGGCTCTGGCAAGCGCTTCGGTATTACCGGAACTGATCTTTGCTTTGAAAAGCGCTATCTGTTCCATTGCCGACTGGCTAGCGAAGAGATGCTGGTAATAAGCCTCCCAGAAAGTATTTAATGCCCAGAAAGTCCTGTTGTAATTGTATTTATCTGTTGCTGCTAAATCCGGCTGGTCACTTCCACCTCCTGCATTTACATCATCACCACGGACTCCGATAATCGGGAAGTCTTCCCATTCTCCATCAGTTACTGACATTCCGGCATATACTCCCAACAAAGGGTTGATCATATCGCTGGTTTTAGTATAATCGGTTTCGGCGGTAAATGTCCGGTTTTCGGGAAGTACATCCAGATTCTTACTACAACTTGCTGCAAAGAACATTGCAACTATTATTATAGCGAACGGTATAATATATTTTGTACGTTTCATATTTCCTTGTGTTTTAGAATTTAACATTTAGTCCAACTGTGTAAACGGCAGGAACCGGGTAGGTTTGCGAATCTATACCATCAGATATCTCAGGCGTAAAACCATTATATTTGAAAATGGTTAACGGACGGTCGGCAGTAAAAGCAATCCTGCATACAGGGAAATTTCCTCCTAACCATTGTTTGTTTTTAATTGTGTAACCAATCTGAATATTCTGGATACGGAAAAATGATCCGTCTTCAACAAAATAATTACTCATTACCTGGTTCCACGGTTTTCTTAATCCGGCAGAAGAAGGATAGGTGTTGGAAGTGCCTTCACCGTGCCAGCGGTTATCTGCAAGGTTGGCGTCCATGTTTTCATCGTTGGTCCAGATCACTTCGCCACGCTTACGGTTCAGGATTTTATTACCGGTTTGCCCGTACATGCTGGCCGAAAAGTCAAAATTCATATAAGTTAATGAAATATTAGCCCCATAAATGAATGTAGGGAAATAGGATCCTAGTATTCCGCGATCACTGCCATCAATCACACTATCTCCATTTACGTCATTAAACCTAAAATCTCCAGGCACTAAATATTCGGTTGGATGTGTCATGTGATATTTGGTTGCAACAGGATCTGCCAGAATTTCAGCAGCATTTTGGTAAACGCCAATAGTTTGATATCCGTAGAAAGACATCAGAGGTTCATTAAGGTATGTGCGTTGCAGGAATTCAGCCTGTCCTCCGTTAATGTATGGTTGCCCGTAAAGGTCAATCGCTGAGTTTTTCAGTGTCGACATATTTGCACCTATATTGTAGCTGAGTTTATCCGTAATCTTATCTGACCATGTAAGTGCGAGTTCAATACCTTTATTCCGGATGGTACCTACTGGTTTCAGAATACTTGTTCCCACTCCAGGAAGTGCAACCGGTATAGCTGCATTTTTTGTATCACGTATATAATAGTCAAAATCGAGAGATAACCTGTCTTTAAGGAATCGTGCAGTTAGGCCGATATTGGTTTCCTCAGTCAATTCCCACTTAAGTGATGAATAGGAATTTGGTGCCAATGTTCCTGGAAATACGATGCCTGGGGTTGTGGCAGTGCCTCCCATGGCAATTTCGGTAAGCAGTGTTGTTCTGGTACCGTCGCTGGCTTGTATATGGTCGTTACCGAGTTGTCCCCAACTGGCACGTAATTTCAGGTATGGAACATATTCGTTGTTTTTCAGGAAACTTTCCTCCGAAATTACCCAGCCTGCACCAACAGTCGGAAAATATCCCCATTTCTCCTGGTACTTCGAACTTCCGTCAGCACGCATGGTAGCATATAATAAATATTTATCAGCATAGTTATAAGCTAATCTTCCGAAATACGACATCCCATACTGAAGGCTTCCGCCGTCAGAGGCATTATTTAATATTTTAGCCGTTGATTGACTTATATACCAGGATTGCTGAATATTCGGATCGAAATTCTGTCCATAACCGTACAGCCCTTGGAAATCTTCAATTTTATAGGATGATCCTGCCATTAAGGTTACATTATGCTTATTGAATTTTTCAATTAATGTCAGGATATTATCCCAGGTCTGGTTAACGTTGATCGATGAACTTTTAGATATCTGAGAGTTAAGATTTTTGAAATCGTGTCCCAGGTTGTATGGCAGGTTGACATCTCTTTGGTTAACTGAAGTGAAATTGTTGTTATATGTAGTTTTGAAGGTCAGCACTTTTGGTATCAGGGTGAACTCCATGTACATATTGGCAAGCATTTTCTTGATTTTCAAGAAACTCTCGTTGTATTGCATAGTAGGAAAAGGATTCTGGCCTGCCCTGTAACCAAGGTCCTGTGCATTTGCATAATCCGTTGGCGTTGCTCCAATGTTTAGAGAGTCGTAAACAGGCAGAATAGGAACTGCAAAATAAGCCTGGTTCCATGCACCGGCCTGCTCATTGTATTTATTTGCATTACTGATTATAAAATTGCCGCCGACTGTAAGCCAGCTTGTCGCTTTTAAATCAACTTTAGCACGAAGGTTCAATCGTTCGTACTCATTTTTCATATTCAGAATACCTTGCTGGTTGAAATAATTCACGCCTAATGAGTATTTGGCTTTTTCGTTACCACCATCAAAACCAAGGCTATGGTTCTGAATCTGCGCGGGGCGAAGGATTTCTTTATACCAATCTGTGTTCACATTCGGAACATTCGGGTTTACACGGCTACGTCCATAGCGCTGCATGGCATTGTTTATATATGCAACATCAGCAGCTGATCCGGATTCTAATGCCATTTGTGTAAATTGGGCAGAATTGGCCATTTTCTGAACATTCTGGGCAACCTGGTAACCCATATAACCATCGTAGGTAATCTCGGTTTTTTGGTTGTAAGCTCCCGATTTTGTTTCGATAAGTACAACACCATTTGCAGCACGTACACCATAAATAGCAGCGGCCGAAGCATCCTTAAGGACAGAAATCGATGCAATGTCTGCCGGGTTCAGGAAATCGATATTATCGAAGAATACTCCGTCAACCACATACAGTGGTGCTTCATTTTCTCTTCCTGGAAACGAACCTATACCACGTATACGAATGGTTGAGGAATTGCCCGGACCTCCGTTGGCAACAACCTGTAGACCGGCTACTTTTCCCTGCAACGCATTCATGGGTTGGCTCGATGGCGTTTTGAGAAGATCGCCTGATTTGATAGTTGTAATAGAAGAGGTTAGATCCTTTACTTTACTCGAACCGTATCCTACAACTACAACTTCATCCAGAGTTGTGAGTTTCATTGATAACTGAATATCAATCACATTTGCAGCTCCTACAGCAACTTCTGTTGGGTTGTATCCTATGAAGGATACCTCTAGAAATTTGTCGGCACCGGAAACCGTTAGCGAATATTTCCCGTTAATATCAGTGGAAGTGCCTGTAGTTGTTCCTTTAATGATTACCGAAGCTCCGGGCAGTGTTTCTTTTGTTAGCTGATCGGTTACAACTCCGGAAATAGTTCGTCCCTGTCCAAAAACTGATGTATTCAATAACGAAAACATCAGAAGCAGTAATAATCCTTTTGCCCAGGGAATAACCCGCTTTAGAGGTAGTGATTTTTTCATAACATAAAGATTAATTAGAATTAGGTTTGGTTGAAGATTCGATTTATGGTTGGTTAAGAAATAAGCAGATTTTAGGCATTCCCGCAATCGATTGTTCCAGTTTTAAAAATACAAATAAAAAGGTTATTTGTTGATGATGGGTGTTAAAAAGATTCATCATGATTACTACATCGATATGAAGCATTAAACAACATCCTATACATCATTACATCAATTGCAATACTAAGATATGTAATTAATAGATTAACAGTTATATGGGAATTTAGTTTTGTGAAATTATATTTTATATAAAATGCTGTATGATGTGGTGAATTACAAATATATGAGGAATAAATATCATAAAGTTTGGCTGTAAAAAATCAGTTTCAGGTATTCTATATTTAATGTTTAGCAGTTTTTATAATAAAGTTGCTGTATTTAAAACCAGCAAAGAGTTCGAGTTGAATTCAAAACGAAGTTTTAGAACTGCATAATATATTCCACCAGGTTATTATCTGAGGTAAGTGAGAGCCTTTTCCTGAGCCTGTACCTTCGGATTTCAACCCCTCGAATCGAAATATTAAGCAAAGGGGCAATTTCTTTGGAAGAAAGGTTCAGTTTCAGGTAAGCGCAAAGTTTCAGATCGCTTTGAGTGAGGTCGGGAAAAGATTGTTTCAGCCGCTTGAAGAAGTTTTCGTGCGCTTGGTCGAACAGTGCCTCAAACATTTCCCAGTCGTTATCGTTTGATATATTCTTATCGATCAGTGTTGTTAACCGCTGCAGATAACGTGCTGGATAGCGTGCCCCGAGATCTTCCTTTTGTTTCTCTAGTTCATTTTTGATTTCAATGAGCACTTCATTTTTCTTGATAATCGATAAAGTTGAGTCTGCAAGCTGCATGTTTTTATGCGATATTTCGGACTGGAGTTTTTCATTCTGAAGTTTCATAATCTCTTGCTCAGATTTTAATTTCTCTGCTTTCCGTTTATCATCTGCAATCAGATGAAGGCGGTTATGGTGTTTTGCAAGCCTTTTGCGGTAAAAATACTGACTTACTAATATTCCGCCCAATCCTATCAGAATATACAGCAGCATGGCTGCTATGGATGCATACCAGGCCGGCCTCACCTTGAATTTCAGCGTGACTGCTTGTGTAATTGTCCCATTCGAAGTTAAAGTACGCACATTAAATTTATATTCCCCAACTGGTAAACGGGTATATTTTGCCTCGGCTGATTCGGACCACCTGCTCCATTCCCTGTCGATACCATCAAGTTTAAATTGATAGAGTTTGCGTGAACACGGGTTTTGAAGTGTAGAGTATGAAATTGAAATATTATTATAGGCATTCCGCAGTGAAACCGGATTTCCTGATGGATCCAGATCAAGAATATTTCCGGAAGCATCCCTGCATACAATTTCCCTGATCACAAGCTTGGATTCATTGGACCTTGACTGGGAAACAACATCCTTATTGAAAATGGCAAATCCATTGTCAAGGCAAATCAGGTGAAGATTCCCGGTAAGTGGAACCAGATTTTCGTAATTATCAACAAGGGAAAGATTAAACTGGTTGAAAATCAGGCGATATGACATTACTGGCATGTTATCTTTAAAATTAAAAATCGCAGCCTCATTTCTGGTGGCAAACCAGTAACTTTTTTCATCAATCGGAGTTATTGAAACTGACGATTCAAAGCCCTGAAGTTTACTGTTAAGATCGGTATAAGGAATTATTTTCTGCCGCAGGTCGTCCCAGGTAAAAAGACTTTCAGCATTGGAAAATATTACCCGGTCTGCAATTTTAAAAACTTTTATATTCGTGTTGGAAGGAAGCCCTTCTTTTTCTGTAAATAGCTGCTTTTCAGATACTCTGTCAAGAGAATCCGATAACCGCAGCCTGTACAGCCCTTTCACGGAATGGCCAACCCAGATATTACCCAGGTGATCAACTTCTACAAACCTGGCCGGTTCCATAAATCCCTCCACCTGGTGACTGTAGACCCATGTATTTCCTGCCTTTTTATAGATAACCAAACTGCTGTAGGTACTTTGTAGAAGATACTCCTTACCTCTGATCAGCAACTTTTGCAACATATAGCCACCGCTGACATTGAAAATTGGTTTCAACGTATTTTTCTCAATAATGTACGTTCCGTTTGTGTGGCCACAGAATAAGGTTCCATCAATAACTTTGAGTTGCCAGACCTGTCCCTGCGAATTTTGTAGAAATCCATTGTATGTAAACCTGTTTCCATCCTTTATATATGTGAAAACACCGCGGTTAGTTCCTACATAAAGCATGTTTGCCTGGAGTGCTGCCGTATATACGGTACCCAATGCTTCATTATGACTGGGATAAATATCAACAGGATTGTTAAATGAAACATTGTCAATTCCGTTATCGAGACCAACCCAGATGCTTTGATTATTATCGTTGCAAAGGGAAAGGACAGTATTGTTTTGTAGGTCATTATCACTATATAAATGATTTAAAAGATTGCCTTCAAAATCAAGAATAAACAGGCCTTTAACAATTGTGCCGAAAACAATTTTGTTGCCAAAGATTATTCCATTGTTAATCTGAAACTCTTTGAGTAAAGGATTTGCGGGTACATTCCAGGGAGTAATTCCGTTTTTGTCGAAAATAAAAACGCCTTTTGAAGAAGTGCCAATCAGGAAAGATCCGTCTTTGTATGGTAGTATGGCTTTAACTTCTGTTCCGTAAAGCATTTTGCCCTGGTCGATTTTGACAAGTTTGTCGTCAATAACTTCATATAAGTCGCCTTTTACGGCATGGGCAAACAGGCGCTCACCGGCTTTCAGAAGAAAAACTATTGAACCCGGCAGTTTAATTGGTTTTACAGTGTGTTTGTCATAAACAAACAAGCATGAAAATCCCTGGAAATAGACTTTGTTTTGTGACTGTACTATTTTCCAAATTTCGTGATTATGAAGATCAACATTTTTTAAAAGCGGAACCAGCGATGTATATGTTAATCCTTTTGCTGCATCCTTGGTCCAATATCCAAATTCCTCGATGGCCCCGGTATAAATCTTTTCGTCATTACCTATCGAAACTGAACGGGCAATTTTACGTGCGGGCATTGGAAATATTCTCCAGCGAACACCATCATATTTCATAAGCCCTTTATTATTGGCTGCATATACAAATCCCTGCTTATCCATTGCTAAGGACCAATTCTGACTACCAGCAGCATATTGGCTGCGGCTGTAGTGGGTTACGAGGCACGACGATTGAGCTACAGTAAATGCATTTGTAAGAAATACGAATAGTGATGTGATAAACAGGGAAACTGCGTTTTTCATCTCAATAAAATGTGCTGGTCTTATCTGGACCCAAGTGCGGATAAAATTAAACTATTTCCGATTGAAATGGATAAAACCATTAAAAAATGAATATTTAGCCCGGCTTACTGAAAAATAGGGTCATAAAAAAAAGCCACAATGTTACAAATTGTGGCTTCATCGATTAGTATTCATCTTGTTTTATCCCTTTTTTCTGCGTAACCGCTCCTGCTCAAGCAACCCGAGTTCACGGCCTGTCTGACCTGCTATAGAAGTGTTTTCTTCGGCTCGCCGGATCAGGTATGGTAAAATATTACGAACCGGGCCATAGGGAATATATTTGGTAACGTTGTAGCCTTCGTCTGCCAGGTTAAAACTGATATGATCGCTCATTCCATAAAGTTGCGAAAACCATATTTTCTTTTCATTGCGCTCAAGACCTTTTTTTGCCATGAGTTCAGTGAGCAAACGGTTGCTTTTCTCATTATGCGACCCGTTAAAAACTGAAATTCTGTCCAGATGCTCAAGTGTATAAGCAATGCCTGCATCATAATTCTGGTCGGTAGCCTCTTTATCAGGCTGAATAGGCGAGGGATATCCTTTTTCGGCAGCACGCAAACGTTCTTTTTCCATATAAGCTCCACGTACGAATTTAATTCCAAGGTAATAATTGCCTTCTTCAGCTTTTCGGAGCGATTCTTTCAAAAAGTAGAGCCGGTCGGTCCTGTACATTTGCAATGTATTATATACAATAGCGCTGTTTTTGTTATATTTCTCCATCATTTCGGTTACCACCTGGTCAACAAATGGCTGATACCATGAGTCTTCGGCATCAATCATGATAGGAATACCATTTTCGAAAGCAGTTTTTGATAGAATTTCGACGCAGTCCTTAAAGAATTGGATAGCTTTGGCAGTTTCTTCATTAACCGGAGCATTTTCAGAAGCAAGCGTCAACACTTGCTGAGAAGCAAAAGCAGTAGGCTTAAATACCGAGAATGGAATTTCCGGGTGGCTGGCAGCATTAATAACCGATCGAAGCGTTTCTTCAAGCGTGCGCTGCATGGTTTCATGGTCCTTGCCTCCTTCAACCGAATAATCCAGAATGGATTTAACATTAAACTTACTAAGCAATTGTACAGTTTTTTCGCATTCATCCAGGGTTTCGCCTCCAACAAAGTGCTTATAAAGTGTAGGCTTGATGGCCCAGGCAATAGGCAGATGCAGATTTAATGCAAAATATGTGAGCGATTTTCCAACTTTAACAAGTTCCGGATTTGCAAGAGTACTGAAAAGAATACGTGCCCGTGTCAGGTCGGAGTTGCTTTTGTAGCGAAACGCTGTTTCAGTATTGTCGAATGAAAGCATATAAATTATTTTAAAGGTGCAAATGTATAAACCTTTTTATATGTGAAGTGAATTATTAATTGGAAATATAGTAATTGCAAAGGTGTCGTAAAATTTATAAATGTGTTCAGGCTGTGTTTCTTGTTTTACCAATTGAAAACCGAAAAAGGTATCAAACAATAGGTCTGAAACTGCAAATTAATCGAATTTCTATATTCAGCTACACGAAGTTAGTATCGGATTGAAGTAGTTTCATTCGTAAACATTTTTTCCTTCATGGAAATTATTTATCTTTGCAATAACTTGAAAACCTTGTGGAATCATAACAGGTTTTGGTTGAGTGCGTTGATTTGCTGTCTTTTCGATTTCCCCAAGTCAGATTCTGAAAAAGAGAGAGTCTGGTTTTAAGGAAAGATTGAAGGCTTTTTTCTACATAGTGCGTAAAGTAAATTTACTGCAATGATTGAAAATTAGCATCTATGCTTGTTTAAGCAGGTGAAACGTACTTTAGAAAAGCCAATCCTAATTTTATTTACTACTCTTAACAACATGAACATTTCTAATTCTCTATATTCTGGTGACGATGGCTGGTCGCATTTGCAGGAAGTAATTGCTGAATACAAAAAGTCCGGAATTTATATCCTGGTTGATGAAAATACGATTGAACTCTGTTTGCCGATACTGAAAGCTAAATGCAGCGGACTCGAGGATGCGATGGTTATTGAAATACATAGCAGCGAATCGAATAAAACTATTGCGACTGTCGAAAAAATCTGGCAACAGCTTGTTGTTGGAAATGCTGTTAGAAATTCATTGATGATATGCCTTGGGGGAGGACTAACTACGGATGTTGGTGGATTTGCCGCAGCTACTTTTAAACGGGGCATAAATTTTATCCATATTCCGACAACGCTTTTGGCAATGGTTGATGCATCACTTGGTGGTAAAACAGGTGTAAACCTCAACTCTGTCAAAAATCAGATCGGTGTTTTTGCCCTTCCCAAAGCAGTATTTGTTTTTGAAGAATTTCTGAAAACACTTCCGGCCAGGCAGAAATTATCGGGGTATGCTGAAATGCTGAAACATGCTATGATTCATAGCGAGAAGCTTTTTGGAAAGCTAATAGTACTCAATTCTCACGAAAAGGTATGTAACGAAGCAAATATTCTTGAATCTGCTTCAGTAAAAATGGATATTGTAAATTCTGACTTCACCGAAACAGGTTTGCGTAAAGCACTTAATTTCGGGCATACTATCGGGCATGCCATTGAATCCTATTCGCAGAAATATGATTCCGACCCGTTGCTTCACGGCGAAGCTGTTGCTATCGGCCTGATTTGCGAAAGTTTTATTTCCATGCGAATGTTTGGATTGGATAAAAACGATTTGAAACGACTTGCCAACCTGGTAAGCTGGCATTTTCCGCATTATCGTTTCAAAACGAAACCGGGTGATGAACTTTTAGCATTGATGTGCCATGATAAAAAGAATTCCAGCACTTCGCAATTAAATTTTTCGCTTCTCCGTAAAATAGGCGATCCTGTTTATGATCAATTCCCCGGCGAAAAACTTGTACTTGAAAGCCTTCATTTCTATATTAACCTGGAAGTTGGTTTTTTTGTATAAGTTTTAAGGTTAACACTTGCTTTAAGCGATAAATTCATCATACGTCTTTCTTATTTCAGCGTTGAAAGTCCTATTATGAGTTATTCATTATAAAGGTGAAACGAGCGACAGGTGGAAAACTGAATCAACCATAAAAATTCTCATTTTCCAATTTGCCTGATATTGTTAAATTTGCATTTCAAGGCTAACCATATATAGAATGCATTGTATCTCCCATACCCAGGATTTTGTTGAATGCACAATTACCTTGCCTTTAAGCAAGAGTATCGTAAACAGGCTATTAATAATTAACAATCTTTCAGGCGGTTCTTCTATTGAAGGTTTGGTGCCCGATTCGGTTGATACAGTGGTTATGCAACATCTTTTGCAGATAATCAGCAACAAATCTTTCACAGCGGAAACATTAATTGAAATTAATGTTGGAAATGCAGGAACCGTTATGCGTTTTCTTACCGCCTTACTGGCAGTAACACCCGGAAACTGGTTAATTACCGGAACAGAACGCATGCAGAATCGACCTGTCAAGCCACTTACTGATGCATTACAGAGTCTTGGCGCCGACCTTACTTTTTCTCATGTACAAGGATTTCCTCCGATTAAAATCATTGGTAATTCACAAATGATTGGAGGAAACGTTCAATTAAACGCAGGAATCAGCAGCCAGTTTATCAGTGCTTTGATGATGCTTGGGCCAATCTTAAAAGGTGGAATTGTTATTGAATTGCAGGGAGAAATTATATCGGCATCGTATATCAGGATGACACAGTCACTAATGCAAAAATCGGGTGCTGATGTTCAATTTGCCAGGAATACTATTACGGTTAAAGAACAGAAATACAACAACATCGATTATTTCTCGATTATTGAACCTGACTGGAGTGCAGCCGCTTTCTGGTACCAGGTTGCTGTATTTATACCCGACGCCCATATTGTATTAAAAGGATTAAGTAGCGAAAGTGTTCAGGGCGATTCAGTTTTGCCAACTATTTATTCAAATCTGGGAGTAAGTTCAGTTTTTACTTCCGAAGGATTACTGCTCACCAAATCAGATCAGTTGGCCGTTCGGGAGTTTAATTATGATTTTACCGAATGCCCCGACCTTGCCCAGGCTGTAATTGTAACATGTGCAGCTTTAGGAATAAAAGGACACTTCACTGGTCTTAAAACATTAAGGGTCAAAGAAACTGATCGAATAGATGCTTTGAGAAATGAGTTGACAAAACTTGGTTATGGTGTAGATGTAATTGATAATGAGATATTTTTAAGCGGCACAGCATTTATCAACAAACACGATCATACACCTGTGATTGTGAAATGCTATGATGATCATCGCATGGCAATGTCTTTTGCCACACTTGCAATATTGCGCGATGATATTTGCATCGAAGAACCTGAAGTGGTTAAGAAATCGTATCCCGGATTTTGGGATGATTTGGCTGAGGCAGGTTTTGTAAAGCTTTAGGGAATATGAGTCTAGGGAAATAGGAAATAGAAAAACAGGAAAATAGTATCTGCCATCCCCAATCTATTAACATCCGGTTAATAACTTTGTACAGACCCAACGGCTAATTTTTGATATTTTTGCTTTCGAAACACACTAATACCCCGATTCATGACGGTAGACATATTTATTCCTTGCTTTATCGACCAGATTTATCCTGAAACAGGATTTAATATGGTTAAAATTCTTGAAAAACTTGGGGTGGAAGTGAATTTTAACAATCAGCAGACATGCTGTGGACAGATGGCTTATAACAGCGGATTCTGGGATGAAGCCAAAGCAGTAGGAGAGAAGTTTATCCGCGATTTTCCTAATAACCGATATATCGTTGGGCCATCGGCATCTTGCGCTGGTTTTGTAAGGAATTATTATGATGAAATGTTCTATAATTCTGCCTTGCATATAGAATATCACCAGCTTAAAAAGAACTTCTTTGAATTTACCGATTTTCTGGTTAATGTTTTGAAAGTTACCGATGTAGGTGCTACTTTCGAACATGTGATTACATACCATGATTCATGTGCAGCTTTACGCGAATACGGTCTTACAACCCAGCCCCGCGAATTGCTTAGCCAGGTAAAAGGACTTGAAATCCGCGAAATGAAGGAAAATCATACCTGCTGTGGTTTTGGCGGTACATTTGCGGTTAAACACGAGCCGATTTCTACTGCCATGGCTGAGCAGAAAGTACTTCATGCCATCGAAACCGGCGCCGAATATATTGTAAGTACCGATTCATCCTGCCTGATGCATCAACAAGGGTATATTGATAAGCATAAGCTTCCTATTAAGACCATGCATGTTATCGACCTGTTGGCGCAAGGATGGTAAGCTAAAAGTCTCTTTTTCGATTTATGTTATAATTAATACTCAATTAAAAGTCGCGGCTCATTTTAAGAACGCCGAGATTATTCGTGTTTTCACAAAATTCTGATTTTTAAGATGGAAACGAAATATATCCTGCAAATATCAAACGAACTTGGTGTTCGTGATTTTCAGGTATTGAATACTATTAATTTGCTCAAAGAAGGAGCAACAGTTCCTTTTATAGCCAGATATCGCAAGGAAATGACCGGAAGCCTCGATGAAGTTCAGATAGCGTCAATCCGGGAACGGTATGAAAAAATAATTGAACTTGAGAAACGACGTGAAGTAATTATCACTTCTGTTACCGAGCAGGAAAAACTAACTCCGGAACTGGAGAAACTTTTAAAAGGTGCTTCAACTATGAGCGAGTTGGAAGATTTATACCTTCCTTACAAACCCAAACGCCGCACCCGCGCTTCAATTGCCCGCGAAAAGGGATTGGAACCTCTTGCCAAAATTATTATGTCGCAACAGGAACCTGACCCATACCGAAAAGCTAAAGGATTTATCAACATTGAAAAGGACGTTAAGTCCGAAGAAGAAGCTTTAGCCGGAGCACGCGATATTATTGCCGAATGGGTGAATGAAAACCAGCAGAGCCGTCAACGGATCAGGAATCATTTTGAACGATCAGGTGAAATTCTTTCGAAGCCTGTTCGTGGCAAAGAACTTGAAGGCATAAAGTACGAAACCTATTACGATTGGGCAGAACCTTTAATGAAAGCCCCTTCGCACCGCTTATTGGCTATGTTTCGGGGAGAAAATGAAGGGTTTTTGAAAGTTGACATTGAGCCCGATGCTGAACTGGCCAGAGAATCGCTTAATAAGATATTTGTTAAGTCCTCCAATGAATCCTCACATCAGGTTCAGGAAGCGGTGAAAGATGCCTACAAACGGCTCTTACAACCGTCTATCGAAACTGAATACCGGCAAATGGTTAAAGAAAAAGCAGACCTGGAAGCCATTCGTGTTTTCGCTGAGAATTTGCGGCAGCTGCTTATGCTTCCCCCATTGGGACAAAAAACAGTTCTGGCGATCGACCCGGGATTCCGCAGCGGTTGTAAACTAGTGGTTCTCGATCGACAGGGCCGGCTTATGCATAACGAAACCATATACCCTCATCCACCTCAGAGTGAAGTAAAACAATCGGTTTCTAAAATTCAGAACCTTGTTAAAGCCTATAAAGTTGAAGCCATTGCTATTGGAAATGGTACTGCCGGCCGGGAAACAGAAAACCTGGTCCGTCGTATTCCGTTTGATACTGAATTAATTGCGTTGATGGTGAACGAAAACGGTGCTTCGGTGTATTCAGCATCAGCAGTAGCACGGGAAGAATTTCCCGATTATGATGTAACTGTAAGAGGCTCTGTTTCTATTGGCCGTCGCCTGATGGATCCTCTTTCCGAACTTGTTAAAATTGATCCAAAGTCAATTGGTGTTGGTCAATACCAGCATGATGTGAACCAAGCATTGTTGCAAAAAAGCCTTGAATCAGTCGTTGAGAGTTGCGTTAATAAAGTAGGAGTGGAGCTCAACACGGCAAGTAAGCAGTTGCTCACATATGTTTCGGGTGTTGGTCCTGTGCTGGCAGCCAAAATTGTTGAATACCGTGATAAAAACGGGATGTTCCAATCGCGTGAACAGTTAAAAAGCGTTCCACGGCTGGGAGAAAAGGTTTTCGAGCAGGCAGCTGGATTTTTGCGTATCCGTGAATCCGAGAATCCACTGGATGCCAGCGCAGTGCATCCTGAAAGCTATCCGATTGTATTAAAAATGGCTAAAAAGGCAGGATGTTCTGTAGCTGATCTGATTAACAATGAGGATTTACAAAAGCAGATTAAGCTGGAAGAATTTATTACCGATAAAGTCGGACTGCCTACATTAACGGATATTATGGCTGAACTTTCAAAACCTGGCCGTGATCCGCGGCAGAAATTTGAGTTATTCGAATTTGATAAGAATGTAAATTCAATTGGCGACCTCAAAGCAGGAATGATTCTCGATGGACTGGTTACTAATATAACAAATTTTGGTGCGTTTGTTGATATTGGTGTTCACCAGGATGGACTAATACATGTAAGCCAGCTGGCTGATAAATATGTGAAAGATCCGAATGAAATAGTAAAACTGAATCAAAAAGTCAGGGTGAAAGTTCTGGAGGTGGATAAAGAGCGCAAAAGGATTCAGCTGACGCTTAAAAATGTTCAGTAATTCGTTATTTTCACCATGCTGAAGTACAAAAAATGATTTGATTCAAGGAACTGGAGTTAAAGCGGTTCATGCTGAAAAAGAAAAGGGAGGCTAATCAGGCCTCCCTTTTTTGTTACATTAGTATTATCAAAAGTTATGGACTAGTATTCTGTAGTCAAATCAACACGGCGGTTTTCAGCTCTGCCTTTAGCAGTTGCATTATCTGCAAGTGGTTTTGTTTCACCATTTCCAATAGCTGTAAGACGGGCAGCGGCAATTCCTTTATCTTCAAGATATTTCTTTACAGCATTGGCCCTGTCCTGGCTGAGTTTGAGGTTCAGCTCGTCTTTACCTACATTATCGGTATTTCCTTCAATCTTGAGTTTCATCTCAGGATATTTCATCAGGATTGGGATCAATTCATTTAATGGGGCTTCGGATTCTTTCTTGATAATGTCCTTACCGGTTGCAAAGTAAATTGCTTTTGCGATTTTTGTTATCTGTTCTTTCTCAACTGGTGTCACATCAGGACAGCCATGGTTGGCAATTGTACCAGGTACCAAAGGACATTTATCTTCTTTGTCTGTGATTCCATCACCATCGGTATCAGGGCATCCTTTAAATGCGGCCAAACCGGCAACAGTTGGGCAAGCATCTTCTTTATCCATTATACCATCGCCATCTGTATCCGGGCAACCTTTGAACTTGGCAATACCTGCAACATCGGGACAATTATCGTCAATGTCGGCAATTCCATCCTTATCTTTGTCAGGACAGCCATTAAGTGCTTTGGAACCTGCAGCATCCGGACAGCGGTCTTCTGCATCAGTAATACCATCACCATCACGGTCAGGGCATCCCTGGAAAGCAGCTAATCCTTTAACATCCGGGCATTTGTCGTCAATATCGGCAATGCCATCACCATCCCGGTCTGGACAGCCTTTCAAAGAAGCTAAACCAAATACTTCAGGACAACGGTCTTCCTCATCTACTATTCCATCTTTATCCATATCCTTTTTACAAGTGAACCTGTATTTTAATCCGAGATGAGGATGGACATAACTGATTCCCTCTTTATTCGTTGTGAAAACATAATCTGCGCGAGCATACAAGGAGAGATTCTCTACGATATTGAAATCTAGGCCTAAACCTGTTTGAGCCTTCAAGTCATTGACTTCGTTCATTTTCTGATCACCAAAGCCAAAATATAAGTAAGGTGTAATAAATGCATCTTCTTTAATGGCTCCTCCCAGAAATTTAAGCTGGCCGTCCAGATCGAAGTACCAATAGTTTTTAGATGTGATAGAGTAATTTGCATATTCTCCTCTTGCAAGGCTGAGATAACCGCCGGTTAACTGCATATTAAAGAAAGGTGTGAGATAACGGCTAACAGAAGCTTCGAGTGGTCCTCCCTGGAATTTCATATTTTTGAACTGATCCTGTATCGGGAGATTGATATTACTAAAACTGGCCCAATGGACTCCAACGCCGATAGCCCATGGATAATCCGCGGTTTGAGAAAAGGATTTGACTGATATCCCAATCGACATTCCCAGTACTAAAAATAATGCAATGAATTTTTTCATAAAATAGTAGTTTTGAAGGTTAATGATTATTGGTTTTTTTGATTTTCAATTCGGTTGATTATTTATATCAGGCTGTCAGAAAACATCCAGATTTATTTTTCAAGGTATTTTAGTTCCGATTTTATTCTGAAGCCCAATCAATGTATATATTTTTCTAAATCTATTTTTCTGTTGTTTTCAATGTCCTCAATTTTAGAGGATTTCTTATCTGGTAATTAGAAATTAAAAGATTATATCGGTTTGAAAAACTGTATTTTGCGAGTTGTAAAAGAGACTTGCCAGGTAAGCGAATTTTGGTATGAACAAATATAAGAAAGAATTTAGTTAGATTTAGAGTATTGGATGTAAAATATATTTGTTGCTATCTGAAAAGTATTAAATTCAAAGTCCCCAACTTGGCTTTTTGCAAATCCCTCTGTATTTCTTGTATTATCTGACCTTTCGAACCTTCACCACATCGCCTTTGCTATTTCAAATAAAACATTCAGGTTAGTATAGCAAATGCATCTTTTCCTTTTCTCTCCATCCTGCATCATATTTATTTTCAACAAAGCATACTAACAAGTCGGCATCATATTTGTTTTCAGCAAACCAGACTATTTTCTTTGCGTCATACTTGTTCTTGCAGAAATACCAAAGTCCTTTATTTCCATCGGCATCATATGCATTGCTTACTTTGAATACCAACAGGTCAGCATCGTAGCGATTTTCAACTACAAATATCTTTATGTCAGCATCGTAGCGATTGTTACAACTAAAGACTTTTTGTGAAATAGCTGGCATTGAGAACACAAAAATCAGCAATGTCATCCCACTTGTGAATAATATCCTCATATTCCTGAATTTGATATAAAGGTAGGTATTAATGGGGATTTTGATATCCCGCATTTGAATTTATGCAAGACTGACTAAAAATTCAAATAAAAATCTTTGGTGAGTTGGCGGTACTCATTCGTATAAATATCTTTTGAAATATAGATAGTTAATTCATTATCAATTACTTCCGATTTTTTATTTTTTGTAAATACAATCAATACCCGATGAGGATTGTGATTGATCGAACTTTTGACTCTCGTTATAAAAAGTGGGAATAGTAAAAGTTTAGATGCTTCGAAAATCCAGATTTCTAGAGCATCAGCAGGAATTATAAAAGCACCCTTGCCAGTTAATTCAAGTAGTTTAGACGTAATTTCCAGCAATTCGTTGACGGGTAAAGTATCATTATGTCTGGCAATATTTCGTGCTCTATCAGGTGCTTTCACTGAATCAGTAAAAAAAGGCGGATTGCTGATAATCAGGCTGTATTTATTTTGTGTTTTTAATAAAAACTCCTGGATTGATGAATTGAATACCTGAATCTGGCCCGACCATGGACTTAACTGAACATTTATACGTGCCTGCTCAGTCGCATTTGGGTCAATTTCTACAGCATCAATTAAAATCTTATCGCTTCTTTGAGCCATCATCAAGGCTAATATTCCTGAACCGGCGCCAATATCAAGTATCCTGGTTTCCAGGCCACAAGGCGCCCATGCACCAAGTAATACAGAATCAGTGCCGATTTTCATGGCAGCTTTGCTGTCGTCGATACTGAATTTCTTGAAATGGAACACGTGGGGTGGTTGGTTAATAGTTAATCGAAAATAGTAAATAGGTTGTAATTGCAAACCAATCACCAGTCACCAGTATCACCTTACCCTTCCAGGTACAAATCAATCAGTCCTTCCGGTGCTTCGATATGTATCGTCCTGGTTTTCCTGTCGATCTTTTTTACGATTTCGTCAACAATGGGCACCAGTATTTCCTTGCCGTTAAAATCAATAGCAAGCAAAGCCTGCTGCGGCATTTCCAGCACGGTACGCACAGTACCTGTTTCACCACGAATGGCATCGATTACGGTGTATCCTTCAATTTCAACGGAAAATAATTGGGTGCCTTTTTGCTTTGGCAATTGTGCGATTGGTATAAATATATCGCAACCGGAGAGCAGGGAAGATTCATCAGTGCTGTCAACATCCAGGAACTTCACCAGCGCCTGACCTTTGGCCTTGGGCTGTAGCAGTTCAATAAAAAAAGGAACCAGGTTCTCATTAATTTTGAGATACACTGATTCCAGTTTTTTTATCCGCGAAAGTATTTCACTATCAATCTGAAATATTACTTCGCCTTTTGTGCCGAAAGTTCTGACGATCTTTCCCAGTTGGAAAAGTTCATCTTGTTTCATAGGGCAATTATGCTTTTTCTTCGGTTGCAGGTGCTTCAGGAGCAGCTTCTTCGGTAACTTCAGCAACTACTTCAGCAACTACTTCAGGAGCAACTTCAGCAACTACTTCAGGAGCAGCTTCAGCAACTACTTCAGGAGCAGCTTCAGCAACTACTTCAGGAGCAACTTCAGCAACTACTTCAGGTGTTTCTTCTACTGCTTCAGCAACTTCTTCTTCAACTTCTTCTTCAACTACACCAGCTGCTTTTTTAGCTTCTGCAGCTAATTTTTTAGCTAATGCATCAGCTTTGGCCTGGTTAACTTTAACCTCAGCGGCAAGGCGTTTTTTGTCTTCTGTTTTTGCTTTAAGACCAAGGTCGTTTTTAGCGCTTTCAATTTTTCCTGTTTTAACAGTCTTCCATTCTTCGAATTTAGCCTGAGCCTGTTCTTCGGTCATCGCACCTTTAGCAACGCCTTTTATCAGGTGATGCATATAAGCAACTCCTGTATATTTCAGGATAGCTTCAACAGTTTCTGTAGGTTCAGCACCTGTTTTTACCCAATAAAGGGCACGGTCAAAATCAATCTGAATGTCAGCCGGCCGGGTGATTGGGTTATAAATTCCAATTTTTTCAATAAAACGTCCGTCACGTGGTGCACGACCATCAGCAATCACGATATGGAAATAGGCCTGGCCTTTTTTCCCAAATCGCTGTAATCTCATCTTTGTTGCCATGTAAATTGTATTTGTTAATTGGTTAATTATAAAACCTTGCTTTATAGATAGTTATAATTATCTGCAGGTTTTTATTTTAAGGGTGCAAAGGTAGGATGTTATTTTTGATTTTCAAAGCATTACAGATCAGAATCATCAAATATTTTATCTTCGTTTGATTTAGCCTTATTTACATGGTGCCTGGTGTGGGTCTGAATCTTGTAATAGCGCTTAACACGTGGCGATAAAACCAATATAAGTATAAATACGCCTATTAGTCCGAATATACCTTGTATAACAGATGAGGTTTGTAGAATTATTATCTGAACATCTATCCAGATAATTAGCATTATGGCGGTATACAGTGTATAGGTCCATGCCCAGTGATAGCTTCTATAAATATTTAATTTATCGATAACAGGCCATCTGGGTTTGAAAATTAATGGAAAAATCAGGAAGAGCGGAAAAAATCCAAGCGTTAGAAATAGAATAATGCCTGGTATCATGTAACTGGAGAAAATTGTTCCCTTAAGTAATTTCAGAGGTAACTCAAGTGTTTCACCCGATGGATCATTCATCAGGCTAATACCGCCATAAATAGCTCCAACTGCCAGAAATGCCATAGTTATAACCAGGATGTGAATTTCAATTGTTTTGCTTCTTGCTCTCATATGCCAACTTTATTCATCAATAATACTTCATTTTAATTATTTTCAATCTCTGTCCTGAGTAAATCAGAAATACTTGTTTTTCAAATTTCAACCCAAACTGAAAACCTGATATTCCTTTTGACTGCTGGAAAAAAGTTTTACTGAATTAGTAATTATCATGTTTATAGGATGGTTTAACCTCTTTCAATGCCAAAGGAACATGCTAATCTCGTCACTTTTACAATGTTTTTTTAACAAAGCTATAATTTTTCTTTAATACACATGCATTTTATGTGTTTTTTCAGATTTAGGAAAATACTCAGAAATTTAGTCTTGATTAAAATTGTGATTTAGCCTTCGGCCTTAGCTTTCAGGGTCTTCCGGTTTCAGGAATGGTTTTACTATAATTTATCAACACTTGATAACCACCTGTTCTAAAACAGGTATCTTAGCAGATTCCATTGATAAATGGTAAAAATCTGATAATCAAGCTTTACATGCCCAAATTTAGTCATCTTCACGTACATTCTCAATATTCATTACTCGATGGTGCTGCCGAAATACCGGCAATGTTCCGAAAGGCTGTTGCCGACGGAATGCCTGGTATTGCACTTACCGATCATGGAAACATGTTCGGTGCTTTTCAATTTATTGCCGAAGCAGAAAAAATCAACGGAAAGAGTGCTATCCCTGTAATTAAACCTATTGTTGGCTGCGAATTTTACCTGGTTCAGGATCGTCACAAACGAAAATTTACCGGCGGTGAAAAAGATGTTCGTTACCATCAGTTGCTTCTTGCCAAAAATGCCATAGGGTACCGGAATCTTGTTAAACTTGCTTCGCTAGGTTATATTCAGGGTCTGTATGGTAAATATCCGCGTATTGATAAGGAATTATTGCTTCAATATCATGAAGGACTTATTGCTACTACTTGCTGCCTTGGCGCCGAAGTACCGCGAACTATTTCTTCTAAAGGTGAAGCCGAAGCTGAAAAGATATTTAAATGGTGGCTTGATATTTTTGGTGAAGATTATTATGTGGAACTTCAACGCCACGATATACCTGAGCAGAATGACGTTAACCTTGTGCTGCAACGGTTCGCCGCCAGGTACAATGTGAAAATGATTGCCAGCAACGATTCGCATTACGTTGAACAGGAAGATTCAAATGCACACGATATTCTGCTCTGTGTAAATACCGGTGAAAAACAAAGTACTCCTACTTTTCGTGAGTATGGCGACGGCGATGCCCTTGTAAAAGGCAGGCGCTTTTCGTTTTATAACGATCAGTTCTTTTTCAAAAATACAGAGCAGATGAGTACGCTCTTTGCTGACGTACCAGAAGCCATTGATAATACAAATGAAATTGTTGATAAGGTTGAAATCATTCAGCTCAAAAGGGATATTTTGTTGCCAAATTTCCCTGTGCCGCCTGAGTTTGTTCTGCATAGGAATTCTATTTTTACCGATCGTAAAGATGTAAACGGGCAAAAAGAAATTACCGCCGATGTGCGAAATCAATGGGAGTTTCTGAAACATCTCACCTACATTGGTGCTAAAGTACGGTATGGTGATATTACACCTCAGCTTCGCGAACGCATTGATTTTGAGTTGCAAACCATACACGATATGGGTTTTGCCGGTTACTTCCTGATTGTAAGCGATTTTATAAAAGCCGGTCGCGATATGGGTGTTTATATCGGTGCCGGCCGTGGTTCGGCAGCCGGTAGTGTGGTAGCGTATTGTACTGCAATTACCAATATCGATCCAATGAAGTACAACTTGCTGTTCGAACGTTTCCTTAATCCTGAGCGTATCAGCATGCCTGATATTGATACGGATTTCGACGATCAGGGCCGTCAAAAAGTAATCGATTACGTAGTGCAGAAATACGGCCAGAACCAGGTTGCCCAGATTGTTACCTATGGTACTATGGCTGCCAAAAGCAGTATTAAGGATGTTGCCCGTGTTCTCGATCTCGACCTGAATACAAGTAATTATCTTACTAAACTGGTACCTGATAAACCTGGCATAAAACTCAAAAGGGTACTCATGGCTCCGCTTACAGTTAGAGATGCTCATAAAAATGGCGAAAAGTCGCTGGAGGAAAAAGAAGACCTTCGATCTGAAGATATGGATAATATCCGTAAAATCAGGGAGATATATAATTTTGCCGGTACTGATACTTCTATGCTTTTGCAGAAAAAAGTGCTGCAGCTGGCTGAAAAACTCGAAGGTTCCGTGCGTGGCACAGGCATTCACGCGGCTGGTATTATTATTGCACCAACCGATCTTACTGAACTAATTCCGGTTTGCATTGCAAAAGATTCTCCTTTGTGGGTAACGCAGTTCGAAGGGAATATCATCGAATCTGCCGGTGTTATCAAAATGGACTTCCTGGGTTTAAAAAACCTTACCATTCTGAAAGATTGCCTCCAGTTAATTGAAGAAAACCATGGTATTAAATTAGACCTGGACACAATTCCACTCGACGATACAGCAACCTTCGAACTCTATCAGCGTGGTGATACCGACGGCACATTCCAGTTTGAAAGTATCGGGATGAAACAGCATCTACGCAACCTGAAACCCGATAAGTTTGAGGATCTTATTGCCATGAATGCACTTTTCCGTCCGGGACCTATTAAGTATATCCCCAACTACATAGCGCGTAAACATGGCCGGGAGGTTGTTTCATACGATCTTCCCATTATGGAAGAAATTCTGCACGAAACCTATGGTATTACTGTTTACCAGGAACAGGTTATGCTCCTTTCGCAGAAGCTGGCCGGCTTCAGCAAAGGCAAAGCAGATGAGTTGCGAAAGGTGATGGGTAAAAAGATCCGCGAGAAACTGGATAAAATGAAACCCGAGTTTATTAAAGGCGGAACTGAAAATGGCCATCCCGAAGATAAGCTTAATAAGATATGGACTGACTGGGAAGATTTTGCATCCTACGCTTTTAATAAATCGCATAGTACCTGTTATGCCTACATTGCATACCAGACAGCATATCTGAAAGTTCATTACCCAGCTGAATACATGGCGGCTTTACTTACCACCAACCTAGGAAATGTTGATAACCTCACGGCTTACCTCGACGAGTGCCGCAGGATGAGTTTACGCGTTTTAGGTCCGGATGTAAACGAATCAGGACTTAACTTTTCGGTAAATAAGAATAAGGAAATTCGTTTCGGGCTCAAGGCTCTTAAAGGAATGGGCGATGCTGCAGCAGATTCGTTGTTATCGGAACGTACCGAAAATGGTCCCTTTGGAAATATTTTCGATTTTATAAAACGCGTTAATCTAAGGACTGTAAATAAAAGTTCT
>CAIWMA010000404.1 GCA_903913645.1 uncultured Bacteroidales bacterium | reverse complement strand
TTACTTGCTAACCTGGCTCCACGGAATCTGAAAGGAATTGAATCGAAAGGAATGATTCTTATGGCTGAAAACAAGGAAGGAAAACTTTGCTTTGTTTCACCGACAGAGGCCTTTGGAAACGGGGATGAAGTGAGGTAGATTCTATCGATATGACAATAAGTCTGAGAATTTTCAGCAGACAATTGCAATAAATTTCTTTTTTTCACGCAAAGATGCTAAAGCGCAAAGTATTGATTATACTTATATTAATATATAGAGTGCTGTACAAATCTAAAATCCTAAGGTCTTTTTAACCTACAAAGTCGCACTGTCGCTCCTCGTCCCATCGCCCCCTCACCTTGTAATACGCAAACTCTCATCTACCCACGAACTACTGAAGTTCCCTGCCATCATCCTTTAACATCCTGTAAATAGTAGTTTTCCCGATATTCAGTTTATCGGCTACCAGGCGAACTTTGTTGTCGTATTTATTCAGATAATGAGTGATAATAATTTTAATGTAATCGTCGAGTGTAGATTCTTCGTTTACAAAATCAAGCATTGCAGTGGTATTCGGCAATTTTACATCCTCGGCATGAATGGTATTTGTATTCGTCATTACAGCTGCCAGCTCGACAATTGCTTTTAATTCGCGCACATTACCAGGGAAAGGGTATTTGCGGAATTTCTCCATCGCATCAGCAGAAATAATAAGTTTGGGCATGCTGTTTTTATTGCAGAATTCATCCACAAAATGCCTTGCTAACAGGAATATATCATTCCCACGCGATCGCAAAGGAGGAAGTTCAATCGGAAGTCCCAGCAAACGATAATACAAATCTTCCCTAAAATTGCCTTTTTTAACCTCGTCGAGCAGATTTTTATGTGTGGCTACAATGACCCGGACATCCAGTTTCTGCGCTTTATTTGAGCCAACCCTAACAACTTCTTCTTCCTGTAAAACCCTGAGCAATTTCGCCTGCATATTCAGATCCATATCCCCAATTTCGTCGAGAAATATGGTACCGTGGTTGGATTCTTCGAACCGCCCGATGCGCTGGTTATTTGCACCGGTAAACGATCCTTTCTCATGTCCAAACATTTCGCTTTCGATAAGTTCGCGGGGAATTGCAGTTACATTTACAGCTACAAAAGGTTTGTTTTTTCTTTTTGAATTAAAATGTATAGCTTTGGCTACCAACTCTTTACCAGTACCTGTTTCGCCATGAACCGACACCGAAATACTGGTTTTTGTTGCTTTTTCAATAAGCCGGAATACTGCATTTATTGCCGGGCTATCTCCTTTTATCAGGTTATTGTATTCATATTTTTTTCCTATTTCATCTTCTAGGTTCGATATCCGTTGCTTGAGGTTGAAATTTGATTTAATATTCCGCATTATTGACCACATCCGGTCCTTTGTATCAGGGTCTTTAAGAACATAATCGTAAATACCTTTTTTCAATAACTCCACTGCGGTAGAAATATCCTGCTGTCCCGAAACAATTATAACCGGCAACTCGGGATCAAATTCCCTGATGCGTTTCAACACATCAAACCCACTCATATCCGGAAGATTAAAGTCGAGCGATATGGCTGAAGGCCCTTTATACAGATTAGCGAGCAATTCCTTACCTGAAGAAAATATTGATACGTCATAATCAGGGTTTTGAGATAAATGATACGAAAGTATTTTCGCATACATAACATCATCCTCAACCACAAAAATTTTAAATGTTTCCATAAGGTGTCCTTTTCAAAGGTTAATTTCCTAAATACGGAAAAGTAACAAAGTAAATCAAAAATAATGTAAAATTCCCAAAACGGGACTTTAATTTTCAGTTCAGGAATAGCTGTCCCCAAATAAAACTTGAGACTTTGACCGCTTCACGTCTATATTCTGCTATTTTTCAATATGGAAATATTTGACTATTCAATACATGCAATTATAATTAATACAACTAATAAGTTCATTTTAGGTATTGACATACAGATATTTGCCTTTTAATCAGGCCGAATAGTTTTGAAAAATATGTTTTCTACCCATCTATTTCCTTCATTGATAAATCCAGGAGAATTTCCTCAATTTCAATAAAACACTGCCTGGTCAGCATTTCCATCCTCACTTTCTTAAAACGGGGCAATCCTTTGAAATAGCCTGCATAATGCTTTCGCATTTCTATAATGCCTTTGCGCTCACCTTTCTTTTGTATTGCTAGTTTCAAATGAGCCAGGCTAACGGCAATCCGCTCCGGCAAACCAGGAGGAGGATTAATATTGCCATGAAGCAGAAATGCCTTGATATCTTTAAATATCCATGGATTTCCTATTGCGGCTCGTCCGATCATGATGCCATCAACACCATATTTGTTGAACATTTCAGCGGCTTTCGGCGCGTTGGTAATGTCCCCGTTTCCAATAACAGGAATCTTCATCCGTGGGTTATTCTTAACATCGCCAATCAGGGTCCAGTCAGCTTCGCCGGAATACATCTGGGCCCTGGTACGGCCGTGAATAGTAATTGCCTGTATTCCTACATCCTGCAACTGCTCAGCCACATTCACAATTATTTTGTTGTTTTCATCCCACCCCAGCCTCGTTTTCACGGTAACGGGCAATTTAACCGAATTTACCACCTCGCGGGTAATGGCAACCATAAGCGGAATATCGTTCAACAGGCCGGCTCCTGCACCTTTCATGGCCACCTTACGAACCGGGCAGCCAAAGTTAATATCGATCAGATCAGGATTTAGTTCATCAGCAAGTATGGCTGCATTTTTCATAGCTTCCACATTGTTCCCGAATATTTGTATGCCGATGGGCCTTTCGGTTTCATCGAACAACATTTTATTGCTGCTTTTCACTGCCGACCTCACAAGGGCTTCTGACGACACAAACTCGGTATATACCATATCCGCTCCATGCTTACGGCAGATATTTCGGAATGCCGAATCGGTAATATCCTCCAAAGGAGCAAGTATTACAGGGAATTTCCCAAGGTCAGTTTTTCCAATAATCATCCTGGTATTTTTTTGGACTGCAAAAATAGCAACAATCCACTACGTTTGCGATTAAACCTTATTCATTACTTTTGCTGCAAACACCACCCTATGCTCAGAGGTATTTACAACCAACTAAATAATTTCAATAAGTTTATCCTGCTGATAACTTTGGTATTGAGTTTTCTCATCTTCTCATTATTATTGGGGATTTTGGTTTTAGTTCCATTTCTAGGTACCGGTGTCATAAATCTTCTTGCAAATCCGGACTATTCAGATCCAGCTGTTGTAACGGCAATGAAAGTAATACAGATAATAAATATGGCTGGTGGGTTATTGCTTCCGGCTTTAATTTACACATGGCTTTGTTCACCAAAGAATACTGAAAACAGAGGTTTTTTTAAATCAGTTTCTCCGTTTGCTGTTGTCCTCACATTCATTTTAATAATAATTTCCCAGCCAGTAATCGGGTTGGCAAGTGAAATCAACAGCCATCTTTCTCTGCCAAAAGCGCTTGCTTTTATTGAAGAATGGATGAAAAGCAAAGAAGATTTGGGAGCTCAGATTACTGAAGCTTTTTTTTCAACCACATCGACAAGCGGCTTGCTGCTGAATATTTTTATGGTGGCAATACTTCCTGCTTTTGCTGAAGAGATTCTTTTCAGAGGCGCTTTAGCCCGTTTATTCAAGGACTGGACAAAGAATGTACACCTGGCTGTTTTTCTGTCCGCTTTTATTTTTGCTGCAATCCATATGCAGTTTTATGGATTCCTGCCAAGGTTTTTGCTTGGTACGGCGCTGGGATACCTGTTTTTCTGGAGCGGAAGTTTATGGCTGCCAGTTGCAGCACATTTTACCAATAACTTCCTGTCTGTGATGGTTGAATTTCTTTTCCGAAAAGGTATTATGCATACAAATGCCGATAACTTCGGGCTTAATAGCAGCACCTGGGTGATAGCCATTAGTATGGTGTGTGTTACGGGTTTGTTATATTACATTTATAAACTAACGGTTACGCAGAAAGATGTCAGTCAATAAGTTGCAAGAGAGCCAGAATAGTTTTTTAATTGTTTAGCCCGGCATATCAGTTCTTGTCGGGAAAATGCTCTATACTTCCAGCCTCCGCTTGCTTCAGATGATTGCCTAAATACAATGTAAATTATTGGTGGGGAAAAGTTAATAGAAGAACAGCACTGAGTGGATAGCAAAATACCGAAATCTGTCAGGAAACGAGCCGAAACAAAAAACACCTACACGGTTTAACGTGTAAGTGTTTGGTTTTTAGGTGGGCCCACCTGACCCACAACTAAAACCGCTACTTTTCAATGTTTACAGGCGTTTCCATGCTTTTGACTTTTGGCTGTGTCGCATTTTTGTCACAATTTAGTTGTTGATTTCAATGTCTTCATGCAATTTAAACGAAAGTTTCCTTTCAATTGCTTTACTGATAATTGGAGGTTTATCTTTAGCAGTGATGTGGTTCCAGTAACGAATGAACTCTCGTTTTATTTCTGAATTTTTATAAACTCCTCTTTTTACCATTAGATTAATGAAAGTGTCATTTATAATTCTATCATAAATCTCAAATATTAGATTTAGGAAAATTCCATCATACTTTCTCAATTTGAACAAAGGGATTGAAAATACCTGGTTATATTCTGGATTATCATAAAAGTATTGCTTTCTGACAACAGATTTTTCATGCTCGATTAAAGCAATCAAATCATCTTTAAACTCAGATTCCTTCTCAAGCTGACTCTTAAACCAATCAAAAGTTATATTATCATAAATGTATTCCTCAATAAATCCAGTCAAATAATTATCTAAATGAACATATTCCAGTAATTTATCAAATATAATCTTATTCTCTTCATTTTCTTTTAATAGTTTTTCCCTGTCTATCGAAGTAAACTTAATTCCTTGCTCATCTTCAAAAAATGAGGTAACTGGAATATTTAAAATTTTTGATAGCTCAAATAAATAACGAGTTTCAACTGATACTCTATTAAAAATCCTATATAAATTCTGATAAGAAGTTTTCATTTGCTTAGCAACTTCAACAGATGAAAGCTTTGATTCCTCAATAAAAAATTTTATTTTATTTCCAATGTGTTCCATATCAACGTATTACATTAATTGTTAATAATTATGTGAATTATTTTCAATTATATGATGTTATTATTTCAATTATATGGTTATATTTGCACTATAAAGATAGTGAATAAATGTATGTTATTTATCATTCAATAAACAAATTATGGAAAAATTTATTAAAAATAGGATTTCTGACCTATTAAAAATAAGATCAGAAAATGGATTTAGGTTTGTTCCTGACCGTGACTTTTACAACAAAACAGGGATCAAACAAAAACGCTGGGGTCAATTATTGCGTAATGATAAACCAGCCACAACAGAGGAACTTTTAATAGTTGCCCAGTACTTCAAATTTGCATATTCTGATATCTTAGAAATGCAATCAGAAAACTTCATTAGCAATTAAACAAACAAATCAGAATGTCTTTTACGTCATTCCGGATCACAACAAATACTAAATTCCTTAACCCCTAAAAATAAAATTATGAAAACAAATGAGATGACCCCCAAAAAAATTGCTGAAGAAAAAGTTAGCATAGAAAGACACATTCTTTGGTCACTGGCCGAAAGTGCCACATTTATTGAAAAAGCTTTGATTGAAGCTGTTTTTGTATCAATAATTCATTCTGAAACTGTAATTGATACAGATAATATTGACCAGTTGCACTTACTGTATGGCATTTTGCAAGACGCTAAGAAACTGAATAAACTTAACGAGCTTCAGGAAAGTATTCAGGAATCCGTAACCGCTTAAGATATGGAACAACAATTATTTCTTAGCCTCACTCCCGATGAATTAATTAACCTGGTTGAGCAGGGAGTATTACGGGCGCAGCAAAAAGCTCTTGCAAAAGAAAGTACAATACGGACTTATTCTATAAATAAGGCAGCCAAAGTATTAGGCCGGAGTCATACAACCGTGAAGAAACTTATAGTAGAAGGTAAGATAAAAACTTCTGCCAATGGTCAGAGAATAACGGAACAAGCTTTAAACAATTATTTGGGGGAACCCTGAAAAACGAAAGAGCAGCTTTCCGCAAAGCTGCTCTTTCTACAATGCTGTAACATTTTAAAGAGATACAAAAGCCAAACACTAATTTGCTACCAATGACAAAAGTACAACAAAATACATCTGATCAGGATGATACCCAAAAAGAAGCAAGGGAAAAAGAAAAGCAACTGGAAAAAGAAAAGCAAAATATTGCTAGAATGGAGTATGAATTAAAACACTTCTATGTAAGGATAGGAACTGATTATTATTTTAATGGATATACTCTAACGGCAAAAAAAGAAAAAGCGCCTACATTACTTAAATGGAAGGCTACAATCATTGCCGGAGATTATGACATGGTAAAAAATTGGAAACGCCATAGATCGG
>CAIWMA010000403.1 GCA_903913645.1 uncultured Bacteroidales bacterium | reverse complement strand
TTAAAATCAATCCGGATGCGCGGATCGGGTTTTACCAGTTTACCATTTTCAAGTTTTACTTTGTGATATCCAACCAGGGGCAAAAGGCTGTCAACAATATGCTGGTTCATCTTCAACCGTTTTGATAAGCCAAATCCCCAAGCATAAACTAATGGTCCGACCGTAATATCGAAAGCACCCTTGGTTTTTTCTGATACTTCCATAGATTTTTGAAAAATAGTAATGAACATATTATCAGCCCTAACTGAAGGGTCATTATTATTCATTCGGGAAATAATAGAATTCGGTTTGTAGGTCGAAGCTGTTGAATCGAACCGATGAAGCAGTGAATCTATAGCAGGTTGCAGGTTAATGCTATCCCCTGCATAATAAGTTATATTATAAGTTGTTCCCTGGATTTCTCCACTGAATCTCATGAGAATAGTTTGCTTTCGTTGCTGGCAGGATACAAATAAGATCATGCCTAGTATCAAACAAAGCGTTGATTTCCGGGAAATTGAGTTCATCATATTGTAAATCAAGGGGCTAGTTTTAAATTTTTGAATTTGTAGTTCTGCGCTTGGATATGAACCCTACCAGGCTACTTAAAAACAGTGTCAGAATTATTTGTGCAATAAGGAAAGTAATCTCAGCTTCATCTTTAACAAATGCCATGGAAAACACTACAAGGTACATGGCATAACAAAAAATTTTGCTGATGAGTATTGAAGCGAATGTGCTCAGGAATGGCTTCCTAGTTTTCTGGAAAAAGAAAAGAAACAACCATGCATTTAGCACCAGCTCCACCATAATGATCAGCATTTTGACCGGTGCTGGATGACCTGATACCAAGAATGAAAATAAAGGCAAAACAATAGCCAGCAAATAAGCGTTCCACCTCGATGAATAAAGTAATGCCAATACAAGCATTACGCGCATAGGTTCAATAAAATAAACCGGGATTTTAAACAAGTGAGAAGCTGCTGGTACAATGCCAACAAAAACCAAAGCTACAATATCGGTTATGGCAGTGCTGTAACGCGAAGTTTCTGAAAGATTAATTGTGGTTTCCATAGTACTGCTATTTATTCTAAGTGATAATGGCAAAGGTATATTGGGTTTAATAGCAGGTAGCAGGAATAAAATGTTTCCTCCAGGCTACTGTGTGAGCAGCAAATTTAATGAGTTATTTACTCATATAAAAATATTTACCGTGAACGTTCACGCTATTTCAAAAAATAGTAATACTTTTGCCAGACACACCCAATTCCCTGCTCCCTGGATTCTAAGAAATGCTGAGAGTATGCAGAATATTTTGTATTTCCCGGAAGACAAAGAGTAGAAATTACATTAGGTAAAACCGTTGTATTGAAATACAGATTCTTAGTCCATACCGGACAAAACTTAGTAATTAACAGAAATCGAATGAATATTTATAGGGATAGTCCCTCATTATTTATCACAAGAACAAAAATCTAAACACTTTACAGCTATGAGAATTGAAAAATATTCATTCGGGATAGGAGATCGTTTTGCCAGGGAAGGTAAGGCCCAATTATCAGCATTTCTGGAAATTAACAAGCTTGGAATAACTGTGGTTCCTGTCTGGAATAAATCGAACCGGGAGCATTCTATCGTTCATACATTCCAGAATTCAGTTGCAGAAGAAGCAAAAAATGCTGTATCAGAACTGGGTTGGAAGCAGAATTTTTATGTTGATGCCGATCATATCAGTCTGGCTACTGTTGATAGTTTCATTGACTTCAGTAATTTTTTCACAATTGATGTTGCTCATTTTATTGCCATGCCGCCAATGCCTGCTGCTAAGGCTGAATTTGTTAAGCGGCATTCGCAATATATAGGAGAACTGCATATCCCTGGAATACCAGAGAAATTTAACGTGACAGAAGAATACCTCAATACTGTTGCTGATAATTATTTGCTTGCTATTGAAGAAGTTAAAAAGATATATGATTACATTGTATCAAAAAAAGGTGCCGATGGATTTATTCCGGAAGTATCAATGGATGAATGCGAACACGCCCAAACCCCTCTGGATTTGTTCTTCATTTTAGCAGAATTGAAATTCCAGGGCGTAGAGCTGCAAACCATTGCTCCAAAGTTCAGCGGTCTGTTCGCCAAAGGAGTCGATTATATTGGAGATGTAGCTCAATTTGCCAAAGAATTTGAGCAGGATGTGGCAGTTACTATATATGCATCCAGCATCCTGAATTTACCTTCAAATTTAAAGTTAAGTGTACACAGCGGAAGCGACAAGTTTTCAATTTATCCTGCCATCCGGTCTGCAATAAATAAATTCGATGCAGGGATACATGTTAAAACAGCAGGAACTACCTGGCTCGAAGAAGTGATCGGCCTGGCAGAGGGCGGAGGTGAAGGACTTGCCATTGCAAAAAAAATATATAGTGGTTCAATGCAGCGATACGATGAGCTTACCGGGCCTTATGCTACAGTTCTCGCTATTGATAAATCAAAATTACCTACAGTTGCCGAAGTTGAAATATGGAATTCTGCGAAATTCACTGAATCGCTGATTCACAATCAGAAATGTGCAAATTATAATCCCAGTTTCCGACAGCTTATTCATGTAGGTTATAAAATTGCCGTTGAGCTTGATAACGAATATAGCACAGCACTTGATACCTACAGAAGCTATATCGAAACAAATGTTGCGTATAATATTTTTGAACGGCACTTAAAGCTACTGTTTTTATAGTATTCCACAATCCTGATATGAATATTCGGATTCCCATTGGGCTCCAGTTTGCAATCCTTGGTTTAATACTTGTTCGCATTCGGGATTTATTCGATGAATAATGCTGAACTTTATATTTGCTCTCTATGGCAAAACATTAATCTTTGGACAGGTATTGCAATGATTGTTTTGGAGGGCTGATGCTGTTGTTCCCAATATTGGAAATGCGAAAAAAGACTGAAAAGAACAAATAGATTGTATTCCGAAATCGTTTGCGAAATCAAATCGTCAGACTGCATTAATTCCAGTTAATTCTGCCGTAAATTTCTCTAAGTCATCTGTAAAACAATTAATGTATACTGTAAAACATGTGTAAAAATCACCTGGAATTTAAGACTATTAATTGAGATATTTCTATTTCCTAACCTCCAAAATTACTTTTTGGGCTATTTTAAAAGCAATATTTTGGGAGAAAGTGGAATTATTGCAATTAATTAAACATATATTTTAGTTACGAAAAGCGCATAAATCACATGTTTTTGCGCATTTATTGTAAATTTATTCGTCCTATAAACTATACACACCAATCGATTCAGCACTTTTTGTGGATTTTAGTCTTTCTTTCTTTTATGTAATGTTTGCATTTTCACAAAAATGCAGTCTAATTTTTATTTTAGTCCACAACTTTTTATTGAAATATGTAATTTGCGGGGATGTCAAAAACCTTCCCGCTACTAGAATGTACATTACTATTTACATTTACCCATAATACATATAACTATTTTCCTTTACTTTGGGTATACTATTTCGCCTGTTTATTTTATTTCGCTTTTTACTTTTACACCAACTGATTAATGAATATTCAACTCATCAATCCCCGCAAATCTCTTAACAAAGCTTTCCTGAAGCAGAAACCGCTGCGGAGTGACATTGAATTAATTCAGGCTTCCTTAGAGCGGCAGGTTGATGAACTTGTGTACCGGCTTTATGGGATATCGGCGGAGGAGAGGAGAGTGATTGAGGAGAAATAAGGTAATTCTTCGCTTAACAGAATTTTATATCATCGATAAATTTAATCACAAATATGAATAGATTGATTTTAATTGGAAACGGTTTTGATTTAGCTCATAGGCTCAAAACTAGTTATAAAGATTTCTTAAACAACTTTTGGGGAAATTTATGTAAAAGTTGGCGAAAACGGGAAATGAGAACATAATAGAAAATGAATTTGTTAAGATATTTAATCCACCAAAATGGCAGAAAATGGGTTTACCGACAACCTATTTAGAGCTTGATGAAATAGTCAAAAAATCCGGATCCACAATGCGGATAGAAAATGCTATCATTAAAGAAATCACTTTGAAATCTGGATTAAAGAGTTGGGTAGATATTGAAAATGAATATTATAAACTTCTGACTAATGATTCAAGTCTTAAGCAGTCTGGGAATATATCACCATTAAATCAACAGTTTGAGGTAATAAGGCAGTTATTAATAGAATATTTAAAAAACATCAACATTGAGGAGGGTAACATTTATAGTGTTGTAGATCAATTAAATTCTGGATTCAATTTACGAGATTTTCAAGAAAATTGGATTAAAAGTTATATTGATTATTGGTATGGTCGATTAAAAGATTATCAGAAAAATGATTATTCTATTGAGATTTTAAGGAAGGGGATTCCAAAAGAAACGCTCGAAATTATTGACACACTCCATGGAGATTTCTCAAAGAAGAACATTAAAAATCTACTTTTATCTTTAGAAGCCTCACGTTATAAATTATTGGATTTGATTCCGAAAGAAACATTGATCTTGGACTTCAATTATACTAGTACATTTAGAAGATATTTTGAATTATTAAAAAGCCCTAATATAGAGTTGATTTTCATACATGGAGAAATCAATAATATAATAAATAACCCCATAATATTGGGTTTTGGCGATGAACTTGATGATAAATACTCTCTCTTGGGAAAAACAGGTAATAACGAATTCCTCGAAAATGTTAAATCTATAAACTACTCAAAAACTGATAATTATAAGAAGTTTCTAGAATTTGTTAATTCAGATAAATTTCAAGTATACATAATTGGTCATTCATGTGGTTTGTCCGACAGAACTTTACTTAATACTATATTTGAACATGACAATTGTAAATCAATAAAGCCTTATTATTATCTGAGGAATGATCTAACAGATAATTATAGCGATATAGTCAGAAATATATCCAGATGCTTTAAGGACAAAGCTAGGATGCGTGATGTTGTTGTAAATAAAACATATTGTGAGCCTATCACGTAAATGCCATACCGGCACGTATTTACAATTGCGCCAGGTTTTGCCTTTTATTTATCAGCTTCAACTTATGAGCATAATTTTTAAAATGAAAAACTTAATAATGAAAAACTTTGTCAATCCCCGACTTTCAAACCTTAATGTCACCTTTACTAGCCCATGACAGTGACAACAACGCACATAGTTTAAGAGATACTGCTGAAAACCTTGCGGATTGTTTCAAATTAACTCCTGATTAAAGGCGGAACTTTTACCCTCACGGTACGCTGCTGTTATTAATAGCAGAGTAGGATAGACAAAAATGCATTTGTTAAAAGCCAGGATAATGGAATCATACAGACATTCCATAATTCAAATAATTCTGATTGCCAAACAGAATTGACTATTTCATACGTAATAAAACACTCCACCGAAACAAATTAAAAAAGCCCGTTAACATTACGTTTTCGGGCTTTTGTTTTTCCATTGTAAAGGTTAATTGTGCCGATTCGAAATATATTAAGTTAGCTCTGCAACGTTTAATTTTATTTAGGCAGCACTTAGGGTTCATTACTATTCAATTCTGGGTTTTTTATTTTCCAAATGGCGCCTCAGGAAAGTCGCAGATCAGGAGGAGATTTAAGTGTAAAAGCGGAATAGTTTAACTTTATCAGATCAAAACGTTATGTGATATATCAGAACATTTTTACCCGACCTTTCCGGAGCTTTGTTTTAAATGCCCAGAAAGAATCCGTTCCTTTTATATCGATCCGTTTCACTTCATAACAGTTTTTCATAGGCCATTTATTTACCCGGTTGCCAATTCTGAAACCATATAATATACCCAACTGTTCAAGTATTTTGGCAAAAAATGCTTTGTTAACTTTATCGCGCGGGTAAGCCCCGTAAGGATAGGCGATTATAGGCAAATAAGCAATTCCATTCAAATTTAATTCGTTAATGCATGTTTTAATATCGGTAATTATTTCTTCCGATGACATTGTCAGTAGTGATTCATGCCTGTACGAATGGAGCCCGTAACTTACAAAACGGCTATCCATCGAAAGAAGCTGGTCAAAGTTCATGATGGGCTCGTTTCCTTTGTCCCAGACGTTGGTTTTGCCCAAAAAACCTACCGGCAACATAATAGTGCAATGGAAATTATACTTTTCAAGAAGCGGGTATAAGTAATTGAGATTATTTACATACCCATCATCAAATGTGAGGGCGAACACTTTTCCAGTCTGCAGATTTTGATCTTTTTCCAGCAGTCTGCCTAGCGGCAAACAGGTATATCCATGGCTGGAAAGATAATTGAATTGTTTTTCCAGATTTTTTACTGAAATGGTCAGATTGTCATTCCAATCGTCACTTACTTTATGGTACATCAATATAGGCAAGCCTTTTGGACCTGGAATAAAAATGCTGAACTGAAGAGTAAGAATTAAACAAACGATTATCAGAGTTGAAATGATGAGAATCATATATCTTTATTTAAGATTTGCTTCATAAAGCTTAATGTATTTAACAAAAACGGAGAAGGCTGAGATCAGAGACCAGCAAAACCCTTCAAATCCGTTTAAAACGTTAAGCCTGAGTAAATAATGCTTAAAGAATTCTATGGGAAACCGGAGAACAGATTTGATTCTACTAACCTGTTTGCCTTTTTTCAGAGCTTCATCCTTATAAATAGTCGTGTAATTGTTGAATTTTTGGAAGTAATGTGTAATATCCGCATAACTGCAATGCAATACTTCATTTTTCAGAGTTATGACAGCTCCACCTACAAGAACTTTTTCATGAAGTTGGGATGCATCAAAAGCACCTTTATTTTTATTGAAAAGGCGAAGGTGAGGCTGCTTATTTTCGTAACCATACATGAATATTCTTTTCATGAAAATAAGCGTAATCGGCACGTTGAACCCGTTAAATGGCACAACCGGCAGAGATAAATAGCCTGTAATTTCATTCTGTAAGTACGTTGTCACCACTTCATCGGCATCAATTGAAAGTATCCATTCGTTTGAAGCTTTTCCAACAGCATATTGCTTTTGTTGCCCATACCCTAAAAAAGGTTGAGTATATGTTTTGCAATTTTTGTATTCCCTGCAGATATCCAGAGTTTTATCGGTACTGCCTGAATCAACAACTATAATTTCGTCACACCATTTAACCGATTCAAGGGTCGGTCGGATTCGGTTTTGTTCGTTAAAAGTAATAATTACGACACTTAACTTATGCATAATGGCAGCCTGCTAAATCAATTTTAGAATCTTATAATTCCACGCCTTTGAATCTTGCTGAATTTTCACAGAATCCAATTCACAGAATATTTTGCTTATACCAAGCCATATATCCGTACTTTTTTTTGTATCATACATCCCAACAAGTAATACACCATCTTTTGCCAGGTATTGATTATATTTTCTCAATAAATCTAACGGATTCTTACTATAGTATAGTACTTCATTAAAAACGATAACAGCAAACGGATCATTAACCGGCACATACTTTTCCATATCGGCTGCTACGAATAAACTTTTCCCTGTTTTATTTATTCTGCCAATTGCAACTTCTGATAAGTCTATCGCTTCGTAAAACGAATAATCAACTCCCGATGCATTTTGAAAAAAAACGCCTTCGCCACATCCAATTTCTAATATATTTCCACCTAATGTGTAATTAATAAGAAAATCTCTTGCGACATTCAGGCGCTGCATTTCTTTTGATTTTAAACCATTCCATTGTCCGGTCGCGTATTGATAATCCCATCGGTATTTATCTATACGAAACACTTTTCGTCTGACGAATGATATAAGTTTACCGGTCATTGTATAACAAACTTAACATTTATGAATTACTCGTGCCAGGGGAGAGGCTATTAAAAATGGAAAATTCTTCTTTCGTTATTAAAATCGATTAGCTGACTCACATGAGTAGTTCCTGTCAATCAACCCGACCAAAAATATAGGCGACAATACCCCAAATAGTATTATAAGATGTGTTGCGGTTAAATGGTATGGACACCAATAATGCAAAAGTAGTTAAGTTAATCCAAAAGCCTAGTGTTTTGTAAAGTACTGTTTTCGATCACTAATAACGACTTGTGGTTGAGGTTACACAAGGAATCTAATAGTTGTTTTTATGTGTTCGAACTAGTTTTGTCACCAGGGAATACAATATGGATATCAGTCCCGCCATTTCCTCCCTTGACGTGAAACGCGCCAGCAAATGATTAGCCTGAATAATTATTTCTAATCACATCTAATTGAAAAATACCCTGAAATTGATTTTATTTCAAATCTCTTTTATTCAGAATAAATACAATTGAAAAAAGATAAATGGCGAACCAAACTGTACTGCTGATAATTGCTTTGAGCGGAACAAAATCATCAATTTCCATAAAAATATACCGGCTGAAAGGAAAAGGAATGAGGCTATTCAATGATTTTATTGGCAAATACTGAACAATTTCCGGCATAATACCGTCTTTGAAATAAGGTGCATTCTGAAATATAGCGGTAGCTATTGGCTCAAACATTATGGTGTACAAAAACAGTGCAATAATAATGAAACCAGCTTTTTTGATGATAAGTGAGAGCAGGAAAGCAAGTGTGCAATAAACAAGAATATCATAAAAATAGGCTGCCAGGAATTCCATTTTGTCGAAAATGAATGCGGCGCCCCAAACATGTGAATAAATTGAGCCGTTCACAAGCCCGGCAACAAAAAGAAACACCGTGCTGATTGCAGCCATGGCCACGATAAATGACATTTTGCTCAGAAGGAATTCCACTTTGCTGATGCCGTCAATTACGTTTTGGCGCATAGTGTTGTAAATCACGTCATTGTTGACAGATATAATCACTATAAACGCAAGCAGAATTTTATTAAACGAGCCGAGGTAAGCTATGTTTTGCCAGATATCCGAGAAATCGTAAATCGGCACAATAGTCGGGTCAATTCCATTGAAATTAACACCTTCCCTTTTCAGCCATTCCAAAAACAGTCCGCCGCCTGAAGCAATCACGAGCAAAGCCAGCAGGTACATCCCGATTAATATCCAGAAAAGGCGGTAGTTCCTGATCTTCAGCCATTCCAATTTCAGCGCCCTAATCATATTCTTTCAGTATTTTGAGGAATTCTTTTTCAAGGGAATTGGTCTGGGTGACTAATTTCTTTAAAACGATTCCATGTTTGAAACAAAAATCATTTATTTCTGCCGAAGTAAAATCCGGCTTCAGTGCGACAAAAATGCTGTTACCCGTTTTTTGTAGGAACTCAAGTCCTGGGAAACTTTCAAGACATTTTTCAAGCTTTTCCAAATCCTGGCTGGCAACTTCAACGCGGTTTATTTCACCCAAAGTATCTGCAACGCTCCCTTCATGAATCTTAATTCCCTTCCTCAAAACGCAAAAATGAGTGCACACTTTCTGAACTTCGTCCAGCAGATGGCTCGCCATAATGATGGTTTTTCCCTGGGAGGCAATATCTTTGATCAGGTCGCGAACTTCGGCTATTCCCTGTGGGTCGAGGCCGTTGGTGGGTTCGTCCAAAATCAGCACAGGAGGGTCGGAGAGCAAGGCTGACGCTATGGACAAGCGTTGTTTCATCCCCAGGCTGTACGTTTTAAATTTATCATCTTTCCTGTCGAACAGGCCAACCAGTTCCAACACTGTTTCAATTCTATCCGTTCCGCATTGTTTGATGTGAGCTGCAATGCGCAGGTTTTGCACCGCTGTGAGGTAAGGGTAAAAACTGGGTGTTTCGAGTATCGATCCGATATTTTTGCGGGCTTCAACAGCTTTCATATTGTTAAACCACTGGAACGAACCTCCGCTTAGAGCAACCACTTCCAATATCATACCCAGTGTTGTGGTTTTACCGCTCCCGTTAGGCCCGAGTATACCGAAAATCTGGCCTTTAGGAACTGTCAGGTCCAGCTTATCCACTGCCTGTATCCTGCCAAAGCGTTTTGAGAGGCTATTTATTTTGAGGACGTTTTCCACTTTTCTGTTTGTTGAGGTCAAAAATATTGATCATGTCATCCGTTTTAAAACTCTGCATCAAAGCCGGGATTTTCTGCCATCCGATACGGCCCCGTAAATAAAAAGCATACATCGCATCCTCACTTTTTATAACTCCTACGTATTGGTTTTCATTTTTGTTTTCTTTTCCATACAAAATGAAATTAGTTTTTCCACCAGCCATGGTCACATATTCCTCAAACCCGATTTTCTTATATGCAGTGATGAGGCCTTTATAGGATTGGCCTGTTTTTGCGGCTGAATCGAGTGTATAAACCAGCAATTTTTCAATTCCGTTCACCAGTTCGTTGTAGTCGGGGTTTTTGGCAATATTAATCATGCGCAGCGTGCTGGGATAAAAACAGAATTTCCTGTCTTTATGCGTGTCTGCGTACGCTTTAAAAGGGGTATCCTGTGCCTTAAGGGATGGCAATAACCCTACAAGCAGACAGAAAACTATAATTAACTTACTTATGTTTGCCATCGTCAATATGTTTCAGTTGGTCAAGACCGTTTATATGCATTTGCTGTGCAATCTTCGAAATGTTTTTCAGGTCAATTTCGCCGTACAAACTTACCATAATAAATTGTTTCTTATCGCCAGCTACCATAATCAATTCCGAAATTATGCCGTTGCTTTCCTTAATTGAAAACAACATATTTCCCCGGGCATCATTTATGGAGACTAGCTCTTCGTAAGCGGCTTTATTTAAATCAGTAATTGCTTGTTTATAAAGAACAGCAGAATTTGGAATGCTGTCGGCCATAATAGCTTTGAGCCCTTTCAGCTTGCCGGCTGCCTGCAGAAATTCCTTTTCAGCAGCGCTGCCTGCTTCCAGGTTGGTAAAGAGCGAGAACATTTTCTGGCTCACCGAAACTTTTGTAAACTCTTCGTTATCGGCAAACCTGTTAAAATATTTTGTAATAACGGTACCTTGCCCCATCATAGTTAACGACAAGAGGAACATGCTGAGCATTAAACAGAATTTTTTCATAATTTTTATGTTACACTATTAGTTTTGGAATTATTACCAGTTATAAACCAGGATGAAATATAAGCAGTAAAAGTACCAAACAAACCTACTCCAACAAACATAAGTATTGTGCCAATTATCCTGCCTTCGGTAATTACCGGGTATTTATCAGCCATAACGATATTATCGTTTGCGTCTAAAATGCCAATAAGGTGTTAGCAAATGTTGCAACCATACACCAACTTTATTTGCCTTATTTATTTTTAATAAAATGCTTACTTAAAAGGTAATTCAATTCGTGGCAAAATACTAACTATTATTGCTTGAAAAGTACAAAAATACCAAGTAAAGCGATATCCAATCCAATTAATTATTTCAGGAAACATATCTGAAAAACCTGGCTTAAAGGAAGACGTACATTTTATCTTCAATGGATATGATAAGTAATCCGCAGTTGAACTGATTCGTAGTCTGCATCTTAACCCGGGAAATGCTCAAAACAAGCGATTCTGGTTCGTCCTGCCTGATTGAAATAATTTATATCTTAGCGCCATTATGCCTTACCATGTCTCAGTGGGTTACTTTCATATTCAAATAAGTTTTTTCATCTATGAAGATCAAAGGTAATACTATATTTTTCATTCTTTGGATGGTTTTCATCACTTCCGCTAGCGCACAAGCCCCAGCCGGGTATTACGATCAGGCAGCCAATCTGACTGGTACACAGCTGAAAACCACACTACAGAAAATTATCCGCGGACATACCAGGAGAACGTATGACAATTTATGGACAGATTTTTACAGTACCGACGATAAGCCAAATAATACAGTATGGGATATATACAGTGATATACCAGATGGAACACCCAACGGAAATCCTCCGTATGTATTTGAATTTGGAGCCAGTCCCGGAAACCAGTGCGCAACTACTCCAGGAACAGAAGGTGTCTGCTACAACAGGGAACATACTTTCCCTAAAAGTTGGTGGGGTGGAGGTACGGCTGCTGCCGATACCATGTATACCGATCTTTTCCACTTATACCCGACTGACAGCAAAGTGAACAGCCTGCGAAACAACAATCCTTATGGAAATGTGACTACTGCCACATGGACTTCGCAAAACGGATCGAAACTTGGCACTTGTTCAATTCCCGGGTATTCAGGCGTTGCATTTGAGCCACCCGGCGGGTACAAAGGTGATCTCGCCCGCAACTATTTTTATTTGGCCACCCGTTACGAAAACAGGATCGCCTCATGGAAAGGACTCAGTGTTGAAGGCGGTGGAGTGCTTGACGGATCGTCTTTCCCTTGCTTCGAACCCTGGTTCCTGAAAATGCTGCTGGAATGGAATAACCTGGATCCCGTTTCACAAAAAGAAATCGACCGCAATAATGCTGTTTATGCTATTCAGCACAACCGCAATCCATATATCGACCACCCAGAATATGTAACTGCAGTTTGGGGTAACGGAGAATATACGGGAATATCCGTTAATCCCAGCATAAGTAAAGGAAGCGCGTTCGTTAGTGACGGATATGTACAAATAAGTGTTCCTTCGATGGAAGGCAGGCAAGTTGAGATCGGTATATTCGATACAATAGGGAAACCAATTTATAAAACCAAGCAGTTTATGTCCGGTCTTGTTAAGGTCCAGGTTTCCACTTCTCCTGGAATTTATATTGTCAGGGTTAATTCCGGGGAAGAATTTTTTGAAACTAAATGTGTTGTGAGCAGAAAATGATAACAAAGCAGTAGAATCGAATTCGACAGACGGAATCGATTTTTTACTTGTTTCATTCTGAGGAATCAACAGCCATTCTTAATCCTGTTGGTTGTGCCATGCGGTGCTATTAAACGCTCGGGTAAAACATCAAATATTCAAGAAAATCCTAGGCAACGGAAAAATTTTCCGTTTCTATTACGGCTATTTAATTATTTGAAAAACAGGATATTATATTATTATAGTAAGAAATAAATAAAAAAAAATCCCGAAAACGGTATTTCCTTTTTCTAAAATCTGGATTATATTATAAAAATGATATGAGCGCTTTCGAAATTCTCTTGAAAATTCTTTCTATTATTTTGATCTTTGGGTTGATTTTCACCTTAGTCAGGAATGTGATCTGGGCATTAAAGGCTTAAAGAAATAAGGCTGACCCGGTTATATGACCAGCCCTGATCCGGGATTTTGGAATTTATCTCCAAAACGCATCATGTTTTCTTTCAATACGGTTAATTCTATCTGTATTTCAGGCTTTTCTACTTAACACAGGTTGGCCGAAATACCTTATTTTGTTATATCCTATTTAAGATAGTCAAATTCATTTGTGGGTTCAACCGCTACGGTTATTTCAGCCAGAATATTTGCACAGGACAAGCGGGCTGTTTTAGCGAAAAGAAAATAGGTTTCACAGATAAAACCAATTCAATCAAAATTTGATTGTAACATTTTAGGTACCGATTCGTCTAAAATCCGTAAAACACATCTTAAATTTAGGAATACCTGCAAAGGTTTTGTAAATTTGATACTACACAAATACAACTGATCAAAACTTTGATTTAGCTTAACTCCGGCAGTTTGGGCAAAGTGCAAAAGAAGAGCTATTCAGTTATCTGGTTTATTAGATGAATAGAAAAGCTGTATTGATCTTATTTCTTTTTCTGCGTAGCTTTCCCAGCGATGCGCAGCAATATTTTTTTTCGGGATATTCCATTGGCGACGGGCTTTCGCAGAGTGTGGTCAACTGCATTTTCCAGGATTCAAAAGGATACATCTGGTTTGGAACACAAAACGGGCTTAATAAATACAATGGTTACACGTTCGAGGTCTTTACCTGTAATCCCAATGACTCAAATTCTATAACCAATAACTGGATTAATGGCATTGCCGAAGACAAAGAAGCTAACTTGTGGATAGCAACAAAAGGAGGTCTGTTTAAATATGCAAGGAAAGAAAAACGCTTCAGCCGGATTAGGTTTACCTCTCCGTTTCAGGTTCTGGCAACAGATTGCATATACGATGTTAAATGTGCACAAAACGGGAATATACTTCTTAATTTACCACCGGTTATTTCGATTTGCGATCCGAAAACATTGAAATTTAAGCACTTTATAAGCCCTTTTGCTTTCGACGGAAGCGCTAAGGACAACAATATCCCGCTGTTCGAAGACAAGAAAGGTATTATCTGGGTAGCCTCCACCAAAGGGCTGGCTGCTTTTAATCCGCAAACAGAAACCTACAGGATTTTCAATCACAACCCTGCTGATCCTGCAAGTTTGTCGACCGATAACATTACAACTTTATACCAGGATCAGAAGGGCGAACTTTGGATTGGAACTTCCGCCGGGCTCGATCACTTGCTATCGGGTGGGAAAGGTTTCGACCATTACATTCATGATAAGCGCAACGAATTTTCGCTGAGTAATAATTTCATACGTGCAATTCTTGCCGATAAATCGGGAAACCTTTGGATAGCAACTGAAGGCGGAGGTCTTAACCGGATGAGTCGGAACAAAGAAAATCGTGTATTTTTCGAACGTTTCTCAGCTGAAAAAAGCGGCCTGAATCAGAATATAAACCTATCGTTAGCCATCGATAATTCGGATAATCTATGGATTGGAACCTTGTCGGGCCTCAACAAAACCAACCTCAGAAAGAGGAATTTCAACCTATACCGTAAAAGCGATTCTCCTTATTCCGTAGACCTGGCTGGAAATGTAATTGCCTCGATCCATGAGGATGAAAATAAGGTAATCTGGATTGGGAACTGGGGACAGGGGCTCAACCTGTATAACAGGGAAACCGGTGAAGTTGTCCATTATTCCTCAAAGCTGGCTGGTAAATATCATATTCCCAATGACTATATTCACTGTATTTTCGAAGATAACAAACATACCATCTGGCTCGGTACGCGTGATGGACTTTTAGTTTATAACCGGCAAGGGAAAAGTTTTGCCCGGCCGGAAGAAATGTTTAATAATAACGGTTTCCCAAACTTTCCCGGACTGAGGATCAACAGGATGATTCAGGATCATCACGGGAACTATTGG
>CAIWMA010000402.1 GCA_903913645.1 uncultured Bacteroidales bacterium | reverse complement strand
GCATGCCCGGTCTTTTCTTTATTGAAATGGCAATCGCGGCAGGTCTGTTTGGTATGGGCACCTTCAAGTTCGAAATCTGTTGTCTTATGATCGAAATTAACATCATTCCAGTTGCCCAGATTATGACAGACCTCACAGTTAGCTTCGGGGTAATACTTGTCGCTGATGAAGGTATTATGAATGTTTTCATGACAATCCTTACAGACTTTCCCGATCTCCCTGAATTTCCACTTTTCTTCTTTCATATGGCATGCAAAACAAGGAGTCGCTACATGTGCCCCTTTTAAAGGGAATATACCTGCATTATGTTGATCCATGGTATACGAAAATTCGGTAAATGCCTTCACCGAATGGCATGCAGAGCAATCAGGAGAAATTCCGTTTTTAGCAAACTGTTTGTTATGATAATCGGTATGGCAATCGGTGCAACGTTTGAAATTTAAAGGAGTTGTAAGTTTAACTTTATGACATAATTTGCATTCGACCTTCAAATGCTTGCCTTCCAGTTTAAAATCAGCCTTATTATGATCGAAGTTTTTTACACCGCCGACAGCAGCAAATGATTCATTGTTGTGGCATTCCGAACAGTTCTGGCCAAATTTATTATCATGCGGATCTTTGTGGCAGTTGGTGCAATTAGTAGCTTTAACACCTTTAAATTCCTGGAACTTAACGCCGTTTACAATAGTGGTTTTGTGACAATCAGCACAGGCTACCTGCTCATGTTTACCGGCCAGTTTAAATTTAGCTCTGTCGTGATCAAACTTTGTCGCAGGTTTAAATTTTTCGTCGTTATGGCAATCAGCACAACTGGCCGATAGTGTTTTTTGATGATAATCATCATGGCAGGTTAAACATTCCGTCTTCAACCCGAGATATGTGAATTTTTTTGCCTTGATTTTTGTATCCTTGATAAATGCAGACTTATGGCAGTCTTCGCACTTTTTCTTCGTATGCGCTCCGGTCAGCTTAAATCCTGAGAGTATATGATTAAATTTATCTTTATCAAAACGAACGATCTGGAAAGTTAATCCATGGTGGTCGTTATGGCAGTTTGCACATTGTTTTCCTTTTACCTCGGCCGAAACATGGTACCCTTTATTCTGGTCGATCCGTGCTTTTAATTCGGTATGGCAGGCCAGGCACTTTGCACTGGATACCTTTTCGCCTAATTCGTGGCACTTGGTGCAATTGGACAAACCTTCAAGTTGCGAATGCACTTTGGATAATACGCCCGGAGATATTTGTGCATGCACAGAAAAGCCGAAAGAAACAGCAAATAGTAACGCGCTTATGATATATCCAACCCTAAATCTCATTATATGTCTCTCTCCCGAATAATTTTAATGTTTTAAGATAGCTTCACCAAACTTTTTAGTTATCTCAACTCCGGCTTTTTGCAAAAACTGGGTAGGAAGCTCACCTCCGGCAAATATGAATACAAGGTCGTTTTCGATATAAAGCTCCTCCCCTTTTTTGCTTGTTGTCAGAACGACTGAATCCTTGTTAATATGCAATGGCTCAGTATTGAAGAGCACTTTCACCCTGCCGGAAACCATAGCATCTTTTATCTTTTCACCATTTTTAGGTTTTATCCTGTTAAAAGCATCGCTTCGGTACGAAAGGGAAACATTATTTTGGTCAGCCAGTAATAAAGCCGATTCGATGGCAGAGTCGCCCCCGCCGACTACCAATATGTTTTTCCCGTTGATAACCTCCGGTTCGAGCAGGCGGTATGCAACTTTTTCCTGTATCTCACCATCTACTCCGAGTTTGCGCGGTGTTCCGCGGCGCCCGATAGCCAATAAAACTGTTTTTGATGTGAAATGCTCACCGGCAAGAGTTTCAATATTGAATAGCCCGTTTTCAGAAGTAATTGCTTCAACTTTAGTTTGCTCCTTAACAGTAATGTCATTTTTCTGGAGCGCGGCATTCCACAAATCAAGAAGCGCGGATTTGCTGGTTTCGAATAATTTCACTTTACCATAAAGCGGCAGTTCCATTGCAGAAGTCATAACAATTTTTTGGCGCGGAAAAGTAAAAACTGTTCCACCTAAGGTATCCTGTTCAACAATAAGGAAGTTCATATTATGTTTTTTAGCCGTGAGTGCAGCTGCAATTCCGGCAGGACCTGCGCCGACTATTACCAGATCGTATTCACCCTGGTGACTTTTACGCAACGATTTTACAATATTTTCGACAGCTTGTCGCCCTTGTTCAACTGCATTTTTTATCAATCCCATACCGCCTAATTCTCCGGCAATATATATCCCATCCACATTGGTTTCAAAATTCTGGTTTATATGAGGCAAATCAACACCTCGCTTTTCGGTACCTATCACCAGCGTAATTGCCATTGTAGGGCAGGCATGAAAACAAGCACCATGGCCGATACATTTCGAAGCATTTATTGTTACTGCTTTCCCATCTTTAATTCCTATTATATCATGTTCGGGGCAGGCGGCAATACATGCACCGGTGCGGATGCAACTCCCTTCGTCAATAACCGGATGCAATGATACGGGCTCATACATTCCATCCCGTTTTGCAATTACTATTTTCGCTTCAACCTCTTTAGATTCACGCTTTTGTTTGCGTAAATAGATGAATACAATGATGAGGCAAAATAGGATTACCACAGCATAAATAGAAACTTCCAACAATTTTTCATTCATAATCAAAATATCCATCTGTAACCAAAAACAAGTGTCACTGCGACATGAATAACCATAATTACAAGCATTACCAAGGCAAACGGCAAATGAGCCACATGCCAGTATTTAAACAGGTTCTGCATTAGCACCAACCTTTCAATCCTCCTGTTGAGCGAAATTTCGTTTTTTACCAGGTCTACAACCAGGTTCCTCTGCAATTTGGAAACTTTATTCTTTTTCAACACTGATTTCACCTTTCTCAAGGCTTTGAGGTCATCAGCATACTTACGGAAATAGCGTACGACAAAATTGCTGTGGAAAATCTCGGTTTTTACCTTAATGGAATCTTCAATCATCCTATGACTTTCCGCATCCAGTTGAATAGAATTGGTAAGGGTATCAGCAATATTTCCTTTCAGATCTCTTACTTCATTTAAACTTAATTCGCGGCCTTCAATGCTTCGCGGTATCTGAATATAAATATACCGGCCTATTACTCCACTCAAAAACACTGCGACCATGCTCCAGAAGCTGATTGCAACAATACCGCCGAATTTAAATGAAGTATGAAAAAGCACCAGGATTGGGCCCAAAGTACAAAGGAAAATATGAAATTCGAGCCAGTGTTTCAGAAAACCCAGGCGTGAGAATACCCTGTATCTTTTCCTGGCCATGTATAATAAGACCCCCATAATCATCATGAATGATCCTAAAATACCCATTCCGTGTCCAAGTATTCCGCTAGGTTTCAAGGCTACATCATCAGGATGAAAAAACCTTTCCTCAAGACTTGTTTTATAATATCCATATCCTTTGTAAAGAATAGCAGTTAGAGCAAGCAATACTATTAATGACAAAACAGAAAGGTAAATACGATGTACAGTTTTATTCATAATGTTTCAAGCTTTTCATTTCAATATTTAAACTGAAAATTATAATTCTATAGGTATCAAAGTTACTTAAAATGGGCCTCTCATTTGTTCACCACTCTTATTTGGAAACATTCTAAATTTCATATTCTTTTTATAAAAGTAATCCTATTCAGGTAAATGAATACCTTTTTACTGCTATTCGACACCTAAACTTTTATAAAGTAAATAATCTTCAGGATTCATAACGTACTGTAATTGAATCAGTAATACCTTATTTGCTTTCAATTCTGAGCCTGTATAATTAATAAACGTTGACAATATAAGTAATATTGCAAAATCAACATATGTAATCATTCAGACAGGCAAAACTTGCTAACCGATTCGCAAAACCGAATTATCAAATTCAATTTATATAAAGAAAAATTTACATGTATCAGTGTGCTAAAGGCTCATGGTGGTTTGTAGAAACCAATATCAGCAAATCAAAGTTTTAAAATCATTACAAAATTCTACTTAGCAATACGCTTGAAAACTACAAGCATGCTTTTTTCAGCACAAATTCAACCTGAGAAGAAACCTTTGGGTAAAATCATGAATCGCATAGCTTGCTATTGATTCTTTTGATATTTTTGTAAACCGTATGAGAAATTTAAACCATTTTGCTGTTATTTCGGCTATACTAATTTCAATGCTGATAAGCATTGACGATAGTATTTCAATGTTTTTCAGTGTTGATGCCATAGAAATACCTGTTTCCTCCGATTGTTCTGATATTACACATCACCACCATTTCACATTAACTGATCATTTTTTTCAGAAGAATTCTGTCGCTGATTCAAGTATTATTTTTGCTCCCGGGTTTCAATTATTTGTGGTAAATCAATCTATTGCTGATCAATTCCTGTCGTCCATCTGGCAGCCGCCTCAAAGATACTGTTAAGCTCATAGCACTCATTTCATGATAGATACTGTCCATATTTTCTATGATGGGACTTTATTTAACTTCGCAGACCTGTATTGGCATTAATGTATTTTTAATAAGCAACTAATCTTACGGATGGAAAAAGAGAAAAAGAGAGTGGCTGGTATATCGGTAATTGCTGCTATTTTCTTAACCGGGTTCAAACTTATAATCGGAATTCTCACATGCAGCCTTGGCATCCTGTCAGAAGCCCTGCATTCCGGATTAGACCTTATAGCTGCTGTAATAACATATTTTTCAGTTCGCATCTCCGATAAACCAGCAGACAAAGAACATCACTTCGGGCATGGTAAAATAGAAAACTTCTCTGCTCTTATTGAAACGATATTG
>CAIWMA010000401.1 GCA_903913645.1 uncultured Bacteroidales bacterium | reverse complement strand
CTCAAGCATATCACCCTTTTTATTATACCCGAACTCAATTTTGCCAACATTGGTATATTTTAAGGCGTTTTTAACCAGATTGGTTAAAATACCGTAAACTTTTTCGCTGTCTGTTTTGATAGTGGCTTCATTTGATGGCAACGCTTTTTGCAGGAAGCATAGTATTTTTTTACTTTCAAATTCAGTCTTGAAAAAGGCATGAATGAAATCCATTAGTTCATTAATATTCGATTCCTTTAGATTCAGTTCCATCAGGCCCGATTCTATTTTCGATATATCAATAATATTGTTGATGATATTGAGCATGCGAACGCCACTTTTCTCAATGATTTTAATATAATTCTGTTGCTCCTCACCCGAGAGTTGAGAGTCTTTCAATAAGGCAGAAAAGCCTAAAATGCCATTCATCGGGGTACGTATTTCGTGGCTCATATTTGCAAGGAAGGCTGATTTGAGGCGGTCACTTTCCTGGGCGCGTTTCTCGGAGATGATTAATTCGTTCTCTTTCTGCCTGTTCTCTGTGATGTCATTTATAACTCCAACCAGAAATTTATTACCATCAGTGTCGGTGTATAAGGTTTTATGTGTAACAATATTCTGGATACTTCCTTTACCATCGGTAAGCTCTTCCTCATTAATATTCTCTTTGCCTGTTTTAAATACTTCATCATCTTTTGAAAGAAATTCCCTCATTTGTTCTTCCGGGAAATATTCATAACCAGTAGTGCCAATAAGTTTTTCAGCCGGAAGGTTAAGAAGCGAACATAAAGCATCGTTTACCAGACAAAACCTATGCTGATCGTCTTTGACGAAAATAGGCGAAGCAACAGAATTAATAATCTTATCCAGAAAATCTTTTGATGCTTTCAATTCTTCTTCCGCTTTCTTGCGTACTACCGCATATTGAATAGTCTTACTAAGAAGATTGCTGTTTAAATCCCGTTTTAAAATATAATCCTGCGCCCCTTCTTTAATAAGCGATAATGATAATTCCACATCTTGCAGTCCGCTTACTAAAACAACCGAAATTTCTTTGGCAAACTTTGTTACTGTATCAAAGGTTTCTTTTCCTGTACTATCAGGCAAATTGAGGTCGAGCAGAATAAGAACAAAATGATTTTTTGTGATTTGATCGCATCCGTCTTTCAAGGTTTCAGCTGATATAAGTTTGTAATTAAACGAAGTAATATCGTTCAGCATTTCTTTTACCAGCCTGATATCACCGGGATTATCCTCAATCAGGAGTATTTTTTGTTCTTCAGTATTTTTCATGATTTAGGAAGTTTACGCAGGTATTGTAAAATAAAAAGTAGTTCCTTCGTTTACTGTAGATTCGAACCTGATAGTTCCTCCGTGCCGCTCCACAATGCGCTTGCAGATGGATAAGCCTATGCCGGTTCCGGGGAAATCTTTTATTGAATGCAAACGTTGAAAAACAACAAAAACCTTATCGTGGTATTGCTTTTCAATTCCTATCCCGTTGTCGGCTACCGAGAACCGGTACATTTCGTCCTGCTTTGTATAGGAGATATGTATTTTAGGCAATTCGGCTTTCTTGTGAAACTTAACTGCATTTTCGATAAGGTTTTGAAACACCCGTATCATCTGTGTTTCATCGGCTTTAATAACAGGCAGATCATCGTTGGTTACCAGGGCCGTATTATCAGTCAGCAATTGCTGAAGGTTTGCAACAGCCTGCCCCAGAAGAACTGAGGCATCGACCGGCTCATATTGTTCTGCCTGGCTTTTTATTCTCGAAAATTCCAGTAAATCATTTAGCAGTTTCTGCATGCGGATGGCTCCATCCACCGCAAAGCGAATATATTCGTTGGCATCCTGGTCCAATTTATCTTTGTATCTACGTTCGAGCAGCTGTGTGAAGCTCGAAATCATGCGCAAAGGTTCCTGCAGGTCGTGGTTAGCCACATAGGCAAATTGTTCCAGGTCTTTGTTGGAGAGTTCAAGGTTTTGCAATGTGCTGTTTAATTTTTCTTCCGATTGCTTGCGTTCGGTGATGTCTTCAACTTTACCAATCATCCGAATTGCATTCCCATTTTCATCGCGTAAAGTATCAGCAACTGCATGAATGGTTCTTATGCTCCCGTCTTTCTTAATTGTATTGTATTCGAGATCATACGGTCGCGTGCCGGTTAATGCATCCTGGAATATGGAAAGAACATGCGGGCGGTCATCCGGAATAACGAGATTATTAACAAAGTGACTGAATACCAATTCTGTGGGCAAGTCCGGATCAACATCGAATAAACGGAACATGTTTGCCGACCAGTTTGCGATACCAGTTGCCACATCATAATCCCAGCTTCCGGAATTGCCAATGCGTTCGGCTTCTGAAAGATTGTATGCACTGCGTTTTATATTTTCTTCCGCCTGCTTGCGTTCGGTAATATCCTGAAAAGTGCCGCGCAACTGAACTGTCTTACCGTTTTCCCTTACGGCGAAGCCCTGTACCCTCACCCAGATGCGCTTACCTTTTGCTGTAATAAATGGCCACTCCCTATCATACGCAGTACCGTTCTCAATTGCGGCCTGCACTGCCGCCTGTACGTCAGGCCAAACATCGGGTGGATAATACTCGTTTCCTTGCGACAATTTTGGCGGCACATACGGAAAATCCACTTCATGAATGCGTGCCGTTTCTCTGGAATATGTGACTTGTGTGGTGGCAATATCCAGTTCCCAACCTCCAATCTTAGCCATTTCACAAATGTGCTCAAGCTGTTCGGTTAATTTGAAAAGCGCATCTTCAGCTTGTTTGCGCTCGGTAATGTCGGTATTAAAGCCATACCAGGTAATAGTGCCATCTTCCATTTTCTCGGGCGTGGATACACTGAGCAGCCATTTCATTGCTTTGCCCGGAAGCTGAACTCTGTACTCAAAACTAAAAAGTGTCAGATTTTTAGCTGAATGTTCAATTTCCATCATCATTTTCACAATATCATCGGGATGTATGAATTCTGCTATGGGCGAAAAGTCCTCCAGTACATCTTCGGGTGTACATCCGTAAAACTCACGGATACCTTCGGAGGCTATAGGAACGTAAAAACTTCCGTCAGCTCTCCGGGTAAACTGAAAAATCATTCCCGGTGCATTAAACGAAAGTTTTTTAAACTGAGCATTCCATTTTTGCTGCGCTTCTTCCGCCTGGTATCGCTCGCTGATGTCGCGGATATTGCATTGTATTACTTTTTGGTTGTTCACCATGTACACATTGCTAACAAACTCCACATGAGCTATCTGCCCGTCGGAAGTTTCTAGCGGAAGGTCATCGTAGCGGATGTATTCTTTCCGTTGCAGCTCCAGGAAATTTTCCTTGTTGGCAACTATGTCTTTAAAGTGACCGACATCCCATATCGATTTTCCCAGGTACTCTTTGTGCGAGTAACCCAGCAGTTCGGTCATAAAAGGGTTTACGTCCACTATCATTCCTGTTTCCGCATCCAGGATCAGAATTCCATCTTTTGCCGATTCAAACAGGCGGCGATAGCGCATTTCGGAAGCGGCAAAATTTTCCTCCCCGCGTACGCGCTGGGTAATATCGCGTATTATTTTTGAAACCCCTCTAATTTTCCCTTCACTATCTTTTATTGGAGAAACCGTAAGCGAAACAGGGAATTTTTCGCCGTTTTTTTTCATTCTTAG
>CAIWMA010000400.1 GCA_903913645.1 uncultured Bacteroidales bacterium | reverse complement strand
TACCTTATCCCTCAATTCTTTAACAGCCTTAAAAACAAGTATATTACGTTGCAATAGCATTTTGCGTATTCCATCTTTACTATAATTGGTTTCTATAAGCTGGGGCATAGGTGGTTTTTTAGGGTCTGCAAGTCCAAAGTAGTAATAAATTTTATCATTGCCTGATACCAGAATATTGATGGTCCTCTTATCTTCAACAACAGGAGCTTTATCATCTTTAGTATTTTTCTCAGGCATGGTAATTTCCATTGCTTTTGGCTTGGCGAAAGCTGTGGTGAGCATAAAAAAGGTGATCAGCAAGCACATCAGGTCGACCATGGGGGTCATGTCGATGTGCGTCGAAAACTTTTTAGCTTTCTTTTTGCCGCCTTTTTGTTTGCCTTCCGCTTGGATTATTTCAGCCATAGTATGATTTCTTTAGATTATTTAATTATAAGTTCTATTCTTCCAATTTGGCTTCGTCCTTCATAAGGTTGGTAGTAAGGTTAAATTTATTAACCTTGTTTTCCTGAAGAATATCCATTACGTGTTTTACAGCTTTGAAATCAGCTTTTGAATCACCTTTTATAGCAACCTCTGCATTTGGATTTTGGAGGCGTATAAGGCGAATCCACATGTTCAACTGATTGTCTGTGGAATCTGTCGGTATACCAGTCTGGAAAACTTCACGTTGCTTTGAATCTTCCGTGTTTAACCAGGCTTTGAGTTTAACAACCGGCATCCCGAAAGATGCCCAGGTTGAAAAGGTTTTAATTTCCTTTTCTGTGAATGTCAACCTGTACTGTTCCGCCATTTTTTTCAAAACTTCTTTTCTTATTAATATGGATGTGTCCTTTCCATTGTCGAAATTCAGGAACACTTTATTATCCTTACCAACAAGAAGTGTAATGACATCTTTTTCAGGATTAACCTTTTCGCTTACTGAGCTTGGAGTATCAACTACTACAGCTTCCGTAGGACGAAATGATGTTGTCAACATGAAGAAGGTAAGCAAAAGGGCAAATAGGTCCACCATAGGCGTCATATCTATGTGTGGCGTTCTTACCGGTGCTTTAATTTTTGGCATGATTTCTTGTTTTGTATTGTGAAAACCGGGCGCAAAGCGCCATGTTGCAATTGAAACTTTGAACTAAGCTTATTTAGCCTGAGCTGCGAAAGTTTGTGTTAAACTGAAACCAGCTTCATCAATTTTGTAAGTCATTCCATCAATTTTCGTTGAGAAATAGTTGTAGAAAATGATGGCAAGTGTGGAACCTGTAATACCAAAAGCAGTATTGATAAGAGCTTCTGAAATACCGGTTGCAAGAGCAAGAGCATCAGGAGCACCAGCTTGAGCCAAAGCGGCAAATGCACGGATCATACCTAATACAGTTCCGATAAGACCGATAAGTACGGAAATGGAAGCGATGGTTGATAAAATTACCAGGTTACGTGACAACATAGGAAGTTCAAGAGCAGTAGCTTCTTCAAATTCTTTCTGTAAAGAAACAAGTTTCTGATCTTTATCAAGCCTTGTATCAGATTGAAGTTCTTTGTACTTAACCAAACCAGCTTTCATTACATTACCAATTGAACCTTTTTGTTTGTCACAAGCAGCGATAGCCTGATCAATCTGGTTGTTGTTCAGAAAACCCTGAAGGTTTGTTACAAAAGCATTAGTTGCGCCTGTACCTTTAGCTTTGCGGAGTGTAAGAGCTCTTTCGATGGTAAAAGTAAGAAGTACAATAATTAAGGTGATAAGAAGTGGAACAATGTAACCTCCTTTGTAAACCATAGCCAGGTAGTTACCAGGGATAGGCTTGCCTGCTGGATTATTACCTTCAAAGTTAACAGGATTTCCTAATACATAATAGAAAATCAGGAATGCGACTGCCAGGGCAATCAAAATTGCGCCAGTTGCGAAAGCTGAACGAAGTGTTTCCTTCAACGATTGACCGTTTTTGCTCATTGTGATAAGATTTAAGATTAGTGAATGGTATTAATTGTTTCTGTTTAATTACATTAAATATTGATACGCAAAGATAAAAGATTTTGTCTTTTAAAAAAGACTTTACTGACTTAAGCTGCATTTTTATTGAAAAAAAGTGAATTGATACAAAAGAACAATAAAGGATGCAGTCTATTCAGTTGATTGTCAGTGTGGAAGAACAATTATTATTGAGGATTGGCTGACTTAAATTCAGGACAGCGCGGTTTCAGATCTTTTAAGGCACTGTTTGCATTTTCATTGGCAGGATCAATTGCAACAATTTTATCCCAATATGCTAGTGACTCGCAGTATTGCTTATTAACCAGGTAATAATATGCCAGAAAGTTGTAGGCTTCAAACATATCTTTACCATATTTAACAGAGTCAACACTGGCTTTTTCAATTAGTTTCTCGTAAAAAGGTTTAGCAATCCCTGTCTTGGTATCAGGATCAAGATTCGCATAAACCCTTGCCCTGAACAGGTATGCCGGTTCAAAATCAACACTCATTCTATTTACTTTAGAAAAAGCAGAATCGGCTTCGGTCCAGTTTTTTGCATCAAAGTATGCGCGGCCCATCTTATAATAATCATTTACACTACCATTGGTATATTTGATTTTCATCTTATACATATCTCCGGCATTCTGTGGTTTCTTGTTTTTAAGGTATAAAGTAGCTATTTCACCTAGCAGATCGATATTGGTGGTATCAATATCAAAAGCCTTTGAGAGGCTTAAAATACCTATGGAATCCTGTCCGTTTTTGATGAGAATGTGCCCGGCGTAAACATAATCTTTGGCAGTGATTTTTTCAGCAGGTGCGTTTAATATGAATTTCCCGATATAATACTTAGCCTGAGGATATTGCTTTTCTTCATAATATGAATAAGCCATGGCGCGGTTCAGATCGTTAAATGTAACAGAATCCTTAGTGAAAATTTTTGAAATCTGCTCAATTGCTCCTTTGTAATCTTCTGTCTGGATCAACATATTTGCATACCTGCGTTGAGCTGCGATGTTACTGCTGCTTAGGTCAAGGTATTTCTTGAAGTATGTTTTCGAATCTTGCGGTTGTTTCATTTTTGCATAAAGGAATCCCATTTCGAGGTATGCAGGTGCAAACGACGGGTCAATAGCAAGTGCTTCCTGGTAATAAGTTAAAGCATCCTGGTAACTTCTGATCCTGGTATATAACTGTCCAAGTCTTACGCGAGCCCTGGTTGAATTAGGTGAAAAATCCTGGGACCTTTTATAATTTTCGGCTGCACGGCTTCCATTATTTAAAGTGTAAAACCAATAATCGCCACGAACCAAATATAATTCAGGGTTCTTACTGTCAAGAACTTCAGCTCTTCTGAGGAAACCTAAAACCAATGCTGAGTCTTTATTGCCGACTTGGACGTAAGCATCAGCAAGTCGGACTAACAATGTAGCTTGCTCAGGTTTGGTAAGTGTTGTTTTTACTTTTTTAGCAGGAAGAAAGGATTGAGCCTTGGCAAAATTTTCTTCTGCAATTACTTTTTTGTTCTCGATAAGTGCAACTTTACCAAGACCCACATAGTTTAGTGGCTCATTTGGATTTGCCGCAATACCTTTATTGTATCGTTCAATAGCTTTTTTAGCAATTGCTTCAAACGGGATATTAACCGGATCGATAAAATAGGAGGCTAATTGATTTTCACCGCTGTAATAGAAATATTTGCCACTAGCCGGTTCTTTGGCGCTCAGTTCATTAAAAGCATTATCAGCTGCATCAAATTGCTCCTGATACGTCATTTTAAGTGCTGAGTTCAGATCTTGAGCTTGTCCAAATGAAGCACTTCCAATTACCAGCAAAGCTATCCCGGCAAGAGTTTTCTTAATAGTTCGTGTAATTCGTAACATGGTGTTTCCTCCTCAATGATTGGTGAATTAGTCTTTTTTAATTTGAATAAGCCTTATCGGCATGGTGGCAGGTACAAGTCCTGATTTTAAGATGATTCGTTGTCCCTGGTCTCCTGCTACGAAAGAAGCAAATCCCGTGCCAAGACCCGAAAATGATTCCCTGCTTATCATATATACATCCCTGCAAAACGGATATGAGCCTTCAGCTATATATCCCTGGTAGGGTTTGCAATAATTCATCGGATCTGTTCCTACTTCAACAATTTTAACAGATTCAAGGAATTTCTCTGAAACGCTGTCGTGGGTATCACTGATCCAGTTTACACTTATTATTCCCAGTGCGCTCGGATTATTTTTAACATAATTTATTACTTCTTCATTCGTTTTTACTGCAAAACAATTTGAAGGGAAATTGCCTTTTAAATCAAACTTTTCGCGAAAATAACGCACATTACCAGATTTATTGTTATCAAAGACAATGGTTATTGGTTTTTCTGGTGATTTGGAATTTAGTTGTTTCCAACTGGTAATTTTGCCTCTGAAAATATCGCCAAACTGGAAATCTAAAATCAAAGTATCCGGATTAGCCTTATTTACAATTAATGCAAGTGCATCATGAGCCACTTTGGTGGTACGTGCTACGAATTTCTGAGCAAACAGTATATCTTTTTCCTGTTTAGTCAGGTCGCGGGTGAGAACTACAGTACGAACTGAATCATTCATAAGATCAGCTAATACATCAATCTCTGGTTTGTATTTAACTGCAATTTTAGCATTCGGGTAAAGAGATTCGAATGTATACACCTGAGTATCAAAAAGCAATTGAAATGATTCGTCGATGCTCATTTTGATATTGCCTCGCGTTGGAGTTTCATCAAGAGGCTGAACTCCCATAGGATTCCTGCAAGATGTTGCAACCAGAATAAGCATAGCAATGGACAGAAAGAATGGATGCAATATTATTCTTTTCATAAAATAACCTCCTTTAATCATTGGTTTCAGTTTTCCTGGTAATCAGTTTAACGAGCCTGAAAAATCCATATGCAATAAAAAACAAAGCAAAAGCGAATTTCAGAACTCCGGGTATATAAGGATAAGCACCGGGTATAAAAAGAACGACACCTAAACCTACATAAATAGCTGCCATCAGGTATCCGAAGATATTCATGAATTTCGAAAACCACCCTTTGTTAGCCACCATTATTACTGTCCAATTTCTTTATTTTTCAAATAAGTTAAAGCCTGTAAACTTGAGAATCCGAAATAAGTAAATGCCAGATTATTGAAAATATTCAAACTGTTTTACGTATTTAATGATGTTGTGTTATCAGTCCAGCAGAATCTTTTTCAAAGTTAATGATAAAAGAAGATTTTCGGCTTTAAATACGTTGCAAAAGTAATTTTTTTTTTAAAGTCTAAAACTTTTTTTTTGGCATCTGTCAAATATCAGTTATTTGATTGATTTTTATCTTTCCGGATCAATCGTGTGCTTACGAGGAATTCAGGTAAACCGTTTTCATGTTTCTTCTTTTAAAGTTGATTAACAAATGTTTATGTGTTAAAACAGGAAGACTTGACTACAATAAATCTTATCTTCAGTACATAAGATGTATTGAAAGTTGAAATTCCATAAATGCTTTAAACAATTTTTTTAGAATATACTTGCTAGTGAAGCATTACATTCTATATTTGCCGCCCCTACTAATGCTTAACAAACATCTAAATTATCTTCAAAATCAACCCTATGAGAAAAAGTATCCTGCTTCTTTCAGTTATTTCTTTTGCCATGATAACATCATGTAAGAACGAAAAAAAAATGAAGGATAATCCATTCTTCGCTGAGTATTCAACTCCATTCCAGGTTCCGGCATTCGATAAAATCGATACTGCGGATTATATGCCTGCTTTTATTGAAGGCATTAAACAACACGATTCTGAGATTTCAGCGATTACTGATGATTCGGATGAACCTACTTTTGAAAATACCATTCTTACATTCGACAAGTCAGGAAAGATGTTGACCCGCGTGAGTAAAGTGTTTTTCAACCTTACCGAATCCAACACAAACGATCAGTTGCAGAGCATTGCAACTAAAGTGTCGCCCTTGATTTCAAAACACAATGACGACATTTCGATGAATGCAAAACTCTTTGCACGCATCAAAACTATTTACGGTAAACGCAATGAATTGAAGCTTGATGCTCAACAGATAAGGGTAATTGAAAAATATTACCGCGATTTCGAGCGTCGTGGGGCTAATCTTCCAAAAGATCAGCAAGATCAGTTGCGTAAGATAAATGAGGATCTTTCAACACTCGGGTTAAAGTTTGGTGATAACCTTCTTGCTGAAACAAATAAGAACTTCAAGCTTGTAATTGACAATAAAGCAGATCTGGATGGATTGCCTGAAGGCGTAATTTCAGCTGCTGCCGAAGTTGCTGAAAAAAATGGCAACAAAGGCAAATGGCAGTTCTCGCTTGCAAAACCGAGCCTGATCCCTTTCCTTCAATATGCAAAAAACCGTGAATTACGCGAGAAATTTTATAGAGGTTATTTCATGCGTGGAAATAATGATAACGCAAATGACAATAAAACTGTACTTTCCGAAATAATTAAGTTACGTGCCGAAAAAGCCAAATTGCTTGGCTTTGATAATTATGCTGCGTACATAATTGATGATAACATGGCCAAAACTCCTGCAACAGTTGATGCTTTCCTGAATAAACTAATGGTGGCATCGTTGCCGGTGGCAAAAGCGGAACTTGCTGAAATGCAGAAAATTGCTGACTCAGAAGGAGCTAAGTTTAAACTGCAGTCGTGGGATTGGTGGTATTATTCCGAAAAACTCCACAAGCAGAAATATGATCTGGATGAAAATGAGCTCAAACCTTATTTCAGCCTCGAAAATGTGCGTAACGGAATGTTTGCCGTTGCCGGAAAATTATATGGCATCACATTTACTAAAGGTACAAACTTACCGGTTTACCAGAAAGATGTTGAAACTTTTGAGGTTAAAGAAGCCGATGGTTCACACCTGGGAATTCTGTACCTCGATTATTTTCCACGCAACAGCAAAAGCGGTGGTGCATGGTGTACCGATTTTCAGTCGGCAGGATGGGAAAATGGCAAAAAAGTTGATCCTGTAATTTCGATGGTATGCAATTTTACACCACCTACAGGTAATATGCCTGCGTTATTGAATTTTGATGAAACTTCAACTTTATTCCATGAATTCGGGCATGCATTGCATGGACTTTTTACACTTGGAAAGTACAACCGTACTGCCGGAAATGTTCCGCAGGATTACGTTGAAATGCCGTCACAGATAATGGAGAACTGGGCTTCGGATCCACAGGTTTTGAAAATGTATGCCAAGCACTACAAAACAGGCGAAGTGATTCCAGATAAATTAATTGCTAAAATTGAGAAAAGCGGTTTGTTTAACCAGGGATTCGTAACAGTCGAATACCTTGCTGCTTCTATATTGGATATGGATTATCATGAACTAGCCGCGCCAGCGAAAGTTGAGGCTGTTGCTTTTGAGAAAAATGCTATGGCTAAAGCAGGATTGATCGACGAAATTCTGCCACGCTACCGTTCCACCTATTTTGCACATATTTTCAGCGGGGGATATGCCGCCGGATATTATGTTTATATGTGGGCAGCCGTACTTGATGCCGATGCTTTCGACTATTTTAAACAATCTGGAAACATTTTCAATCCTGAACTGGCGGCAAAGTTCCGTAAGAACTGCCTGGCTGAATCGGGTGATGATGAAGGTATGATTCAGTATAAAAAATTCAGGGGACAGGAACCCTCGCTGGATCCATTATTGAAACGCCGCGGATTGAAATAATCCATTCCTTTAACATTAAAAGCCCTGTTTTGTAGATAGATACAGAACAGGGCTTTTACATTTTATTTCAGGTGTTGAGAAAATCAGAAATCTTTTTAAAGACAATATTGAATGAATCGTTAACCATTATGCTAATTGATTCGGCAACCGGAAACGGGTCTTCGTGCCTGTATTCATATGGGAAATCCAGAACCTGGACATCAATGGGTATATCTCTTTTTGATCCTTGGAGCGTATTTATTATTTCATAGGAAGGAATTACAGTGTCCTTTTGGAGGGAGATAGCAAGAATCTGATCTGCTGCTTTCCGGAACTTATCCTCCCGCTGTTGAAGCATTACCGAGTAATTTAACATCGAACGGAATACCAACCCTTCAGGATGGGATTCGCCAAGGTGATGATTCATCCGCGGGTTTCTCTCCATGTGAATACTCAGATGTTCAACCAGGTAACTATACATTGCTGCGTTGGCTTCGCTGTCGATAATAAATTTGGAAACCGGTGACAACCTGTTGAAAACGGCTCCCCCGCAAAACATTACAAGTTTCGAATTGTCGAAATAGTGGTTGTGATTCGTAAGTTTTAAAATTTCAGCCAGCAAACTGCCTACTGAATACGAGAAAAAATCGAGAGTGAAATCCTTTTCTATCAATGGATGTTCGCCTCTTTTACATTCTTCAACAAACTGTATCACATCATAATACGTTTGCAATCCCGACCAAAGAAAACGTTGGGGGCAAGCATGCAGGCGAGTACTTATTGCAACATTCGAAAGCGACGAATCAATCAGATCAGGAAAACCATCTTTCCTGTGCTTGCTAAGTTCGAACATTTTGCGCGGATCGCTCCATAAATGCGGTGCCCTGTTCATGTGAAATGCTATTGGAAAAAGCACGACCAGCTTACCGGTATCCTCAGCTATTTTCTTTGCCCAAGGCAAATATTTATCCCAGTATTTCTCGTTAAAACCATGAAAAAACAAGACCACATCCTTAAACTTTTCGTTGGACGCAGGCTTGAAGACAACGTATCTGAATTTCCTGTTTTCTGCGATATTGATATCAGAAACATCAATAAGTTTATCTATGCCGGCAACCCTTGTGTTTTTGATATCCCGGCATGTAAATGTTTTGTCGTGATTTGTGCAACTGTATATTTCATCGCCGGACAATAGATTGTATGCCAATGAATTGAACTCATAATTTCGTATTTCCGCTTTTTCATCTACCGGAATTATTTCATCCGCATAAATGGATTTGCCTTTTAATAAATGATAGAGTTTATTGTAGATCATTTTCCTGTTTTGATATGATTATAATATATCCTCTTGATTGAGTAATAATAAGCTTAAAACCCCGAACCATTTAATTACAAATAAAAATCAAGTTATTGATGATATGATCTTTTTCCCCGGGTTTTAAAGTATTACAAAATTACACTCAATCTGTTTAAATTCATGCAAATGTTTGCTATTAATAATATATAATCTCTGAATTCATTTATATATTACCCGGGTTCTTCGAAACTGCTTAATTAACTTGTGAAATATCATTACAATTGCATTTCCTGTCTGATTAATTGGTAATTTTCAAGCCTATTAAAAATAATATCAAATCAAAAATTCATGCCAGAATATACTCTCTCAAAATCTACATATATACGTGGTTTACAATGTTATAAATCATTGTACTTGAACAAGTTCAGGCCCTACCTCCGCGATAAGTTAAGCGAAGAACAACTTGCTAAATTTGCCCGCGGCCATGTAGTTGGTAAAATTGCCCAGCAGCTTTTTCCCGGAGGTATCGCACTTTCGCGCCCCGGAAAACCAACTGCCGAAAAAACAAGTCATCTCATCAGCGAAGGATTTCCAGTTATTTATGAAGCTTGTTTTATTTCCGACGATGTTATAGTCGCATTAGATATTCTGGTAAAACATGAAGATGGTTATAATGCGTATGAAGTGAAGAGCAGCCTGGCTCTGAGCAATGTTTATTACAATGATGCTTGTCTGCAATATCATGTTATAAATGCTTCCGGTTTAAAGCCGGAGAAATTTTTCCTTGTTCACCGGAATGCTGAAATTGAATTATCGGAGTCAGAAGATTTACACCAGATGTTTATTTTTACGGATGTTACCACCGAATGCGAAGCAAATGAATTAATGGTTCAGGATGGAATCAGCCAGATGCTCGAAGTTTTGAAACGGGATAAATCTCCTGATATTTTCCCGGGCAAGCATTGTATGCATCCCTATCCGTGCGATTTCAGGGGAGTTTGCTGGAAAAAAATATCCAAAGCGGAACAGGAAGTACTTTTGGAAAAATAAATCTGAACGCTATGAAACTTATAGATCTTACTCATACAATCAGTCATGGGATGCCAGTTTTTCCGGGAGAAACTGAACCGTCAATTATCCGTGATATTTTACCTGCAGATGCCGGATATGTGACTCACAGGCTAGAATCGAATATGCATACCGGAACGCATATTGATGCTCCTTACCATGTTAAAAGTGATACACTGACTATTGATAAATTTCCGGTGGAATTGTTTTCCGGTTCTGCGATTGTGATTGATGTACAGGGATTATCAAAAATAGAAATGCAACCTGAATGGGAGCCACTTTTCAGAAATTACAGGATTATACTTTTTTATACCGGCTTTAGTAAATTCTGGGGAACTGATAGTTATTATTATGATTATCCGGAATATGGTATTGAAATTGCTGAATCACTGGTAGAATGCGGGGTACGGATTGCAGGTTTCGATTCGCCTTCGCCTGACAAGGAGCCGTTCGCTTTTCACGATATTTTTCTCAAAAATGAAAGATTCCTGGTTGAGAACCTGGCGAATCTCGACAAAATACCTGTAAATGGAAATATCATATTTATGGCCTTGCCATTAAAAATTAAAGCGGAAGCATCGTTAATAAGGGCGGTAGCTATGACAGATGAATAGGGCTTCGTTTATTTACAAAGTTCCTTTACTTTACTCTCCAGTTCTTCGCCACGCAGCTTTTTAGCAACAATTTTACCTCTTTTATCAACCAATACGGTGAATGGGATGGAAGTAACTCCATAAGCAGCTGCTCCGGCGGATTTCCAGTATTTCAAATCGCTTACATGGTTTGGCCAGCTAAGGTTGTCCTTGGCAATGGCAGCCAGCCAGCCATCCTTGTCCTTATCGAGCGAAACGCTGAATACTTCGAATCCTTTGTCGTGGTATTTACCATAAATGTTTACCACATTCGGGTTTTCTTTGCGGCAAGGCCCACACCATGATGCCCAGAAATCGATAAGAACCACTTTCCCCTTTAATGATGATAGTTTGCGAATATTTCCTTTAGGATCAGTTAGTTCAATTTCAGGTGCGGAAGCTCCGATGGCTGTTTTTCGTTCTACATCAACTTGCTGATGACGTTGTTGTACAAAGATATTTTCAGGATATTCTTTAAAAGAAGCTGCATCAATTTTGTCGATGATATCAAAATCATTGGACATATCAAGCTTATCCTGGAAGAATATCCATGCAAGCGATGCCGGGTGCTTTTCCATTTGGGCTTTCAATGAAGTTTTCTGCAGAGAATCGTTGGCACGGAACTGGCTGATGATGACCGCTGAAAGGGAATCCCGCTTTGGAGATGTTTGTATTTCGCTATATTGTTGATTTAGTGCGGCTTTACGACTTTCGAAAGATTGAGTGCTTTTCATTGTACTGTATAAAAGCTGAGTGTGAAGAGATCCTTCAATTAAAGCGTCAGCTCCCAGTTTCGACCCCACAGTTTTTAAACTTATTTTTTCGCCGGGAGTTAGTATCAGCATCATATAGTTCTGATCATCAAGTCGTAACCTGAAAATATCAGTTGAAGGAACAGGAGCAATGAGTTTAAAAGCACCGTTGTCGTCAAGGGCAGCTGAAACATAAATCCATGGATTCTGACCATTCAGTGTATCAAGGTAGATCTGTTTATACGCGCCTTTATCGGTAATAGTTCCAGTGATAACTACGGTTTGAATTGTTTTTTGAGCTATAAGAGTTCCAACGCAAAGTAGTAAAAGTGAAACGATTGTTATCGTTTTATATAGTAATGATCTCATTTCAGAAGTTTTTAGATAACGCAAAAGTAATACTTATTCTTGCGCAGAATTGCGCTGCCACCAGATTTAAGCGTGACAATTTACAAAGTTAGATAAAAATGGAAATTTAGAACGCTTTCAGTTCATGTCCCTGTAGCAAAGGATCGAAAACTTTTGAAGTTTGAAACTGCCATTCGGCTGTCTGAAATTTACACTTCTCTGATGTAATTATTTTAACTGCCCTGTAAAAGTGTTTCAAAGAAATTTATAGAGCTGACTATTATGATAATCACCAACAGGGTGAAGATACTTCTTAGGAAAATGTCATTAAGTTTAAGTTCTGTTTGCTTCCTCATTGTGCTAAGTGTAATAGTTTGAGAAGCGAATTTACCCAGATATTTATATTTCTGACAGGTTAACTTATTTTGGTCTACAAACTGTCCACAAACACCTGAGATGCATCATATCATTAAGTTCTTGTTGAATGCAAAGCAGGTTCAGAACATGTAATTCAAGTTTAGAATCATTAATTATACAAGGTTGCTTTTTAGAGCATGAAGAAAAGCGTCCAGGTTCTCTTTTTTTTGAAGACCGATTTTTTTCTTGAGCCTATACCTGTTCTTTCGCACGCTTGCTGCAGTTATATTCAGTAATGAAGCAATCTGAAGTGTGCTCAGGTTCATAGCAATAGCTGAAGCAAAGGCAAGGTCGGGTTGTTTCAGATTTGGAAAAGTACAAATGAGATTCTCAGAGAATAGGGGATAAAGCTGGCTGAATTTTAACTGAAAAACTGACCATTGTTTAGCAATAGGGCTTTGCTTGCGCATTTCATTGTGCAGGTTCACAAAGAGTTGTTCCTTGTTAACCTGTGGTTGTTTATTTTGAAGCTCCCGGTTTACAATTTTCTCCAGGTTCTTTAACCTGTTGGAAGTTTCAATGTTTAATAAAGTGCCAGCTATCGATAGTTGTTCATTTTGATTTTTATTCTGAACCTGTGTTTCCATCCGCAATAAATCAAGATCATTGTTTTGTTCAGCAATTTGCTCTTTTAATTGCAACATCCGTTTCGACAAATCATTTTTTGTAGTTGAAACAGAGGTCAGGATATTTTTTTTCTGCATTTCTGCTTTTTCAATCCTTGTTTTTATTGTGCCCAATAATTCATTTACTGTAAATGGCTTAACGAGATAGTCGTCGGCGCCCAGTTCCATGCCTGAGCGTATATCAGTTCTTTCGCTTAAAGCTGTTATGAATATAAAGGGAATATGATTTGTTTTTTCAGATACCAGCAGGTTTTTCAGAACTTCAGTTCCACTCATAACTGGCATCATGATATCGCACAAGATTAAATCAGGTGATTTGGAATTTGCTATTTCCAGGCCATCTTTACCATTATCAGTGAGCAAAACATCAAAACCTTCAAACTTCAGAATGCTTGCAATTTCCTCTTTCAAGGTTACCTCATCTTCAATAATCAATATTTTAATGATGCTTTGATCTATACTTGAATCAGCGTATTTCAGATTTCCAGTTGTCATAAAAGTTGATTTTTTGTAACTCTGTTTTTGTTCGGCATATGGATATAAAAGGATGAACCTTTGCCAGGAGTACTATCAAATGTAACTTCGCCTCCTTGCAAACGGATAGATTCGCGAACTATGTTTAGTCCAAGTCCGTTTCCCTGTATCGTTTTTGTATTCGAAGCCCTGTAAAATGGAGTAAACATATGTTTTTGTTCTTCGACAGGAATACCAATTCCATTATCGTGAACCCCGATTATTAACCCGGATTGATTTTTCTCGATCCTTATAACGATCTCAGGATTTTCAGGAGCATATTTTATGGCATTGGAAATCAGGTTGTTCAGAACCTGTTGAGTGAGCCGTACATCCAGCATCAGGCTAATAGAAGTTTCACAGCTTTCAAATTTTATTTTATTCTGTAATTGATTGTCAACATCGAAGCTTTCAATTATTCCATTAATCATGTGTACGACATCAATTTTTTCAAGGTGAATCTCGGTTTTTCCCTCCTGTATTTTTGAAAGTTTAAGTACGTCATTAACAATCTTTGAAAGATGCTGTATTTGCTCCTTAATTCTTTCAAGTCTGGAAACTATCTGATCTTCTTCCATTTTATGCCAATACGCTATAAGCGAGTCGCTTATTATTAGAATTGACGCCAGGGGTGTTCGAAATTCGTGTGAGGCTGTCGATACAAATCTCGATTTCATATCGTTTAACTCTCTTTCTTTTTCGATTCCTTGTTTTAAGGTTTCCTCCAGTGTTTTTTGCTGTGTAACATCCGTATGGGTTCCAATAACACGCCTGGGTTTACCTGGTTCGATCCAGTCAATGGTTTTACCCCGGTCGAGAATCCACTTATACGTTCCATCTTTGCACAACATGCGATGTTCGGAAACATAAATTTCATTTTCGCCATTAAAGTGTTTTTGAAGATCTTCGAAGCAATTATCTCGATCTTCAGGATGGATACGGTCCGACCATTCGCTCAGTGAGTTACTAAGTTCATCGGCTTCATATCCAAGCATTTCTTTCCATTGTTTCGAATAAAACACTTCATTGGTTTCTGCATTCCAGTCCCAGATTCCGTCGCCTGAGCCCTCAACAGCAAATTTCCACCGATGTTCGCTAACGCGGAGTGCATCTTCAATTTCTTTCCGGTGTGAGATGTCAATCTTTATAGCAATAAAGTCGCGTATTTCACCTTTTTCATTAAAGACTGGCGTAATAGTTTGTTCTTCAAAATAGAGACTTCCGTCTTTTCTTTTGTTTTCAAGTTCTCCACGCCATACTTTTCCTGAATTAATAGTCTCCCGCATAGATGAATGGAAGCCGCTATCCTGTTTGCCCGAATGAAGAATTGCAGGATTCTGCCCAATAACATCTTCAATTTTATATCCTGTAAGGGTAGTAAATGCCGGGTTTACCCATTGAATTCCACCTTCAATATCCGTTATCATCATGGCAAGGCTAAAGGATTCGAAAGCAGCATTTTGCATACGCAATTGTACTTCTGTTTTTTTGCGTTCAGTGATATCAATCGAATAGCCTGAGATGCCTATTACCTTGCCTTTTTTATCAACAACCGGGAATTTGAAATTTTCGTACCAGATTTCCTTTTTTTCTGATTCGAAATATTCCTCATTAATAATAGGTTCCCTTGTATCAATAATCGACTGGTCTTCTGCCTGGTATTTTTCTGATGCCTCCCTTGGCAGGAGGTCGAAATCAGTTTTTCCAATAATATTCAGATTATCATTGGTATTATTGTATCTGAAGTTTTCATGGTTTTTATCATTTACCATGATATATTTGCCAGCAGTGTCCTTTAGCCAGAATAATCCAGGGTGATTATCGATAACAGCTGAAAGAAACGATTCCCGTAATTGCAGTTCGGATTCCGCTTTTTTACGTTCCGTAATATCGCGTGAAATGCCATACAATGCATCTTCGTTATCCCATTTACCTAAAATAACTCTTGTTTCGACAGGAATCAGGTTACCCTCTTTGGTTATAAGCGGGACTGGGCAAAAAGAGGCTGAACCTGAGAGCATTTCATTTACAATATTGCCAGCTTCAACGCGTCTTTCTGCCGGATGAACGTCAAGAACGTGCATGCTGCTGAGTTCTAATGCTGAATAACCTAGCCGTTTCTGAACTACCGGGTTAGTTTTTATAATATTTCCATCCATGTTTAAAATGAACATAAAATCGTCCAGGGTTTCGAACATGAGGTGGAAGTTCTGTTGACTTGTTCTTAACGCTACTTCTGCTTGTATACGTGCAATAGCTATTCCGATCTGGCCCGCAATAGCTTCGAGGGTTTGCTTTATTTTGATTGAAAATTCGTCAGAGTTGGAGGAGCCCAGGTTTATTGAGCCAAGGACTTTTCCTTCATTTAAAATGGGAAGTACAGAAATATATTTAAAATAATCGTTCAGATATGATTTGTCGGATGACTCAATAACTTCATTGAAAATCCCAAATACAGATTCTCCTTTCATTACCAATTTTGACTCTAGAGTGTCAGGTGTATAGATTGAGGTATTCATGATAAAATCTTCCGGAAGCCTTCTGGATATTGTCAATTCCAGGTTGCCAGTCTTGGGCTCCAGTAAATATATTCCACCACAGGTAAAAATGCTGGTTTTTAAAAGAGTATCGATTGCCTGTTCGAGTGTTTCCCGCATGGTAGAAACAGCACTGAGACCCACACCCAAATCACGTTGCATTGCAAGATAATACTCATCCTGCTTACGTTCGGTTACATCTTCAAATATATATAAACGGCCGTAATATTCATCCTGATCACCTCGTATTTGTGTTGAAAACCGTCTGATGGAACGTCCATTTGTAAAAGGAATAATATCCTCGATGGTAACGCGGTTTTTTTCACTCTGTAAGGGTTTGCATGATTCGGCAAAAGCCGGAATGTCAAAAAGCACAGGAAGGCAATCCGGTATTATATCATTGTTTTTGAGTTCGCCGCGTTGCATCCTCTCTTCAAGGTGGGTGATGCCCCATATTTCGCAAAACCTGTGATTAAAATAAATTATTCTGTCGGTACGGTTATCAACCACCAGAAACGCAAGCGGGGATGAATTGGCCATCATCCGAAGCAATGACTCGTTCCACCGGAGAGCTTCCTGGGACTGTTTCCGTGAAGTAATATCCCGATATTGCCATAAATGACCCAGGAGTTGATCCTGTTGCATAATCGGGATATAGTCTCTTTCATACACCGACCCGTCAGCAAATTCAATTTCGTCATTAAGAATAATGATTTTATCATGCACAATCTTGTGAACCTGAGTTAAAAACCCATCAGGATCTTTCATCAGCGGTGCACTTGCCTGGGCAGCCATTTCACAATCTGCCCCGAACAATGCAGCAGGAGGAGCGTTTATACTGAAAATATTGCAAAAAGCTTGGTTTGCAAGAGTCACATGCCTGGTTTCATCTTCGAAAAGTATACCGGATTGCATGTTTTCCAGTAACGTAGCAAGCCGTAATGAAATGCTTTTTAGCGACTCTTCTGCCTGCTTTTTATCCGTAACATCGCGAATAATGGAAAACAGCAGAACTTTATTATTTACTTTTATAGGAGTTGAATGCAGATCGACAGATCGTATATCCCCATTTGCCAGGCGATGATTGAATACGAAAAAATTACGCTTGTGGAACGCTGCCTCAGCCATTTCCTTTGCCAATTCATCGGGTGGCATAGTGTTTATTTCCGTGATATAAATTCCTGATGCGAAATCGTACCCGTAATATTTTCGCGCCGAATTGTTTGCATCTATCACCATCCCTGTTTCAGGGTCAACCAGGAACATCATTGCATCATGAGCCTCAAACATATTATGGAACTGTTGCTCACTTTCTTTCATTGCTACTTCAGCTGCTTTCCGGTCTGTTATATCTACAGCTACTGCAACATACCCTTTCGTTTCTTGCTCGCCAGCACGGAGTAATGAAATTGAAAGCAAGACCTGGACATCGCGGCCATCTTTATTTTTCAAAGTCCATTCAAAGGAAGGGCGCATTTGTCCGATTCCTTTTTTAACGGAAGTGTCCAGGTAAGGCAATCCCTGCTCATTTTTTACGAATCCGTAGCCTGATGGCAGAATTCGTAAAAAATCCATTTCAAGGAAAATGACAGATGATGGCTTTCCAATCACATCGGCAGCATCAAATCCCAGCAAGTGCTCAGCCGCTGGGTTGAATGACTCAATATATCCCTGATCTGATATGGTAATAACTGCAATTCCAACATTTTCAACAATCGCTTTGTTCAGGCCCGAAAGATGTTCAATTTCCCGCGTTCTCTTTTTTACCTTCTCCTCAAGTTGCAGATTTATTTGAAGAAGGTTGGTTTCATTAATATTTCGTTCGGTATTGGTAATTTTTGAACCTGCAAGTTCTGTTTCAGAACTATTGGACTCAGGCCTTTTCTTTTCAGCCGGGTTTGCGTTGGCTATAACGCATTGTGGTTTTTTAGTGCCGGTCAATAATTCTGAAACAGAATCAGGCAGAGTATCGAGATTCGTTTTTAAAATGTAGTCGTGTGCTCCTGATTTCAAACATGCCACAGCCATTGATGAAGTATCTGATCCCGAAATGACAATAATTGGCAAGTTAAACGCTTGCGCTGTAACCTGTTTAAATTCAGTAAGATTTGTAAAAGCAGCAGACGGAAAATCGATTATTAGCAAGTCAGGTCTGGTTGCTTCCAATTGCTTCAAGAACTGATTTAAAGACACTGAAGATGTAAAAATATAGTTTTCTGAAGCTATGGAAAGTATTTTACTGATGTGTCCAAAATCAGGAGGATTATCGCATAAAATAAATATATTTTTTATATTATCCGTCATTTTATTAGATCAAAAATAAAGTGTTTAATTTACGTAAGTTTCTTTGTTTCATGATATTGTGACGTGATTAGTTTATGCCGAACAAGATCAATTGAAACAATTAACTGTGTCACCAATTCAGAAAGGTAACAAACTTTAGTTTAACAAACTTTTTTTTCGTAATAATAATTTACAAACCGGAAATTTATCCGGATAGTTTAATTTCATATCCATCTGATGATTGTAAAGAATTGCTGCCTTTTGGTTTGATTATGAACATGCAATCCCTGATTTTTGATTAATAAAGGGATAAAACAGAATTTGAACGTTATACACTAGGCAGTTTTACTATGATAGTTGTACCTTTTCCCATTTCGCTTGCGATATTAATAGTTCCGCCATTGAGTTCAATTAATAGTTTGGAAATGGCTAATCCCAGTCCTGATCCTTGTTGCTCATACAATTCGCGTTCAAATTGCTGAAAAGCCCCGACTTTTTTAATGTTTTCGACAGAGATTCCTCTGCCACAGTCTTTTATAGTAATCATAT
>CAIWMA010000399.1 GCA_903913645.1 uncultured Bacteroidales bacterium | reverse complement strand
TGAAATTCGATCTGAAAGTAATCAAAGAAGGAGGGTACAATGCCATCAGAACCTGGAGCCAGTATTCGGAAGCCCAGTTGAAACTTGTACAGGAATCGGGCCTGAAACTGATCATGGGAATAGATGTAAATCCTGAAGGAAATTATGGTGACCCCGAATTTGTAAAGGAATGCGTCGATAAAGTGAAAAAGGTTACGGCTTATGCAAAGAAATATGATTGTATAATCACCTACCTGGTTATCAACGAACCCCAGACGGATCATATACACAAGGTTACCGGAAAAGCATTTGTTGACCTGATGAAAACCCTGATCGAAACGCTTCATACAGAACACCCGGGAATCCCGGTCACGCTTTCGGCAAATGCCATGATCAGCGATTATATGGATGAAAGTATTTTTGATGCCTATTCCTACAATTGCTACGACCATTCCGAAGCCCAGACTATAACCATGGGTTTTAAAGATTATGTTAAAGGTTTAAATGAACTTAACGGGCTAAATAAACCTTTTATAACCACCGAATTTGGTTATTCTGTTTCGCATAAAGGATTTGGCCGTTATGGCGGCAATACCCTCAAGCAACAGAGCGACGGGCTTATCGCAAATTACCGCGACCTTCTTGATGCCGGAATAGTAGGTATGTGCCCGTTTTATTATGCCGACGGCTGGTGGAAAGGCGGAGATAAAAACGGCCATGGTCTGGATCAGCCGGAAGAATGGTTTGGTTTCTGGGGCTACAGCGATGTGAACGATAAATATGGTTCACCCCGCCCTGTATGGTTTGCCATGCAAGAGTATATGAAGGGACTGATTGTAAGCCCGAAAAACAATACAATTTATACCGGTACCGCAATCCCACTGGAATTATATAACGACAAGGATGTTAAAAAAGTGATGATAAAATTCCATGATAAAGTGATCTATTCAAAGATCATAAGCAGCGAAGGCTATTTTGCCGACCAGGTAACCGTTGACCCCACAGGAATTGAGGATATGGAGCTTGCTTTCGAATTTTACGATAAAGACAATAAAATCATTAAAAACGAATCCATTAATATCCTGGCTTCGAAAACGGCTATTGAATTGCCGAAACTGACTATTGAGGTTACTCCCGGGAAAGATCTGAACGAAGGCAAAATTGCCAGCATAAAAACTAAAATCGAAACAAAAGAGAATTTTAAACTTCTGGATGATCTGAAAGTAAGCTATAACACCCATCTCGGATGGGAAGTTGGCCCACAGGCAAGTGTTTCAATAAAAGACCAGTCGGACAAAAAAATAATTACCGCCGAAAATTTCTTCAATATTCCCGATAATTGCTGGGTAGTAAACGCATCGGCAGGAATTTCGGTTCAGTACGGGAAATTTATCTTCCACATCCACGATCAGAAAATCATTTTCAGGGGCAACTGGGCAAACGAAGTGGGGAGGAAGTAGGTGATAGTTGAAGCCAACAGCGTTTTTTAAAAATAGCCGCTGAGAACCACTGAGTATTGCGCAGATTTACGCAAAGTGATTACTGAGTTACAAGTCCTGCGTTACAGTCCGGCACATTCACCGAGGTGCTTTGCTCTTCCTTTGCGTCTTAGCGGTAACAACATTTAAAAGTCAAAACTTAAAAACCTAACTTTAAGCGCGACCAATCTCCTTTATTTTATAAAATATATCGCAGCCACTGCAAAGCCAATTACAACCACTGCCCATCGTAATATTGCCGGCCTGATAAAAGTTGCAGTCCTTCCACCAATGTTACCACCTAATAGCGATCCGAAAATCATTACGGCAACTACCGGCCAGCTCACCAGGACTGAAAAGCAGAAATAAATCGCGGCTGAAACATTTACACTTAATGAAATTGCCTGTTTTAACGCATTCAGCCTTATAAGTGAATCATCAATTAACAGGCCGAGTATAGCAAGCAGAATAACTCCCAGTCCCGCGCCGAAATACCCGCCATAAATGGCAGCCAGGAAAATCACAAAAAGCACAAGTGCACCTTTTGCGTTGTGATGCATGGGCTTTTGCAATCGGGCTTCCACCATTTTTTTTAGCAGGGGTTGAAAAGCGAGAAGTACGGCCGACAATAAAATTAAATACGGAATTAAAATACGGAATGAATTTTCGGAAGTGTTCAGAAGTAAAAGCCCGCCTGCAATGCCACCGATAATACCAACCGGCAGCATCTTCCATAGTCTTGCTTTTTGCGAAAGCAGATCTTTTCGCTGGGCCATCACTCCTCCGAAATAACCGGGACACAGCGCTATGGTATTGGTAATATTGGCAGCAACCGGGGGAATACCGATGGCAACCAGTACAGGAAATGAAATTAATGTTCCTCCCCCTGCTATCGCATTCACGAATCCAGCTGCAAGTGCTGCAATAAAAGCAAATACCAGGTTGTATACATCCATTCTGAAATAAGTTGATCGGGCAAATTTAGTATTTAATTCGGAAGGTTAGAAAACACCTGGTGTTAGGAAATGAGTATTTATAGGGCAAGAACTTATCCTTTCGAATTTCTCTTAAATACCTTTCCTGTTGCTTTAAGCTGATGGGCTAACAACCACCACCACCCATCGGAATACTGAATTCCTGTTTAATTTTTGACCCCATTGAATTTTGTGCCGGTATCCATCTGGGCATTTTATTAGTTGCGTCAAGTATTATCATGTCTATTTTCGGATCTGAGGATGTCTTCGCTATTCTCGCATCAACAATCTGCCCTTCTTCGTCAATCGTGAATTTTAAAACTGCCTGCTGGATTTTTTCAGTGGCAGGTTGCTCTGGCATTTTATTAAAAACGTTCTCAGTAAAGTATTGTGTAAATTTCTTAAATCCGCCGGGATATTCAGCTTCAGTTTGAGGAATAACCGTAACTGCATACTCTCCTTCGTATATCTTACCTGCGTTACCATGGTTGCCAATTGCCCCGTTTCTATAGTTGAATTTGATTTTTATGCTGATATCAGTGCCCAGGTCTGCAGTGTTTAAAATATCTTTTTGTTCTGGAGTAATAGTGTCACTTTTACTCATGGATGTTATCACTTTACCATCGCAAATAGCCGAAATTTCGACAGAAACAAAACCTAAGAGATAATTGTAATTGTCCTGTGGGTAAATATATGCCTGCGGGTAAATTGTTATTACCTGTTTGTCGAACTGTGCACGGTCATTGTATGGGAGCGCAAAGTATCTGCTGAATTGCGGCATAATTTCATAAATGAGACTGGCTTCATTCAGTTTTGCTTTTTTTATCGCAGGGGTGAGCCTTCCGGTATATTCGAACTTTGAATTTTGAGTAAAACCTGTGAAAATAAGCAGGGATAAAATCAGGGTAAGCAGGCTGTTTTTCATAGTACAGTTATTTTAGTTAACGATTCCATTAGCTTCAGAAAATTAATAACAGCGAAAATGCAAAAATGATTTTTCAACAACAATAAAATTTGTTAAATGCTCGCGAAATAGCAGGGAAGGCCCTGAATAGGATGGTCAGAAGTGAACGTCACAAATACGATGGAGCCACCAGGCTCACTTTTTTAGAATACTACCTTTAACAGAAAGGGCAGATTGTAGTCCGAAAAATTTCGTTCAGTTCATTTTCAACATTATTTAACAACAATTACCTTTTTTGTTTCCATAAAATCTGGTGCCTGGATTCTAATTGTGTAAACTCCGGATTGAAAATTATTCACAGAAATTGTTTTAGAAAAATTGCCTGAAAGATTTTTTTCATCGGAGAAGAAAATCTGGTTTCCTGAAGCATTAAATATTTTAAAACTGATCGTACTTCCATTTAAACAATTCCCGCTTATAAAAATATTATCCCGGGCAGGGTTTGGAAATATTTGTAACGATTTTTCTTTACGCTCTGCAATACTCGTGAACGTTTCGCCAGGTCGGACGCGTGCTGCACAAATATTATTTTCACCTTCACTCCATATGGCAGTTACGCCTCCATTTATTGATGCTGTCAGTTGATAATCGCCATAAAACGGCATATTTTTCACATTTACCGAAACACCGTTTTGTTTCCATGATATGGAACTGTCGGGCTGAATTTGTTGCCCGCGGAACCCGTTATTTACCTCATATGCCGCTACAATATTATTTCCTGCCACCACAAGTTTTGGATATGGGATATAGCTGTTCAAGTGTGATAATAGAATTCCATTGGTTGTCCATAAGGAATTGCCGGCAGTATCCAGTTTCTGCATATAAATATCGAAATTACCTAAGCTTCCGGGACGGCTGTCATCCCATATTGCATAAATTGTATCTTTATTAATAATGGCATCGGGATATTCCTGCGCTCCGGTTGCCGAACAAATTTGTTTTGCATCACTCCATGCCAGTGTTCCATCGGGTTTTATCTTTGTCATCGAAATATCGCCTTTTGTATAACTCGCCCATACTATGTAGGCATTGCCAGCGGCATCGCAGATAACTGTCCATTGTGAATTGCCACGGCCGCCTGCAGTACCACAAACATCTACAGGCACAGGAATAGTAAGATTTCCTTTCAGGTCAAAGTGCCCCATGTATATATGAGCGCCTAAACCACCGGTTGATGTGGCTACATAAAACCCATTGTGATTATCGTAGCCGGTTTGATAATAATAGCCATTACCCTGATAAGCAAAATTGTCAAGAGGCCACTGAAGTTTTCCTGAAAAATCAATGTGGTTAAAACTCAGGTAATTATTCCCACCACTATAAGTAAGCCCAAAAGTAAAAGTGGCTCCAAAGTCATTCGGATAAACTTCCATATTATCTATTCCAACATAAATTATATTGCCTTGCTTATTCGCGATTACTGCAGGTTCTGTCCACTGGCTTACTCCATCTGCATTATAGTAGTTACAGAAAAGTGTGTCGCCCCCAATTCCAAAACCACCCTGCACCCAACTTACCAAAAAACCATTTTGCCAGGCAACGGCTTTCATAAGCCATACTTCTTTCGCTTTTTCCTGGTAGAACATTTTACCATTCGAAGACCAAATCGGGACGCCTAATGAATCGAGATGCTGGCCATAAATAGCGGAGCCTGCTGTTCCATTACGCTTATCAATCCAGAAGGAATAGGTGCCTCCATTAGCATCGCCAAAGGCACTTACATTTGACTGAACACCTGCAGCATTACAAACAAAATAAGTTTTAGAGGAATCGGCAATAAATTGTGCGCTTGCCTGTTTGCCGCTATAGAATAAGAAATAAGCCAAAAGAACTGAAGTGAAGAGATTGGGTTTCATTTTTTTTGATGTATTAGTTAGTTTATTACTGTAAAGTCATGAATTAAAATGCTACGTAATTCCTCACTTTTGCGGATATGAGATACTTGATCCAGGTCAACATCCTGATTGTACTGTTTATGCTTGAATAAATATATAATAATCGGTTATTACTATTATTGGAATGGATCACAGATCCACGTATAAAGGAGTAGTTTTTTATTTTCTTTAAAAAAGTGTTTTTAGTTTAGTTGATTGTTTTATTAAAATACCAGTGATATTAACAGTATTGCTGAAGTAAAGATTGAAAAGTCAGCTTTTGCGAATAGGTTTTTTAGCTGAAGCAATTAGGTATATGTATAGCTATATGTATTACAGGTAAATAAAAGCATAACACTCCTTCCATGATGTAGCATATTTATACCAGGTTTATATAGTTAAGCAGGAGCTGGTTTTCCACCACTTTGGAAAACCTTCTTCAGTTTAGGATTTACAGGAAGGGATTATTAGGTTCGCCGACAGGATTGCTGGTTACCTGCCTGGTCCAGGCAGGTAAGTAGCAGGAGCTTTTAAGAGGAAGTATTGATGCCCGCATTACAATTCCGTGAGCCAGGAAAACATTCAGGAAAGGATTCAGATTGAGCTTTTCACTCTCTTTCGTTACACAAGAAAAATTTTGCGTTTATTCGAACACTTACAGGCTAGGATTTTATTAAAAATATAAAGCGCAAATTGTTTTTATTTGATATAATTCATAAATTTGAGATTGTTATTTCATTATTGATATATGATCGGGCAGAAGGAGTCATCCACTACTGATATTAAAACAATGAATACTATTTTCAGGCACAGGAAAGTCTTATTATTAACAGCTTTGGTAGTAGTTGTAGCTTTTCTTATTGCCATACTCTCCATCTTATTGCTTTATAAAAATGCCCAACAGAACGTTTATGAGCGTTTGACGGATATTATCAAAAGAGAAAAAGCTGCAATCAATGTCTTTTCTGGAGAGTATCATTTTAATGAGACCGAAATAATAAATCATTTAAAACGGGTCAGACGAAATGATGTCGCCATAGGCAGGAACGGTGAAATTACTTTTGTGAAAATCGAAAATGATAGTGTTCGTTTTTTAATATACGATACAGCAAAGAATTGTAACTATGCCTTGCTTAAAAATTTGCCGGTAACTGCACCCATGTTTTTGGCATTGCATGGCAAGAGTGGGTATTTAAAAGGTATCGATACGAGAGGAATCAGGGTATTTGCATCGTATGCCTATGTTGAAAAACTTAACTGGGGTATAATAGCTAAAATTCCGACTTCGGAAATTAACATGCCTTTTATATCCGCATCCATTCTGGTTCTTATTCTATCAACAATCTTAATCTCTATTTGCATCTTTATATTTATACGAATTACAAATCCATTAATCGACAAAGTAATTGAAAATGAACAAAAATTAATTGTAAACAATAAAACTCTTAGTAATAATATTGAAGAGCTAAAACAAATAAAAGCTCAACTTGAAGAACATGAACACCGATTAATGCAGGAAAATGAAAAATATGAAGTACTTAACAAGGAATTAAAACAAGCGAATGATGGATTATTTATTGCTAAAGAAGAAGCCATAGAAAACGAGGAAAAACTTAAAGAACTGAATGCAACGAAAGACAAATTATTTTCAATTATAGCTCATGATTTAAGGAGTCCATTCAATGGCATTATCGGCTATTCGGAATTACTTATCGAAAATGAAGGTAACAATGATGCTGATGAAAATGAAGCGTTTATTAAGATAATTCATTCATCAGCTAAAAGTACACTTATCTTGCTTGACAATCTTTTAAATTGGGCTAAATCGCAAACCGGGCACCTGATTTTCAGACCAGAAAGATTAAATTTAAATTCAGTAATCAATGACATTATAGTAAGTTCTACATCAACTGCAAGATTTAAAAACATATCGCTGGTACAAATTTCATCTGCTGATATTGAAGTGTTTGCGGATAAAAATATGTTACAGACAATATTGAGAAACCTAGTTTCAAACGCTATAAAATTCACGAATTTAAAAGGTGAAATTAAAATTTATACAACTGCTGCGCAAGATTTTGCTGAAATAACTATTTCTGATAACGGCGTTGGCATGGATGAACAAACAATCCGGAAATTATTCAGAATAGACACCGGATTAGTTTCAAAAGGCACAGCAAATGAATTGGGCTCCGGGCTAGGTCTTCTTGTTTGTAAAGAGTTTGTCGAAAAACAAGGCGGGGAAATCCGGATTGAAAGTGAAGCAGGTAAAGGTTGTAATTTAATATTTACAATTCCGTTATGGAAAGACCAAGTAGCTTTATAGAATATTCGTCCGGCAACGAGCGAAGTGCGCCGGCTGTTTCACACACTACAAACTCACCAGGAAGATCAGTTCAGCCAGGAAAACTGGAATTAAAAAGTAAGTGCCAGGCACAAACCATCCCTGCCGGTAGATATGCTTAATCCCTTACCGGATTCTTTCTTTAACTGCCTGGCATTTGCAAAATGATTTAGCGAGGTAACCATTAAGGCTGTGCCTGCTGCCACAACCCCGTAGCCAATTATATGAAGGGTTTTAATGGTATTGTCATAGGCTTTAAAGTCTTCGGGGTAACTATACATATTACTGCCTTGGATGCCAGGTTCTGGTATCAATTTCGGAACGAAAATGGCTGTTACAAGTCCTGCACTAACAACACCGAAACTTATTTTCATCAAAGTGCTTGCCTTGTTTATTTCTTTAGCAGCAAGCTCTGCACCCGAAAGTTCATGTTCTGGGGCAGGAGGCAGTATGTACCAGTATCCTTTGTATATTTCACCATACTGTATGGTTTTTGCTCCCAGCATTTTTGAATATTTACCTGCTTCATCCTTCCCGGGCCATGAATAGGATTCAACGAATGAGGTTTGAATCTTCTTTACCTTTAACTCCCCGCTTTCCCTTATACAGAACTGGATGATAGAATCGCGTTCTGATACTTTTAATAACTGGCACAGGATTTCAGTACCGTCTTTCATCCTTATGGTATCCTTGCGGTCCTGGGCATTGGATATAATACTGGATAAAATTAAACTCAGGATAATTAGAATTCTCATATTTATAATTTTTAGGGTGGCCAGATAGGAGAAGGATCGGCGAAGATAGTATTGCATGTTTTGCAAACTCCAATAAAGGAATTCAAGCCAATTTTTAAACTTTGTTATACCTCATTATTTTTGTCATTTGTTTCATATTCTTTAAGTGTTTTCCCATCTTTTTGTTTCCATTCAGTCAAACCATTTGCGCTTCTTCCCATGACAATAATAGCAGCTGTTGAAGGACTGCTAAAAATATAGTCATCAGAGAATTCATAATATTCTTCTTTATTGATTAGAATACCTTCGTCAATTAACTTCTGCCTAAATGCTATAAAGTTTGAAGTCAAAGAATTCACAATTGTTGCAGATGCTTTTGAACCTTTAAATACTACAAATCCATCAGAAGTTGGTCCACCTTGCCCATCTGCACCCCGAGCTGCCTTTATAGCAAAAGTCGAATGTTTTAGTTTAGGTTTAAATTCTCTTTTTTCGTCGAAGACTTTGTGGCCTAGAGCATTAACTAGCATTTTTATGTATTCAATGAATTCTTCCATTTCTGCTCTATCTGATTCAGAAATTGAAGATTGCGTTGGAATAACCGAGTTTTCTACTTTGTAACGATTAACAGATTTTGCAATTTCATGTAGCCTGTTTTCTAAGTATTTGATATGTGCTTTATTAAGGTTTTCATCTTTACTGATGAATATAATTGCCTCATGCCAAAAATCCTTAAGAGTAAGTTGTTGATTGAGTCGCTTTAATATGGATTCCGCTTCACCAATGTAGACTTGATCTTTTCCATTATCGTCTTTACCGAATAGCAAATAAACTCCGGTACTTTTTAAATCAGACCTATCAACACAGTCTTTAATATTAATACGCGGAATTTTATATGCTTTACCAGACCAGTTAGAAAGTTCGCAACTCATGCGGCCATTAGGGTCACCATCGATCAGGAAAATTTTTATTGTCTTGCCAAAATTCATTTTTAGGGGTTTTTGTATTTTGGCCATTGGTTATAGCCTATTAGTGGTTTATTTGATTGATACTGCCTTATGAAATCTACTTCTATTTTATTAATTTCTTGATCTGATATGTTTTCAGCTTCAAAAAGTATCTCTTTTCTGATTGTAAAATCTTTCCTGTGTTCTCTGGGAAAATCTTTTTCGATGAGTTTACTATTGGCACTTCCATAATAATTTAAAGTATCTACAAGATCCTTTCCAATATAAATTTTTCCATTAGGATAAGTTATTTTGTAGATTACTTTAAACAACTTCGTAATCGCTTTTATAATGTGGCATAATAATGTCAATAATTTTATATAATCATTATATTACCAGATATTTAGGCAGTAAATTTATGATTGTCATAATATTTCAATCCCCCAAATGTAACTCTAATTCAATTCAAAAAAATGATTTCGAACCCAAGAAATATCGCCAAAAATCTGCATCCAGTTACACTTACTTCCTTTTTAAAAATGCCTTTTCCATTATATACCCAAATCCAACTCCTGCTGTGTAACAAACCAAATCGCTCCACAGAAAACCGAAACCCAGTACCAGCCCGCCCAAAGTATTGGTGCGCAGGGCATCAATCCACGGTGTATGATAAATTTGGCTTATTTCGATACCATACGAAAATGCCAATGCGGCAGCAACTACCCAAAGTGTGCTTTTTCTTCGAAAAATGAACCCTATCAACAGGAATACCATAAGTGCCCAAAGTGTATCGCCCATATATAATTGCACCCACCGAGGCAAAATACCTGGAAAATGCCGCGATGCAAGCCCTGCAGCTATGGTAATAAGCAGTAAAAACGAATAGATGTAACGGTTTCGGTTCAATGTCTGTCTTTTTTTAAACACGGGAAAGAAATCAAAATTAATCTTTTTATTCCACTCCAAACCATATTATTGAGCCATCAAATCAACTAAAAAATGTTACAAAATTCCAATGCGGCAGAGGTATTGTAATATTATATCAATAAGTGAAATTAACACTGTTAGCGACATCTCTTTTACAGAAAATTGTATCTGAAATATCCTTATGTTTCCCGTTCCTGTGTAATTCCCAGTGCACTATGGTGTTTTTATCTGCGTATACTTTGGTTTTAATTTGTGATTTCACATCTCCTCCAACCCAGAAGAGACCATTTTCTGAATTGAGACTGTAATTTTCGATTTTAAAAGGGTATATGGTTTTGCCGTCAACTCCGTTAGTTTCCCAAGATACTGTGAGCGTGTCGCGAAAGTCCGTTTTGCTTAACCGGTTTATATTCATCGTAAAATCAACTATCCTGTTTATTTCAAATGATAAAAATTTACCATAGTTGTTAAGTTCCGTGAGACCCAATACCTGGTTTGACGGGTCATAAGCAGAATTTCCTTGGATATTAAAATTATATAATGATAGATTTTTGACTTTCTTCAACGTAAACGCGAAACATCCTGAACTGTCGGTGGTAAAATCTCCTGCGTATATATAATCGGACTTATCCTCGCCCTGGTCCAGCGCTTCAATCGTTACCGATATATTAGGAATTGCAGCTTTTGTGTTTTCATCAATAACTTTTCCTTTAAGTTCAATTGTTCCGACTGTATTATTACATCCGGTGACAAGCATGCAAAAAACGAATACAATGAATCTGTTCTGCTTCATATGAAAAATTATAGGGGATATTATTCTGTAGCGCCGTGATTTTTTGCAGTTGCTATCCAAAGTTCAGCCAGTGTTTCAGGATTTGCCCCTATGCCACGAGCAAGATGCAGGGCTACTCCCATTAGTAAAACAGAGGCTTCGTGTAATTCCTGGTTTGTTTTCAGGGCGCCAAATTTCTGCTGCACTTTCCACTGAAGTAATTCGTTATGCTGCCGGGCAAATGAAACCGGATCTTCCAGGTCATCAGAAATTTCAGGGAGCATCAAACTATCTATCCACTCGGACCCAATCCTTTCCGTCAAAACTTCCGGCAGTTCGCCGCCCATTTTTCTCCATAACGGCAAGGTTTTCGTATCTCCGGATTCGGCTAAGCCGGTATCGAGGAGAAGCTCAAATGCTATATCCGCCAGGTTTTGCATCAGGTCAATATATGCGTCCTGGGCATTTTCGAAGCTGGAGGTTGCCTGGCCTTCCAGGTATTCGCCTACAGTTAAAAGAGGTAATCCGGAAACTTCGGGACATCCTTCCATGCATGGGAAAACATCGCCCTGAAACATATAATGAAACTCTTCACTTTGGATTTGGCGGCCAAGCGGATATAAGCGGCAGGATAGCGGTCGCCCCTGATGCACGCTACATCCAAAATTACCGATATACTGACTGCAAGCCAGTTGATTTTTCCATCCGGCTTCTCCGTCGAACCGTAAACGTATTCCACCACACTCACAATAAAGATCACGGAATTCCCTTGCAGTAATTTTTTTCTCCCTGGCCAGGCAAACCAGCTCCCAAGGATTAAGCAGAACAAGTTTCCCATGGCAGCAGGTTCCGGTTCGTGAGCAGGATAGAGGCAATGTATCGTGAATTCTGAGTTTGGTTGTTATCATTTATCGTGATCTTTTTATTCAGGAAAGGGTAAAGCTATATAATTTCTTGCTGCCTTTAGCTTATTTAGATTTTTATCGAATATCTGCCTGGTGGCAGACGGAGGTTGCAAAGTGACAGCAAATATCCGCAAAAAATAGATTCTGCTTCTGGTGTTTATTTTCGCTTTCATAGCGTACTTAGCGATTAAAAGAATATGAAATTCGTAACTAAGCAGTTTGTTTAAAGTATTGACAATCAGATATACAAAACAAATTTCCTCCAGCTGCGTCCTCCCTGGAGTGGGCAAGTCCTGGCTAAAGTACTCACATTTCACGGACAAATATTATGGAGGTTTAATCAAACTTCATTTAAAAAATGCTGAGAACTGTTTAAATCGCAGGAATCTACTTAACCTGAGGCTAAAATGTACTTTGATCAGGCTGATTAGTTTGAAACATGCTAATTAAGGATTGGTTGATTTTACCTTATGGAATTTGCTTTTACGTTAATTCACAGCAGATAAGCAAGAGCCCTGAGGATATAATTTTAAATACTGATTCAGTATTTAACTTTCTGAAATTTAAATGATAAGTTTTAATTATCCAGTTTGGTGCTAACCCTTACTACCATGGCTGCCCGGATATACATTCACCCTTACTTGCAACACTTCCGCCAAAGTAACTTTGCGTAAAAGAGATTCGACCCAGGCTGTAAAATCGAAAATTCTCAATATCTGCTTTTCAAATACATCCTGTTGAATTTCAGCAAATTCAATCATTGTTTTTTCAAGTAGTTGTGCTCTTTTTTGAGTAACCGTTGGAAGTTGCTTACTCAGAAACTTAAACAGAAATCGTTCAATCTTGTAGTCCTTTGAAGCATCAAGTAAATCGCGTTTCATCGACCTGATTTCGTATTTAATAAGGTCAAAATCCCCTAATTTGTAAAGAATCATCAGATTTACCAGCCGAATGGTTCTGTACAGAGGTAGATAAAAGTAATTTTTGCCTCTTAATATTATCTGGTTCAGGAATTTATGCGCGTTATGATAGGCTGAATTTCCAAAATAAATCAGGGCAGTATACAGGCAAACTTCCGCCTGCCGGGCTCTGTTCAGTGTAAAAAGTTTATCGAATAAGGTGTCTTTATACTCATTCATTAGCGACATGGATGCAGTAAAATCACCGCGATCGAGAAAAGGAAATAACTCATATAAATAAATGATAGAAGTCAGATTTATTTTGAAACTTGCAGACTGACTGTCAATTGCCTTCAGCTGGTTGATAAAATAGGTCATACCGTTATAATTGTGAATGCTGCGCAGGCTTTCAAGTACGCCTTCGAGTGTATGCAGGTAGTAAACAGGTGGATTGCTCCAGAGATGTTTATTCGCTTCGAAAAGGTTATTGAGTTCGATGTATGAATTGAGGGCTGATTGATAGTCCCCCACACTGATCAGGTAATTCGACTGGAAAAGCTGATGAAGTTTGCTGATCTCAAAATTATCCAGACTTTGAGAAGCAACGATACTGATTTCACTGTATACCAGGTCGTTCAACTCATCTTTTTGCTTTTGCGAACGTGCATGCCCTTTGTAAACAATGCGGTGTTTCAGGTTCTCATACAGCGATGATTGTTCGTTTATTTTTCGAACATACTTTAACGCCTCATTAAGCCTGAACTGTTTTTTCAACAAGGTTTTTTCATTCAGATTCGGAAAATTTAATGCCAGCAGATAATCCAGGTCGAGGCGTGAAGCCAGAAGTAAGGCATAATAATTTTCATACTTCTCAGCCTGTTCTATAATATC
>CAIWMA010000398.1 GCA_903913645.1 uncultured Bacteroidales bacterium | reverse complement strand
TTTGATTCAAGAACAAAGTTAATCCTCCTATATGCCTTGTCAATATCTTTTTTGAACTTAGAGAGCTTGGAAAGAGACTCTCTCACATCTGCAACAGAGCTTCCAAGATAAGCAATATCTTTTGATATAACTTTAGCCCCTTTTCTTGATGAAGCACGCAAATAATAGTAAGGCTTTTTGCCGACAACCTTCTTGAAAACATAAACCATAAAATAAAGGTTAATCAAACAATTTATAAATCTACCCACTACGTCGCTTATTTACACTGTAGTGGGCAAAGTACCCCGACCGGATGAACTTCAAAGGTAACAGGTTATCCCCCCTATTTATATTTGCTCGAGGTTGAAGGTTATTTATGGACCTTGAGAAGCAGTTAAAATATTTACAAGCTACAAACCTAATGACAACCCGGAAAATTGTTAAGCCTATTATTGCACCTCGCCCACGCTATAAACCCCTGTTGATAAATTGGTCGTCGTAAAAGAATAATTCCCATCACCAAGCGCTGTTACTGCAGAACAATCTCCACAAGCATCATTCTCTAAAAGTGCAATGGGTGAATTTATTTCTCCCACCCCATCAAGCCTAATTGCCGCAGTTATCCCACTAAAAAAAGATAACTCTGAAGTATCCACTGATACAGCATTGTTCTCAATACTTACATTTGTTGGAGAAACACCTGCCAATTCATCATCAGGTAAATCCACTTGCTGTGAAATGCTTATGCGCCCGTACTCATTTTGAAAGATTGTGTCAGTAAATGCCAGACCGGTGCTTGTTGATGCATATTTTATAAACCAATAACTATCAAAAGGCCCAAAAAATATGGTGCCTATAAAAGTATTATTGGATTCATCACCATGTATGACCATACCTACAGCCCCCCCTTCTATTGTATTATCAGTTATTGTTGAATTTCCAACAGCATATAAGTAAATTCCAGAACTCATATTTTCAGTTATTGTATTATTCGTTATAATGTTATTTTCGCTCAGTCCATCTCCATAATTTTCCACATCAACCCCATACGCACTCGAATTTATAGTATTGTAGGTGATTGTGTTACTGCCAAGCGCTCGAGAATCATTTATATAAAATGCACTATTATTTTCATTTTCGAACACGTTATTTCCGGTTATCGTATTACTAAAACCATCAATTATCTCGACAGCAAAATCGTCAGCTCCACTAAAATTAGCATCTTGAATTGTAGAATAATTTACATCCAAAAACTGAATATTACTATAAAAGTCATTTATTGCAATATTTTTAACCACAATTTCATTTAATCCTGCTGCATACACTCCATATACGCTACCATTGCCACTAATTGTGTGATAATTACCATCAAGAATAATATTATTCCCAGTAATTGTGAAACAATCCACCTCATCGTCAGCATAAGTTATGTCTTGCGACAAACAATAAGTTCCACTATCAGACAACGTTACCCCGCATTCTGTCAATGGTACACCCACACAAATATAAGGAACACCTTCTCCCTCTTCTTCATGTCCTCCGCCTTCACTTACAAAACTCCCAGTAGGTGTGACTTCTTCCACACATTCTAAAGCAACATTTCCCAAATCAACTGTTTTCTCAAGACCTGATGAAGATTCATAAACAACTTTAACTGAATAATTCTTCTTATCAGAACCAGTACAAGCAGCAACTCCATTCAAATCTAAACTAACTTTTCCGCCTAAACCTAGATAAGGATTTGAACCAAATGAATGGGTTACATTATCAACAATTACTTCTTTTACAGTAATCGAATCTCCAGTATTATTCATTAACACAAATAA
>CAIWMA010000397.1 GCA_903913645.1 uncultured Bacteroidales bacterium | reverse complement strand
ATTTAGCAATTAATATACGCCTGGTGATCTGAGAAAACCTGCTTTTAGACTTTATTCCCCAATATTCCGGCCGAATACCCATAGGAATAACAATACGTCAAGCACAGCCAGAAGAAAATGATATTTATTCTGTAAGAGAAGAATAGTGATTAAAAGAATCTGCTTTAGTTCTTGATCAGCTTAAATCCGTGGTTGTTTATCCGATAACTGTATATCCCACATTTCAAACCGCCAAGTTCAATATTCAAATCATACTCTCCCGGATCGAGAATTTTATTGACATACGTCTGTATTGCTTTGCCTTCGATAGAATTTAGTTGTAAACTCACATAACTTCTTTTTACAACTGTAAATTTCACTTTAGTTTCATCTTTAGCCGGGTTAGGATAATTCTGATTCACAATTACCGACTCCTCGTTGTTCATACTTTTGGGATTTTCGATAGTTGAAGAGTATGTAGGATTTATCATAGTAAAAGGAACCCTGATAAACCGGGGCCGGTAAACCTCAACATTTTTAAAGATATCGGCTGAATTTCCATTCGAATTGTATGAGATCAAAAGCTTACCATCTGCAGTAAACTGGGGATGAGGAAAAGCACCATATGTGTATGTATTAGCGAAAAGGATTGGTGTGTCGTATATCAGCGTTTTCTTATTCCATGGGCCTTCGATAAAATCAGATGTGAATGAGTAGATTCTAGAAGAGTTCCAGATTTCCTGGTTTATTACCACAAACTTGTTATTCCATTTTAAAACTCCGAATTGCTGCGAAACCGACTCAGAACTGATTTGCTGAGTTTGAGCCGGGTCTGATGACCAACTGCTTCCATTAAAAAATTCCCATGGAGCCATTATATTACCAACTGGAACACGGGCAATATGTGGATATGAAATGTGGAAAACCATATCGGTTTCCTGTCTTCCAAAAATATAGGTGTACCCATTATCTACCAGGATGCTGTTCCCGTAGCAAACCCCGTTGAACTCATAGTATGGTAGTTTACGGGAATCCACCAATGCAATGTTGGGAAAGGTAAACCTGGCCATAAAAGCCGCTGTGTACTTAAAGCTAAACCCTGAAGGGCTGTTTACCAGGGTAAACTCTGAAAAGAAGATTTTCAGCGTATCATTTTCGACAATACCATGCTCAGGCCAAAACCAGGAGGAATTTTCATCCACTGAGGGGAAAAATGATTTTGGACTCGGAAATGTCCCTCCAAATAATGCAGTCATAGAATTGCCATCCTGTAAAATAGCGCAATTCCTTATCATTTTCGCCCCGCTTGCAACAGAGTTATCCGAATTTACCGTTCCTATAAAGCTGTCGCCAAACAGCCACAAGGTTTTAGAACCAGGTAATGCAATCGAAAACGTAGCATCTCCTGCAATCCAGCCTCCGTTAACCTGGCGGATTGTTGAATTAAATGCCGGATCCGGAAGGGCCTGCGAAAATCCCTGGCCCGAAAAGATAAGCAATAAACTTAAAAAAAACTGGTACTTCTTCATATTCGAATATTTAAACCACTACAAAAATATTTCATGTTTGGGCAATATCTTATCGCCTGTCAGCTATGCATTTAGCTGCTATTATGACGTCCTATATTTTAGCCACTTTTTCAATTCTGACCCTATTTATAGCATCCTGCAACCTCTGCAATTGAATGCATTTAAACTCTGATTAATCTCTTTTGGGACTAAAGCCTCAATTTAACATGACAACTATTCATCCTACTAAACCATGGTTTGCCTTTGTCTGCCATATCCTGAAGTTCTAATAAATTCACTCAGTAAATACTGGCGCATCAGTTCTATACGATTGTTTGTCTTCATGTTCCGCGGGACAATAATAATACGTTGATAATTTACTTTTAAAAATCATTAATTGCTTTACTACCAAAACAGAAATAGAGTTCTGATTTATTTATAACCAAATTTAATTAAAGTAATACCCCTGTATTTTGGGCCAGAATTTCCTCAATAAATCAACATTAGCTCTTTTTGATAATATTATTTTCAAACACCTTGGCTTATGCATTTATGCTAAATGTTTTTTACCTGGCGATTCGGTTTTTTTTGTTGCTCATTCATTGTTTTTTTTTACTAAATCAAAAAACATACTCTCCCGAGAATTGTTAAATGCCTGAACTAAAAAGCAGAATATGTATGAATTATGTAAATAAAAATCCTAATCATGTAAGCAGCGTACCCGAATTAAACCATATCTTTACTATCGGTTGTTTTTGCCTGTTAACCTAAAAATAGTCATAAAATTTAGATTTCAGATAGTGTTAAACTTTAGGTCAGTTTTCGGTCTGAATAGTACCTGCGTTTACAAGGTTAATTAAAAAGAAACTACTGATTGTCGGATCAAAATACCTTGTTTGTATAAAAAGAGGCTAAATTATTGACGGGGCTATAACCTTGTTTCCTGATACTGATCCGTGACTAAAGGCAAATCTATAGCTATTGCCGCCTCGAAACGAAAATATAACCATCAGAAATCAGGGAATATAAATTTGCGTATTCTTACCAAAATCAAATCAATTTCTTACCAAGTAACAAATTATGAATTTACGGTCAGCAAAGATTTTAATCAGTTTTAATTTGGCAATATTCTTAAAAATAAAGTCCTGGAACTCATTCCCCCTTTTTTTTATCACATTGCTGTCTCTGGTTATTTCCCCGGCGTTTGGCCAGCAGAAGCATCTTTATATTGCTAACGATGATCATACAGATTATATCTGGACTGCTGATGCTGAGACCTATCGGGTTGCTTTTATCAATCAACTGGATTATTATATCAACCTGATGGAAACAAAAAATGCCTCTCTTTCCACGCCCTTCCAACACAGGTATAATTGCGATAATTCATTATGGGTATACGAATACGAAAAAGCGAAATCAACTGTCGATTTTCAGCGACTGATTACACAAATTAAAAGCGATCATATTTCAGTTCCGTTCAATACACTTATCCCTTTATATGGCGGCCAGAACACCGAAATAGCAATTCGCGGAATGTATTATGCCGGACATTTGGAGCGAAAATATGGAATTGATATTGATCTGGTTGCAACCATGGAAAACCAGACTATGCCTCTTGGCATAAACAGCCTTTGGGCCGGAGCAGGCGCCAAATATAGCTGGAAAGGTATCTGTAACTGCAAATGCCCGGACCTAACTTCTCAAAACCGTAAATACAATATATACAATTCGAATGGAATTGATGGTAAAGGCGTATTAATGAAATGGTATGATTATATTTCCCTTGTCGAGTTAGGCGGATATGCTGAAATTGTCAATCCGGCTTTGGCAATCAGCCAATTAAGTGACAAGTGCAACACAACAAAATATCCTTATACTGTTGCGGCAGCTTTTGGATATGGCTGGGATGGACTGGAAAGTTATATTGACAATTTACCGGCTTTGGCTCAAACCGAAAGTAATGCTTCACAACAAGTATTTGTCTCAAACGAAAAAGATTTTTTTGCTGATTTTCAGAGTAAATATTCAAATTCAATACCTTCTCAGGCTGTGTCGTTTGGCAATGACTGGGATGTACTGATAGCAACTATGGCAAAAGTTTCGGGCGATATAAAACGTTCAACTGAAAAATTAAGAACAGCTGAAGCTCTTGCGTCACTTGTTGCCTTGCAAGATACAGGATTCGCTCAGAATTTGGCTAGCCAACGTGAACTTGCGTGGATTTCGCTTGGAAAATATTTTGATCATGATTGGACATCAGATAGTCCGGCTTCAATTGGCAGGCCTCAATTTCAGAAGGATATGGAAAGCAATTTTTCTGGTTACGTAAATACCCTTTATAATTCGGCTAAAACTGCACTTGGAAATCAGATTATAAAGAATGGAACGAATACCCGATTCTATGTTTTCAATCAACTCAGCTGGAATCGTAATGACGCGGCTGATTTTCCATATTCCGGCAACTTACCGGTAAAAGTAATTGACATCACTACTAAATCAGAAGTTCCTTCCCAGGTAATAAGCCTGAACGGAGTTCAATATATTCGGATCTTTGCTTCAAACGTTCCTTCGGTTGGATACAAAGTTTATGAAATCCAGGCTGGAATATCAGCGACGGCTCCTGTTGCTGCAACTTTTACAAACGGGATTTTTGAGAATGGTTTTTACAGGCTTTCTCTTTCCCACAACGGTTCTATCACTAGTTTCCAGGACAAATCAGATGGATTGTATGAGTATACAGGAAGTGCAGCTTTAAATGACTTTGGAACTGGAAACCTGACTTCGGGAACGTATACTGTTGAAAACCCCGGACCGGTTTCAGTAACCGTAAATTGCTCCTCTAACAGCCCTTATACACATATAAGTCGGTTTACACTTTATAAATCAGTTGAGAGGGTTGACATTGAAAATCAAATAAATTATGATATTGGTGATACAACTATAGTGTACCAGTTTCCATTTAATCTAAGCAACTCGACGGTATGGCACGAAGAAGTAGGCGCTGTGATCAATGCAAAATTAGAATCCAATGGCGGTCACTATTCTGATCAGAATGCCCGCTTCGATTGGTTGACAGCAAATCATTTTGTGCATGTAGGCAATCCTCTAAGGGGAATTACGGTCTCCAATCTTGGTGCTCATTTTTTTAAATTAGGAAATAGCAGCACTTATGTTTTAGATGAAAACAGTAGTAGTATCCAATTTTTAGCTGCAGGCAATGTTGCCTTTGCGACATTAGGCATTAAAAAACAGGCAGGAAATCAAACTTTCCAATACCAGTTTGCACTTCAACCAAAATCAGGATCTTTCAACCAGACTTCATCTATGAAAATGGCATTGGAACATCAAAATCCATTGACAACAGGAATTGTTAGCGGAGGAAATATTTATCCGGAATCAACCTTTAGCCTTATCAATATAAGTCCTGAGAATGATTTGCTGTGGAGCTTAAAACCTGCCGAAGAAGGTGCTGCAAAAGGCTTGATAGCCCGTGTCTGGAACCAATCTCAGAACAGCAGCATGGTTTTGGGCGGAAGCTACCAACTTTTATCCGCAAAAAACACTTCTCATGTTGAAACCGACTTAAGCGATGCTAAAATAGTGAATAACAAATTGACTGAAAGCATTGGCTATCAGGAGCTGAGAACATTCAGAATGTTCTTTAATCCAACATTTATCGTCACTGATAGTGAGGTGTCTTCTGCATTAAAAACTGAATTTAAAGTGTACCCAAACCCAGTGAGTTCTGTTTTGAATATTTCGGGAAATCATTTACCAAACGACACTTACAATATCTCCTTATCAAATATTTTAGGTCAGACTGTAATTAAGGATGAATTAATTGTAGGTGATAATAAATTTGACAGTCAAATTGACCTGAAAGATTTGAAGAGCGGGGTTTTCTCGCTTACAATTGCTTCGGGCAAAACAAAAGATGTATTTAAAATCATAAAAAAATAAGTCTGAACCTATTATAAAAATATCAGTTTTACATTGGGAGTTCCCAAGTTATACAAATCATGATTTGTAATCCGAAATCATCAAATAGACTGATTCAACCACCTGTTTGATGCGAAGAGGCGCACTGTCAGGGTACAATCTGTCAATAAACTTACAGTAAACTAAGGTTATATTTGTAAATTTGTTTAACCACAAGAGTTAAACCTTCATCACTTTATCCTTAATTAATGAACTATGTACGAACTATTCAGCAATAATTATATCCGGATTATTGGCAGTACACTGGCAGTTTACCTGTTTATAGTAATAGCTATCCGGATTTTTGGCAAAAAGGAACTTGCGCAACTATCAGTCGTTGACCTGGTTTTTATCCTGCTTATTAGCAATGCAGTACAAAATGCCATGGTTGGTCCCGATTCAACACTTTCCGGTGGATTAGCAGCAGCCACTACCCTATTCATAGTTAATTATCTGTTAAAGTATCTTCAATACCGGTTTCCGGTGTTTGGCAAAATAGTTCAAGGTGATGCTACCATGCTGGTTTACCAGGGAGAAATTATTGAATCACATATGAGGAGAGCCAAAATCAGTACGGATGAACTTATGGAAGCGGTGCGCGAACATGGCGTTAAATCGGTGAAAGAAGTCGATCTCGCCATCATGGAAGTGGACGGAAGTATTAGCGTTCTGTCTGATAAATATCAGAAAAAGACGGTAAAACGCCGTAAAGTTCATAAAGTCCTTACCAAACAAGGGTCGTAGTTGAGAGAAGAAATAACAATATCCGTAAATTTTAAATCCAGGTTTTAATTCAACATGCAACATTTGGGCAAAAAATATAAAGTCTTCCAGCCATTCACAAACGAATCATTCCCTTTGCACGAAGCAAGAAATTATACCCCCTTTGCAACAAATGTGCAGGGATTTCGGAACGAAAGTTTAAGTTTCCGAAACGATTCTGAAAGAATGGGAAAGATATGAGAAAGCTTATATGTATTCAGTTTACTGAAGTGCCAGCTTCCGGGTAATCAGTTTATCGCCTGTATCAACTTTTATAAAATATATCCCTTTGGGACAAGTTGAAAGATCAAAAGAATATTCTTGCTTACCGCTGGATTTGAATGCTTGTACAAGACGTCCGTAAGAGTCAAGGATTGTTATATTTACATCTGATGAAGTGCCGGGTATGCCAGTAATCTTAAAAACTCCAGAGGTTGGATTAGGGAAAAGCAGGCATGAGCTTTCCGGGTTATCCCCTATGGAAACAAATGGTGCCAGCTGAGTAACTGTGACTGTTTGAGTAAGCGTGGCTCCAACAGATACAAGTATATTTGCTATGCGGGCTTTACTCCCTGTATTTGCCGTACAATTGGCAACAACGGTTCCATTTCCGGTACCTGAAGGGGTTACTACACACCAATTTGCATCGCTGCTGCAAGTCCAGGAGGAATTAGAAACAACACTAATCTGAGCATTTCCTGCCGACGACATCACATTTTGAGTTGCTGGTGTAACTGTGAGCGTTTGAGTAGAAGACGCGAGCCAGATGGTTGCATTTATAATTAGTAGGCGGTGATTTCCACTTGCATCAGCAACCCAACCATCGTAAAGCTGATCACCGGAATCCCCGGAACCATCATCACAAGGTGAACTGTCGCCGATACCTACCACTTTTCCACTCCCATAAGTTGCATACGCTACCATGGCATTTGCATTTCCAAATGCAGATCCTGTTTTAAATACTACTCCTTTTATACTACTGTTAGCGGATGGGCTCAATGTCATTGAAGTACCTGCGCTCCACATGGCCTGAGTAACATTTCCCATAATGCCATTAATCAAAGGATCATTCGGCAAAGTCGGGATATTTGTTGTGGTCTCTGAGAAGCTGACATAGTCGAAAGTGATCCCGAAAGGATCTGCCTTTACGCTATTGGTACTCATAAAGTCATTCCAGATGTGAGGCGAATCATCTCCGTCATTATTCCTGTCGGAAATGTTATGGTCCGACACCATAAATAAACCTCCGCCATTTTGCACAAACTGCATGAGTGCAGTTTTTTCAGCAGTGGTGAATAAAATATTAGGCTCACATACTATAAAAACTTTATAGTTTGAAAGATCCTGAACATTGCTGGTATTACCATACGTAATCTTGCCGTTATAGGGAAGCGTTTCAACCCAATATCCTTTTTTCACCAGGTCAATTCCCCAGGATGAGATTCCGCCTTTCCAATAACTTTCTGGTGTTGATTGTGTTACGGTCGATTGATCCGGCGTCGCAAAGCGTTGTGCGTTCGCCTCATTTCCCCCGGTTGAGGCAGGTCCGCTCGAATAACTTAAATTTGATTGATCAGCATCTATTACCCAATCAGCATTTCCTGCAGTTTCGGCTTTTGTGGCATCGAAAAGGATTTTTATCTGGGCCTGCAGTGAGATTGAGATGAGAAGCAGTGTAGCAGCTACAAGAATTCTCCGGGAGAAGTTAGTTTTCATGAAAAGAGATTGAAATAAAAGTAAAAAAGCTTCGGACTCTCAACGTCTAATTTTGCATTTAGACACGATCTTAAGAACAGGGCGGCAAAGGTACTGCTTTTATATTTACGATTTCATATATATTAAGATAAATACGTTAGCTTCAATTCAGTTAGAATTTAGGAAATAGAAAAATTGCTACTTTATTGTTGCATATAATCTTATTAACACCTCCAGAATTGCTTTCTGCAAATTCCTAAAATGGTTCAAGAGACGGCAATCATAGTGATTGCGATCGAAAAATATTTAATCATGAAATTAGATTTGATGGATCTAATAAGTTAAAGTGGAGAAAAAGGATATGACTAATAATGAAATATATTGAACCTTTTGTGATCAGTAAAATTATTTCAGACCATAACATTTTGATACCGTGTACCAAATGCTTTCTCATATTTACTAAACCAATTAAATAGCTTTTTTATTTTTCAGCAATAAGTGATTTGCCATAATTCTACTAAATCTTTTTCAATGCATCAAGTACCCTTTCAGGTGTCATTGGCATACGATACAACCTGGCACCTGTGGCATCGAATATTGCATTAGCAACCACAGCACCAATAGCAATAATTGCGGGTTCTCCCCCACCTTGCGGTGCCTGATCCTTTCTATCGAGAATAACAGTTTCTATTTTCGGAAGAGATGAGAATCTCGGAATTTCATATGTATCGAAACCACGGTTCTTAATATTGCCACCTTCAAAAATTAATTCTTCTGTAAGTGTATATCCAAGTCCCATGGTAATGCAACCTTCCATTTGTATGGTTGCACCTTCAGGATTTACGCATAACCCCATATCCTGCGCACAAACGATCCTAATAACCTCAACCTTACCGGTCTTTTTATCGACCCTAACTTCAGCCATATGTGCTACCCAGGTTCCGGCATCAATACCACAAGCAATACCTATTCCCCTTCCACTTGACATTTTACCGGCAACATATCCGAATTTATCAGCAACAGCTTTAAGACAAGCAATCATTTTCTCATCTTTCAGATTCTTTAACCGGAATTCAAGCGGATCAATTCCGGCTGCGGCTGCCATAATGTCGATCTGAACCTCCCTTGCGAAGGTGTTGGAATTTGCATTCGGAGCTCGCCAGGCACCGGTACCAAAAGGATGGACAGCGGGGGAATTTTCTTTACGGCTGTAGTTCGTTGTTCTTACATTCGGAACATCATAAATCGTATCAGAACCCCT
>CAIWMA010000396.1 GCA_903913645.1 uncultured Bacteroidales bacterium | reverse complement strand
GTGAAAAGTGAAGAGTGAAGAGTGAAGAGTGAAGAGTGAAGAGTGAAGAGTGAAAAGTGAAAAACGATGAGTGAAGAGTGAATAGTGAAAAGTGAAGAGTGAATAGTGAAGAGTGAAAAACGATGAGTGAAGAGTGAATAATGAATAGTGTTCCTTCGCTTTGCTCGGAATGACAGTGTTGCTTCGTTTCACTACCAATGACAGTGAAGAGTGAAAAGTGAAGGTGAAGAGTGAAGAGTGTTCCTTCGCTTTGCTCGGAATGACAGTGAAGAGTGAATAGTGAAGAGTGAAGAGTGAAAAGTGAACAGTGAACTTAGCGAAGCGGTCTCATTACCTGTCCCGATTTTTCGGGAGCTTGTCCTGCATTTTTGCGGGAAACGAAGCGAATAACAAAGCGAAATCAGGAAACAGCTTAATTTAATTAACATATAACCTACACAAATTTACAATAAGACGTATTTGTAGCATATAAGCTAAATATTTGTACTTTTAAACTTTCATTTAATATAGCTACAACACAAATATGAAAGATGATATAATTATCCGAAGCGAATATTCAGACAAGCTAATGCCTTTTATTGGGAAACAACTTATTAAAGTGCTAACCGGGCAACGTCGTGTGGGTAAAAGCTATATTCTTAAGCAAACGATGATGCATATCAGCCAAAATGATCCATCGGCCCATATTGTTTATATAAATAAAGAAAACCTGGCTTTTGACAGTATAAAAACTGCCGGCGATTTGCATGATTATGTACTTACTAACACAAAGGAAGGGGTAACAAACTACATCTTTGTAGATGAAATTCAAGAAATTGAACAATTCGAAAAAGCTATGAGGAGTCTGCTTCTGAACCCCATATATGATTTGTACTGTACCGGAAGCAATGCAAATATGCTATCAGGTGAGCTTTCGACTTTTCTGAGCGGCAGATATATTGAGATACCGGTTTACAGTTTGTCATTCATTGAATTCCTGTTATTCCACCAATTAGAAAATTCTGGTGAGTCGCTTATGATCTATCTCAGATATGGTGGTTTACCCTATTTAAAACATCTGGAACTAAATGATGAAATTGTTTTTGATTATCTGAAAGGGGTTTATAATACGGTTATTTATCGTGATGTAATAATGCGCAATGAAATACGTAACACTGCCTTTTTGGAAAACCTGGTACTATTTCTGGCTGATAACATAGGACAGCTTTTTTCCGCAAAAAGAATCAGTGATTATCTCAAATCCCAAAAAATAAATATTGCCACTTCACAAATTATTAGCTATCTGGCTCATTTAACCAATGCATTTTTGATTCATAAAGTTGGTCGGTTTGAAATTGCAGGAAAAAAAATATTCGAAATTGGAGACAAGTTTTATTTTGAAGATTTAGGCCTTCGTAATGCTATTTATAATTTTAAACTATCGGATATTGGTAAGTTAATCGAAAATGCAGTTTATAACCACTTAATTTTCAGAGAATATGAAGTTAAAGTTGGACAGATTGGTCAATATGAAATTGATTTCGTAGGTAAAAGGAAAGGTGAAGTTATTTACGTACAAGTTTGCTATTTATTACACGAACAAAGTACAATTGATCGTGAATTTGGCAACCTGGAAAAAATAAATGATAATTATCCTAAAATGGTAGTCTCAATGGATGAATTTGCCGGGAATACCCGAAAAGGCATACAGCATTTTAATTTAAGGGATTTTCTGTCATCAGAAATATAGAGAAAGGTAAAGCGAGGGGGCGATGGAGCGAGTAAGGAATAGGGAGTGAAGAGTGAAAAGTGAAAAGTGAAGAGTGAAGAGTGAAGAGTGAAAAGTGAAAAGTGAAAAGTGAAGAGTGAAGAGTGAAGAGTGAAGAGTGAAGAGTGAAGAGTGATGAGTGAAGAGTGAAGAGTGAAGAGTGAAGAGTGAAAAGTGCCCTTCGACTCTGCTCAGGGTGACAAAAGTGAATAGTGAAAAACGAAAAGTGAATAGTGCTCTTCGACTCCGCTTACGGTGACAAAAAGAGAAAAATCCATTTAAATCCGTCTATCCCGTGTAATCCATGTTCATTTTTAATCTGTAGTTTCCGCTTTATCCGCTTTCAAATTTTGCTGTATCAGACACCAGCATATCCCTCAAAACCACTGATGCGCAGTAACATCCGAACATTGCCGGCATATACGAAATAGTCCCTACATTGGATTTTTTATTGGATTCGCCTTCCTGCAGAATTACTGAACTCCGGTCGACAACTTCGGGCGAAAAAACTACTTTGATGCCTTTCCATACACCCATTTTATGAAGCCGCTTTCGCATATAATAGGCTAATTTGCAGTTGTATGAGTCATCAATATCAACAACGGTAATTTGGGCCGGATCGAACTTTCCTCCGGCACCCATCGAACTTACCACCGGCAAACCCAGTTGCACACAGGTATAAAGCAGGAAAACTTTTGGCGAAAGCGTATCGATGGCATCAACCACGTAATCATACCCTTGCTGAAGAATTTCGAGCGTGCGTTCGTCCTTGATATATTCATTGATAACTATGAGTTTCAAATCAGGGTTTATATCGAGAAGCCTTTTCGCCATCACTTCAGTTTTCGAAATCCCTTCGGTGCTTTTCAACGCTGGTAATTGGCGGTTGCGGTTGCTGGAATGAACGGTGTCGCCATCTATAATGGTCATTATTCCAATACCGGCGCGGCAAATCTGCTCGGCAGCCATGGCACCCACGCCACCCAAACCGGCAACAAGAACATGCTTTTCGCGTAAAATGGAAAGTTTTTCTTTGCCGATCAGAAGTTCCGTGCGGCTGAGCCAGTGTGAATTTGGCATGGGATCTATTGATTTAATGTGGCGAAGATAATGAATATGGAATCAGCAGGTATATCGCACCAATTGTTTTCGAAACAAGGAGAGCCAGCCAGCCGATTCGTGTTGGTGCACATTCGCAGATTTATTTATTGTTCTCTCCGCATTTTTAAGTGATTGTTTCTCTTCTAGACAATAGCTTACAGGGGGATTGCATAAACTAATCGTATACTTTCTACAATTTTTACTGCTCGCAAACTGTATCCTTTTTCAGAATTGCACAGAGCCTTGTTCAAAACTACTAAGTGCCTTTTACTTAACTACACAGTATCTTTTACTTAACTACACAGTATCTTTTACTTAACTACACAGTATCTTTTACACAACTACACAGTATCTTTTACACAACTACACAGTATCTTTTTTTAATTACTCAATGCCTTCCTATACACTTCACAAAATACTGAATTCAAGTTGGTTATTTCGTTCTTATAATAATGAGACTCATTTGTATCCTTTCTATCCTATGATTGCGGGAAGTAGTATCTGGAATCAATATTTTTAACACCCTACAATTTTTTCATATGACCTGTTTTAGATATATTAAGTGCCTGTTTATCTGTATTGTATGGCAAATAATAATTATGATGGTTTATTATTTTCGAATTGTAAATTATGAAAACAACCAAAATACCCGTATATTTTCATTAATTTTGCTTGATTAATAGAACAGATCATAGATTATCGGTCATGATGGAAATGGTTAATGTGAGTTGGATCGTTACGCTGCTTGCTATCTTTGTGCTGTTTTTCGTCCCGACCAGATTGAAAGCGTATACTGCAGCGTTCGCTGTTCTTATCAATTCCCTCATTACATCATGGTTAGCTTATCCGGCACTGAGCGGGCAGGTTGTTGAATTATCTGTTTTCGCAGGAACTTTCCTTGGTGACATCGCTATCCGAATCGATGGATTATCGGCCTGGTTTATCCTGATTATAAACTTTACATCACTGACCGGCGTATTTTATGGTATGGGTTACCTGAAAGCCTACAGCAATCCGGCTCCAAAACTTACGTTGCACTGGTCGCTATTTATCCTGTTTCATCTTTCTATGGTATGTGTCTGCATGCTTCAGAATGGCTTCGCATTTCTGTTGGCGTGGGAATTGATGTCGCTTACTTCGATGCTGCTGGTTATATTTGACCATAATAATGCGCAGACGCTGAAAGCCGGGATCAATTACCTGGTGCAGATGCATATCAGCATGGTATTTCTAACGATTGGTTTTATCTGGGTTTTTAGTTCCACCGGTTCATTTAGTTTCGAAGCCATCCGCAGCTTTTTTCAATCGAACAACAATACCTGGCTTTTCCTTGTGTTTTTCATCGGGTTTGGACTGAAAGCCGGATTTATTCCTCTGCACAGCTGGCTGCCACATGCACACCCGGCCGCCCCTTCGCATATCTCGGGCGTTATGTCGGGGGTAATTGTAAAACTTGGGATTTACGGAATATTCAGAATAATCACATTTCTGAATTCAGATTTTGTTCTTTTGGGTGAAATAATACTTTCACTTTCAGTACTGACGGGCATCTACGGAATTCTGAATGCCACGGTTCACCGCGATTTTAAACGGATGCTTGCATACTGTACCATCGAAAATATCGGGATAATAGGCATAGGGATAGGGATAGGACTTATAGGAATCGGAAACGGATCGCCGGTAATGTATTTCCTCGGATTTGGTGGAGCGTTACTTCATGTGCTGAATCATTCGTTATTTAAATCCTTACTTTTTTATTCCGCCGGATCAGTATTTCAGCAAACTCATACACGGGATATGGAGCATTTGGGAGGACTGATTAAATCCATGCCAAAAACTGCCGCTATTTTCCTTGTCGGGGCTGTAGCCATCGGAGGACTTCCGCCATTTAATGGATTTGTGTCCGAGTTTATTATTTACATTGGTCTTATCGAAGGTATACATTCGAACAGTCTCAGCCAGATTTTACTTTTCGTGCTTTCTTTAGCCGGTTTGAGTGTTATCGGAGGATTGTCGGTGCTCACTTTTACCAAAACATTCGGCGTTATGTTCCTTGGTACTCCGCGAACGGAACTTCACAGCAAACCCCATGAGGTATCGAAGCTGATGCTTTTTCCTCAATATGTTATAATCGCGATTATGCTGAGTGTGGCTTTTATTCCCCAGTTTTATCTGAAAATAATAGGCGTAGCGCTGATGGAGATGAATCCTTTACCTGCTGATATGACAGGTATCACAGGATATGCAAACACCATAAAAGGTATAAACATTTATTCGTTTGTTTTAATTGCTGTCGCAACTACGGTTTGGCTTATTCGCTCTTTCGTTATGAAGCAACGCATACACCGAATTGATGCAACCTGGGGCTGTGGATACATTGCACCTACCAGCCAGATACAATATACAGGAAAATCGTTTTCCAAGCCACTGGGTAAAATACTCAACTTCCTGCTAATTGAGCAAAAACACTTTGAGGAGATAAAACCCGGCGAAATATTCCCTCATAAAAGATCGTATATATCGCATTATTTCGATTTTTTCGAACGTAACCTGATCGACCCTGTAATTTCACGGTTGAATTATTCTGCCAATTATTTCAGTTTTATACAGAACGGCCGCATACAGTCGTATGTGTTGTATGGCATTGTTTTTATCCTTGCCATGTTTATCCTCACCGTATTTAACATTGTATCATGAACCTGGTAATAGCATTTATACTGGTACCTGTAGCTGGAATGATTCTTATTCCTTTCCTGAAAGTGAATGGGAAAGGAATTGCTGCTTTTGCTCTGCTTACCATCAATGCATTGATATCGGGATATTTTGCAGTGCAGAGCCTCCTTGGCGATGCAATTAGTTTCAGTTTGCCCGGAAGTTATGTTACCGGGATTATTCCGATCAGGATTGATGCACTATCAGGTTGGTTTATGCTGATCATAAACCTGGTTTTTGTAACCGGGGGATTTTACGGGCTGTTTTATATGAAAGCCTACAAGCAACAGCAGAACAACCTTACATTGCATAGCATCTCTTTCTTAATTCAGCATGCTGCTATTGTCAGTATTTGCGTGATTCAGAATAGCCTGGTTTTCCTGATTGCATGGGAAATGCTCGCCCTTACTTCTTTCCTGCTTATCATTTTTGAACATGAACATATTGCAACCTTAAAAGCCGGGATCAACTACCTGATTCAGGCTCATTTTTCAATTATTTTCCTGATGATTGGATTTATCTGGGTTGCTTCAAAAACAGGAAGTTATGATTTTCTATCCATTACAAGCTATTCGGCCTCCATTCCAGGGTCAGCTTCATTCATGCTTTTCATTTTCTTTTTCATGGCATTTGCCATAAAAGCAGGGTTTGTACCTTTTCATACCTGGCTTC
>CAIWMA010000395.1 GCA_903913645.1 uncultured Bacteroidales bacterium | reverse complement strand
GCCAGCATTTCCGATTTGCCAACACCGCTATCGCCGCTGATCTGTACCACGAAAATAGTACCGTCGTCTTCCTCCACTGCGAAAAGCGAACCGTGAACAGGCACACCGCCCATTTCCTTCACTTTTTCGTTGAGCATGGTGAGGCGTGGCTTTTTGATGTCGCCAAAATAATCCACTTTCTTTTTAAGCGGTGTTACAATGGTTTTTATATTTCCTTCGGGTCCCATGATATCGAAATAACCAACCTGCGGATACGAGATCACCTTTTCGGGAGCACCATAGAACAGGATAATATCCGGAACAAAATTCTGAACTTCTTCCAGCGTCAGCGATTCTGGTGCAATAAGCCGGTAGTTGTCGGCAAGGTATTTCAAATACGATTTCTGGAAAATGCAAAGCTCTTTCACCAATCCACGTTGAATAATGCGGCAACGGTAATCATCGCCATCCAGGTGATCAACAAACTTGGCAAGGCGTTGAGCGAAGAAATTGCTCGATGGCCTTGTTGCCATGTTCTTGATAAAATCCCTCGGTGAAACTTCGGCGCCATTCAGCAATAAAGCCGTAACGGAATCGGCACGGTCAATTTTGTGGAACGGATATTCGCGCTTTTTAGCGTCCGTATTCATCCGGGTATGTGTCTGCACCGGTTGCTCAGCAGCAATTACACCGCAACGGCTCATCAACTGGTTGATCCAGGCCAGTTTGCCACCTTCGAATTTCTCCAGCGCTTTGTTCTTCATCTCGAAATTGTGGTACAAGGTATATCCATGCTGCACCATTTCGTTGATGGCTGAATTCTGACGAAGGAATCCTGCAAGCGTAAACTTGATAATATAATGGTTGTAGTAGCTGTAATAGTCGGTTCCTTTAGCACGGTTGAGCATTCCCGTAAGGAAAAGCGTAATGTCACGTACCAAGCTGGCAAGTTCGGCTTTAGATAACTTCTGACTGCGCAAGGCAAACTTTTCGGCAAACAACTGCTCTATTTCAGCTTTAAATAGCTGAGTCGCATATAATTCAGTATCGGCTTCCTTGTGTCCTTCAAGTTTAGCGATAAGCGGGTTAACCTTATCAATAATCTGTTTTGAGAAAAACCTGAAACGATAAACTAACCAAAGTCTAAGTAGGTTTTCATTTACAGTTCCTTCGGTCAGGATTTCCTTAAACGCAACTTCGGCCAGCAAGCCAGTGAGAATATTTGCGTAAGGATGACCCCGGAAGTCAGCCGAATTGCTGGTAGCCGAAACCAGGTTGCTGATGCGGACACGCAGATCGATTTCTGAAGACGATTTTCCGGTTACTTCCTCAAATTTGGCTTTGGCGGCAACAAACACTTCTTCCACGGAAGGTTCCTGACGTTCCTGGGCAAAAGGAAGGTTAAAATGAAGCAAAATCTCTTCAACATATTTTCGCATGATGCGGTTGTAACCTTCCAGCCTGGCAAGGTCACCTTGCGGGTCGGTGAGGCTGGCATCCAAAGCAAGAAGTTTAACCTTGGCATCGCTGAACAGGATTTTTTCCAGTTCAAGCAAAATCTCTTTCATGATAAGGAGTTCTTCCGGATCATCCAACACATGAGCATTTGGCTGGAATTCGAG
>CAIWMA010000394.1 GCA_903913645.1 uncultured Bacteroidales bacterium | reverse complement strand
CTGTTGCTTCTTATGGATTTCAAACTGCAAAAAGTGTTCAGTTTATGGTTGAGGCCGAACGACGAGCCTTTGCCGACAGGTCAGTTTATTTAGGCGACCCGGATTATTGGAAAGTTCCCATCAAAACCCTTACCAGTGAAGCATATATTCAAAACCGCATGGCAGATTACGATTCCACTAGGGCAACGCCCAGCTCTGGTGTCAAAGCAGGAATCATAAAAGAAAGTGAAGAAACTACACATATCAGCATTATTGATAAAGAAGGAAATATGATTAGCATAACCACAACCTTAAACAATAGTTATGGCAGCAGAACTGTAGTTTCCGGAGCCGGATTTTTACTCAATGACGAAATGGATGATTTCAGCATCAAGCCCGGTGTCCCTAATATGTACGGCGCTGTCGGAGGCGAAGCCAATGCTATACAACCCGGCAAAAGAATGCTCAGCTCAATGACTCCTACTTTGGTACTGGATAAGAATAAAAATCCCTTGATTGTCGTTGGGACACCCGGAGGAACTACCATTCCAACTTCTGTTTTTCAGGCACTTATAAATATTTTAGAGTTCAGCATGAATACCTCTGAAGCTATCAACAAACCAAAATTTCACCATCAGTGGCTGCCAGATGAGGTAATGGTTGAAAAAGAATTTGATCCGGAAGTCAGAAAACAATTACAAACTATGGGTTACACTGTAACCGAACGCGGCCAAATCGGGAGGATGGAAGTGATACGGATTTTGCCAGATGGTCGTCGTGAAGTAGCCTCTGATCCACGAGGAGATGATTGTGTGAACGGATTTTAAAGGAAATTCTGACTAATTTTTAGTGTCTGTTTCTTTACGTTGCTTGTTGTAATGAACAATTAGTAACCTAATGTCTTATTTTTGTATAAAATTAGACGTAAAAACCCAGCTCATTTGTTGCTTTTTACACATTTCATTCATTGCGAAAAATACAGATGAAATGAACAAATTCCAGGATTTACTGTTCTTAGATAATCATATAATACTAATATTCAGTTAATTAAACCTATGGACCGATTAGCACTTTTACCTAAAGAAATCTTCCGGAGTTACGTTTGTGCGCATGCCAATCTTCCTCCGGTTGAAAGTACACAACACTTTGTCGATGAACTTGTAATGTTCTTCTTCCCACTAAAGGGCAATCGCACAGTTTCCTTAAAATCATTACAAAAAGAATTACGTCGTCTTCGTTTCAGGCTCAGTGAACTCCTTTATCCTTTGCACGACGGCGCAGAAGAAGAAGTAACCCAAGTTGTTGAATCTTTTTTTAATCAACTTCCAGATGTTTATGATAAAATGTTGAATGATGCCCAATCTTTTCTGAACAGCGATCCTTCAGCAAAAGGAATCGAAGAGATAATTATGTCATTTCCGGGTTTTTACGCAATTTCGGTTTATCGCATTGCGCATGAACTGTGTTTGCTAAAGGTACCATTGCTGCCCAGAATTATGAGTGAATATTTACACGGTAAAACCGGTATTGATATTCATCCGGCAGCAAAAATTGGAAAGAATTTCTTTATAGATCATGGAACCGGAGTAGTTATTGGCGAAACAACTGAAATTGGTGATAATGTGAAAATCTACCAGGGAGTGACCTTAGGTGCACTTTTTGTTGAACGTGCACTCCGCGACCAGAAACGGCACCCAACGATACAGGACGATGTAATTATTTATGCAGGAACCACTATTTTAGGAGGTAAAACCGTGGTTGGGCGCGGTTCAGTAATCGGCGGAAATGTCTGGCTAACCGAAAGTGTGGAACCACATTCACTGGTATACCATCAGCCACAGATTGTGATCCGCGATAAAAAGGACTTTGTAGAACCAATTAACTTCTTTATCTGATACCTATACATTCAGAAATTCTTTAATAAAGATTATTTGCAGTAAGAATAAAATATTTTCAATTCAATTGTAACTTTATACCGGAGTTAACCGTATTATCTTCGAATAACCAACAACCAACAACCAAAAGTATGACTACAGCCGAGTACAATTCATGTGCCGACTTATACTCCGACGGAGTGTATCGCTTTATCCTGAAGAATATCAGGGATAGGGATACGGCCCAGGATATAGTACAGGAATCGTATGTACGGATGTGGGAAAGAGTAAAAGAAGTAGCATACGAAAAAGCCCGCGCCTACCTTTTTACAACGGCCTATCACACTATGATCGACCATATCCGTAAAAACCAGCGCCTCAGTTCTTTGAATGACGATTACACCGAAACACATGATGAATCGCCCGGCACGTATAACGATTTGAAGGAAGTAATAAACGAAGCTGTCGCAAAACTTCCGGAAATACAACGATCGGTTATCATGCTCCGCGACTACGAAGGATACTCGTATGAAGAAATCGGCGATATTCTGAAACTAAATGAATCACAGGTAAAAGTGTATATTTTCAGAGCACGGACTTTTTTAAAACAATATATTGGCAGCCTCGACTTAGTACTCTAGTAAACACAGCTTAAATAAGATCAAACAAAATGAATATCAACAGGGACAACTACGAAGCATATTTTCTCGACTATTATGAAAGGCAGTTAAGCCCGGAAATGGTTGAGGAAGTACTCTTTTTCGTTGAGCAGAACCCTGACCTGAAGCAAGTTTTTGAAGAGTTTGAAGCCGTTTCGCTTGTTGCTGATCAGGATATTATTTTTGATAAGAAATCATTTTTAAAGAAGAACCAGGTTTTCGCAACCGCGCAGATTAATGAACTGAACTACGAAGAATACCTGTTTGACGAAACCGAAGGATTGTTAAATGCTGAACAACTTGCATCTCTGGAGGAATTTATCAGTATCAACCCCCAGTTCGAAAATGATCGTAAACTTTATGCCCTTGCGCATCTTCCGTCAGAAAATGCAATTGTTTTTGAAGCTAAAGAATCTCTTAAACATAAGGCAATTCCAGTTGGTCCGATTAATGAGAATACTTTCGAAAATTACTTCGCACGTGAACTCGAAGGTGATCTGGATACGGATGAACAGATTCAGCTAGCTGAATTCATGCGTAATAATCAGCATCTTGAAAGGGATCGTAAACTTTACAAACAAACTGTAATCAGCACTGATACAAATATCATTTTTGAGAACAAAAGCAGCCTGAAACAATCAGTAATCCCAATCCGCAGGATCGTATATTACGCTTTGTCAGCCGCTGCTTCGCTGGCACTATTTGTTAGTTTTTATTTTTTACTCAACCGAAATGATATTCCAACCAGCATTGCTAAGCAAGGGAATGCGAAAAACACAATCGACAGGACAATATCTGAGCCAGCCGCTCTAATTCCAGGTAATCAAATTGCCGCTTCTATCAAACAGCCTGCAAATGTGATATCAAATCCTGATAAAAATAAGAGTTCAATTGATAATAATACCGCTATAAATGTCAATACTAATACTAATGAGGAAAAGGAAACATTAGCATTTATTGATCACCATACTGTTGAATCGATAGAGTCCAAAGCAGCAGTTGAAATTACGACCAGAGAATTTGTTGATCCGCAGTTTACCTTTATACGGACAAGCCAGATGTACATTAATCAAAACCGGGAATTTTATTATAACCTGAAACTTGCTGAACAAATACAATATGCGCAACTAAATTCGGCAGATAAGGATCCGGCGAAGACCATTTTAAGTGCTATCACAACTAAAGCCAGAGGCTTATTTGCTTCAAATACAAATACTGCACCACCAATAGAAGAAAAGAAGAACCTCACACTCTGGACATTTGCTGAACTCGGAGTACAAACCTTCAATACAATTACTTCAAGTGAGCTTGAGTTGAAACTGAACAAAGACGATGAAGGTAAAGTCGTTTCCTATAATATCGAAAGCGGGCTTCTTGATCTGGAGAGAGAAGTAAAAAAGTAAATAAATTAAAATATGCTGAAAAATCCGGGCTCGTCCCGGATTTTTTCTTTTGAGAAACACGGAACTATTTTGGCTTCCAACCCTGTGAAACTTTGATCTTACCAAATGACCCTGAAATTCAGAACTTGAACAAAGGCCTCCAATTATTTAGCAGGTTTTTCCTTTGCTTCCGCAAGTGAACTGCATTGCTAGAAACTGAATTGAAACCGGAATCAATTCCTTTAGTTGGTGGTGAAACAGAAAGTTATGATTTCGGGTAATCTATGTGTTCCAAAATGAAATTGAGAGTTTGACAAAGTATCGTCGAATTCATATTACCTGATCACTGTTATGCTTCCCTTAATTGTCCTTTTAACAGTTCCTATTTCAGTGATTTCATACACATCGCATACATAATAATACACACCATCACTAACAGGCTGATTGGTTCGTTCAAGAGTACCATCCCATTTTATATCGGGATCCTTTGTAGTAAAAACAAGATTTCCCCACCTGTTAAATATCTGTAAATCTATGCTTTCGACGCCTGAATACGGGAATGGTGTCAAAATGTCATTGCTTAGGTCCCCGTTGGGTGTAAATACGTTAGGCAAACGATATTTTCCACAAACGACACTGCTGATACATATTGTATCACTCATAAAGCTACGGTTTCCTGTTGAGTCAACTGCCTGAACAGTATAACACCCGGCAATTGAGCTCAGGTGGGAGTGTATATATGTTAATGCCTGCGTTGAATCCAGAGGCACAAGATTTTTTGTTTGAAGAGGCCGGTAGTATATAACATATTTTGCAACACCAGATGAACAGTCTGGTTTGGTGATTTGCCAGGTGAGTACATTCTGGAAATTTTCACAGTCTGGCTGAACACTCAATGTCGGGGCACAAGGTTTCTCATTGTCAACGGGAGTAGCACATGTTTCCTGTGAAAAGTTTATAAGTGGATCTGTAATTCCAGCGGTTCCGTAAGTCCCGATTGCTTTTACCTTGTAGCAGTATGATTTACCGTTAACACAATCAGTATCAGTATAGGATGGGAAAATAGATGTGCCAATCGAATCGAACTGCAGCGTAATTTCATTTTTTCGATAAATTACATACTTTTCGTTGGTCCATGGAACGGAGGAATTAATAATAACCCTAACTTTTTTATCTCCAGGAGATAATGTAATAAATACCGATGACGCCTTCTGTGAAGGGCCGACCAGGAAACGGTTTCCCGGACTATCATTGATGAAATCAATCCTGTAGTTTAAACCGTGTTCGAATGTGTTGAGAATATCGTCGGTGTATGTTGTATCGTTGAGAAAAGTCATTGAATCTATAAGGTGAAAAGCAGTGCCTGTAAGGTCTTCAGATCTGTATATAAGGTATTTGTATGGCCCTGGTGTTTGTATGGGATCTAATTCAGTTGGTTTCGACCAGGCAAGATAAATGCGTCCATCAGCAATTCCTGTCTTTTGTATACTGATATTTGTAATAACAGGAACATCTTTTTTAAGCTGTGAACAAGCCTCATTCGAAGCATAACTTTCAGCTCCGTCAGGATAGGTGGCTACTACCATATAGCAATAATCGATACCGCGCGAAAGTTCATTATCGGTAAAGAGAGTATCTGTAGTAGAAATTGTAGCAATCAATTGATACCCTGTATATAAAGGGACTCCTGTTTCGCAGTACCCTGCAATATAGCCAAAGAATCCATTTCGCCTGTAAATCTTGTAGCCGCTTACATTTGGGCAACGGTTTTTATTCCATTTTAATTGAATACTGTTTCCCAACGATGTAGCTGTGAGATTCCTGGGTGCCGGGCCAATGACCTTAATATTCATGCTTTTCAAGTCGAAAAGATTGACCGGTTTCGAATTATCTGTAGCTTTAAAATATACCTGGTAGGGATTTTTTCTAATATGATTACAGGTTGTTTCCCACCTGAATATTCCTGTATTGCGTATTAAAGAGTCGAATGGGGCAATAAAAACACTTGGATTAGTGATTTGGAATGGAGCACCAGCTGCTGTAAGCTTTATTGCATTTGAGTCTATATCTGTAGCCACTACTTTGAATTGTAATATGGTTCCGGCTTCAATACAAGTATCAGCTATAGGATGCAGTACAGGCGCATGATCATCGCAGGTAACAATAGTGATTTGCATATCACGGGTAATGTATCCGATTTTTTTTCCATGACGCCACTCTTCGATCAGGAAAGCAATATTATATTCTCCCTGCATTTTAGGATCCTGCCATAGGATTTCACCTGTTACAGCATTCATTGTAAAGGTGCTTCCAATATTGGTACCCACCTGGTTAGGAAGCTGAAATCCTGGGATGTTTTCGCCATTGGCACCTCGGCAAGTTACGAAACGGAAAGAAAGACTGTCGCCATCAGGATCATAAGCTCCGGGGTTGTGAAGAAAAGGCTGGTTTACGCAACCCTGATCGATAGGAGGCAGGAGTAGCTGCGGTGATGAATTTATCCCAACAAACGGATTAATTATGAGTTCAGTTTCAATAAATAATGGAACATCAACGGAATTTGGAATATTCTGGATACCGAAATTCCGGTTAGGATCTTCGAGAGTGATTTTATATGTGGCTGACCCCGGAAAGGTATGAAGCCCGGTGTAAAGATTTTTTTTAATATCAGGACCAACAATTTCGCCTGTATATCCCAATTGACCTGCGGGCCCATTTGATCGTTGTAAAGTTGAACTTGTTTTGTCACCCCAGTTTATTGTAAGTTCATACCTGTCGGCAGGGCTCGGGGCAAAAGAATATGTTACAATGGTAATTTCGTAGGTTAATCCTGATATATATTTAAAAGTAATTTCTCCTGCACGCTGATGCGTAGCCAGCACGGGGCTTGCAAACCAAATAAATACAACAAGCAGAATGAAATATTTCTTCATAAAGATACTTAATCAGGTAGAAACACACTTATAGATAAAAGAACAGGTTTCTATCAACACATCAAAAGTACAAATTAAGCGTATAAATGAATGACATTAATTGCTAAGTTTTGAATTTTTAGCGTTGTTTGGTAAAAGGGCTTAGCGATGTGCCTGTTTTGATCAGATTTATTTAGTATTTTTGAAGTGTTAAAGCAGGAAGGATAAAGGTGTATGTATAATATTGATCTGCAGAAGGAGAAAAAAGAAATTGTAAAACGATACCGTGCTTTAATGAGAGCATGGAATGCGAACAAGGGTGTTCAGAAGAACAACCAAGTTCGCAAAGCTTTTATTATGGCTTCCCAGGCTCACTTCACTATGCGCCGCCGCACAGGCGAACCATACATCTATCACCCGCTTGAAGTTGCAAGGATTGTAGCCGGAGAAATCGGACTCGGTGAAACGGCTATTATCAGCGCTTTGCTTCACGATGTGGTCGAAGATAATCCTGATTACACCATTGAAATGATTAGGCAGAAATTCGGAGATAAAGTTGCCTATATTGTTGATGGACTTACCAAAATAAAAGATGGTTACGAAAGGCTTGAGTCTACCTCACAGGTTGAAAGTATTAAAAAAATGCTTTTAACCCTGAGTGATGATGTGAGAGTAATTCTGATAAAACTGGCCGATAGGTTGCACAACATGCGTACTCTCGATTCGATGCCGGCAACCAAACAGCAAAATATAGCTGCCGAAACGCTTTATCTCTATTCGCCTTTAGCTCACCGGCTTGGACTATATGTTATAAAAAGTGAACTTGAAGATCTTGCCCTTAAATATAACGAACCTGAAATTTATCGTACCATCTCTGCAAAACTCCAGGAAACCGAGGTTGAACGTAAAAGCTTTATTCAGAAATTTATTTTTCCTATCAAAAAGGCGATGGCTTCCCAGGGCATAGAATTCGAGATCGACACCAGGGCAAAATCGGTATATTCCATTTATAAAAAAATGCAGGTCAAGGAAATACCTTTCGAAGAAGTGTACGACTTGTTTGCTGTACGTATAATAATTGAATCGGCACTCGAACAGGAGAAAATCGACTGCTGGCGGGTTTATACGCTGATAACCGATAATTATAATCCAAAACAAAACCGTCTTCGCGACTGGATATCAACTCCAAAAGCAAATGGCTATGAATCGCTGCATACAACTGTTATGAGTCCAACAGGGCAATGGGTAGAAGTTCAGATACGTACACGCCGGATGCATGAAATTGCCGAAAGAGGGTATGCTGCGCATTGGAAATACAAGCAACAGATTGATAAGGATAAAGCCCAGGAATCAGGACTTGATGACTGGCTGGCCGAACTGCGCAAAATTTTAAAGTCACCCGATGCAAACACGCTCAATTTTCTGGACGATATCAAACTTACACTATTTAGTGATGAGGTTTTCGTCTGGACCCCAAGGGGGCATCTTAAGTCCTTGCCATCAGGAAGCACCGTGCTCGATTTCGCATACCTTGTACATACCGAACTTGGAAACCATTGCATCGGAGTAAAAGTTAACCGAAACCTTGTCCCATTGGATCATAGGCTGCGAAGCGGTGACCAGGTTGAAATCATAGCTTCAAAAAAGAGTTCTCCGAAGGAAGAATGGCTTGAATATGTTATTACTCCACGTGCTCGCTACAGTATTAAGGAAGCCTTGAAGGAGCAACGAAAGGAGCAAGCAACCACAGGAAGAGTCCAACTGGAAGAAACATTCTTGAAGCACGATTTCATTCTGAGTAAAAACAGTATTACCCGTTTTAGTGAATATATGGGATTTGCCAGCCCGGCAGATTTATTTTACAATGTATTTCAGAATAAAGTTCCCTTGGAAGAAATTGAGAAATTTATCCATCTGGAAAATAACGAACTAAACTCCCAGGTTGGCACCTACAACAGGAAGTCAAAGAATGAATCAGCTGCTTTACCTGCAAAGCTAAAGTCCAGGCTAGGAGTTACATACGATCTTGAAGAACTGGATTTCGGTATTGCAACTTGTTGTCATCCTTTGCCAGGAGATGAAATAGTTGCATATACGCCCGACGGGACAAAATGGATAGTTCACCGTACAAATTGTCCGGAGGCTATAGAGCTTATGGCACGTCGCGCAAACAGGATCATCCATGCTAGCTGGGGGAATAAACATATGAATACGTTTCTCGGAGGTATTAAAATCAGTGGTTTCGATCGTAAAAGCATGATTTCAGATATTATCCGGGTAATTAGTGACGAAATGCATTACAATGTAAGATCCTTCCACATCGATACCTCAGGAGAACTCTTCGAAGCGTATCTAAGTTTCTTTATACATGATACTGTTGATATAAACCGCACTATTGAACAAATAAAGCAGATTGAAGGCATCTCCACAGCCAGCAGAATGCTGAAATTTTTAAAAACATAAACTTTTTCTTTGATTTTTTTGTTTCTAAATTCTGTTAACGGCTAGTGTTTGCCCTGAATTTCTAAAACGTAAATATAAATTCTTACCTATTTTTATTAATTCTAAATAGCAATTAGAAAATTTCATATTTTTACATCAAAATCAAAAGTATGATCTCTGATTCAAAGAAACTTAATTACGAAACAGTCAAGAAGTTGTTTACTGACTATCTTGAAAAGCTAGGGCATCGTAAAACGCCTGAACGGTTCACGATTCTTAAGGAAATTTATTCTACCGAAGGTCATTTTGATATCGAATCGCTCTACATTCAGATGAAGAATAATAAGTACAGGGTAAGCCGTGCAACCTTATACAATACAATAGAGTTGTTGCTTAATTGCCACCTTGTTACAAAACACCAGTTCGGTAACAACTGTGCTCAGTTCGAAAAATCATTTAAATTCAAGCAGCATGACCATTTTATCGATATCGATAATGGTGACGTACTTGAATTTTGTGATCCACGAATACAGGAAATTATTGTTTCGGCCGAAAGAGCGCTAGGCATAAAAGTTACCCACCACGCATTGACGCTTTACGGAAGTCGTGTTAAAGCAGAAGTGGTGAATTAACAATCTTCACATAGGTTGTTAACTCTTTTTTAGATCACCATCAACAATTAGTTTTATCTTTGCATCTATATCAACAGCAACCTCTGCAGGGTTGCTTAATTTGTGTAAGGATGAAAGTAGATGTATTGTTAGGCCTTCAATGGGGCGACGAAGGAAAAGGTAAAATTGTGGATGTGCTTACTCCGCAATATGATATTATAGCACGATTTCAGGGTGGTCCAAATGCGGGTCATACTTTGCAGATAGAAGGCGACAAGCATGTATTACATACAATTCCATCCGGAATATTCCACCCCGAGAAAATCAATATTATCGGAAATGGCGTTATAGCCGATCCGTATATATTATCACAGGAGCTGGCAAAACTTGTTGCTAAAGGAGTTAATCCGCGGGTAAACCTACGAATTTCGAAACGCGCTCACCTTATCCTTCCTACCCACCGGATGCTGGATGCCGCTTATGAACAAGCCATGGGTGCAGGTAAAATCGGTTCGACACTTAAAGGAATTGGTCCTTGTTATACAGATAAAACCGCCCGCTACGGACTACGTTTCGGTGACATTCTTGCTCCCGATTTTACTGAGAAATACAATAAACTGAAGCTACGCCATTTAAATATCCTGGCATCCTATAATTTTGATTACCAGATGCAATTAATTGATAAGCAACCCTTTGATGAATACGAAAAACACTGGTTTGCTGCAGTTGAGGAACTACGTTCATTCCCGCTGATCGATAGTGAACTTTATATCAATAAAGCGTTGGCTGAAGGTAAGAGTATTCTTGCTGAAGGTGCCCAGGGAAGTTTGCTTGATGTGGATTTCGGGTCATATCCGTATGTTACATCATCCAATACTATTACTGCCGGAGTTTGCTCAGGACTTGGAATTCCTCCTTCGGCAGTCGGTAAGGTTTACGGCGTTTTTAAAGCGTACTGCACACGTGTCGGCAGCGGCCCATTCCCAACTGAGTTAGAAGATGCTACAGGCGAAAGACTACGCGATAACGGTAAAGAGTTCGGATCAACAACTGGTCGTCCACGCCGTTGTGGCTGGCTCGATTTGCCTGCGCTGCGTTATGCCATCATGCTTAATGGTGTTACCGACCTGGTAATGATGAAGGCTGACGTTATGAACGACTTCGATGCAATTAAAATCTGTACCGGGTATGAAGTTAACGGGCAAATTACCCAGGATCTTACTTATGAGACGTTAAGCAATCCTGTTAAACCTTTGTATGAATCATTACCCGGATGGAATCATTCATTGAAAGGGGTAAATGATTATGCCCTTCTGCCTGAGAAACTTAAAATGTACTCCGATTTCATTGAAAAAGATGCAGGGCTGCCAATAAAAATATTTTCTACCGGTCCTGGACGGGAAGAAACTATTATTAAGTAAATACTATTAACTTACTGCAGCCAATAATTCAATTTTATAAAAGATTACAAAAACACCGGTTTTTCAACCGGTGTTTTTAATTATGGTAGAATCACCACGACTCCGAGGTTGATTCCAATTCCAGTGTATTTTTCGCTGGAATCAGTTGCTGTAGTGCTTTTAATTCCGGAAGAACTGCTTTGTGATTTGAGCTTGTATTTATTAATGTGATAATCTATAAGCATATCGAAAGCAATATGGTCTGTTACAAAACAACTTGCTCCTGCTCCGATGCTGAATTCGAATATCCCAGATTTCGATTCGGAATTATAACCTGAACCTGAGGATTTATCTTTCGAATTTCCAATGCCTGCAGCTATTTCTACCATTGGTTTTAGTTTATCCTGGGGCAAAAAGTAATACCTTGCAAAAGGTCCGATTGTAAACTTATTGCTTTGATTTTCATATGAGCTACTGATACCTGTGGTTTTATAAGTGCTTATATTTATTGACAGACCAATTGGAAGATTATCCATGACGAAATATCCTGCCTTTGGACTAAATCCGAAATGAGCCAATTTATAGGATTCAGTAGAAGTACCTCCTGAAGTATAGGTGGCCTTTTCATGACTAAATCCGATGGAACTTGATCCCTGAATAAAAAACTTGCCTTGATCAAGTTGTCCGAAAACAATTGTAGATAACAATAAAAGCAATAAAACTAGGATAGGTTTTTGTTTCATGATTTTTTG
>CAIWMA010000393.1 GCA_903913645.1 uncultured Bacteroidales bacterium | reverse complement strand
CTACCGATAACTGTGATGCTTCTGCTACTGTTTCTTATGTTGGCGAAGTTCGTACCGATGGATCTTGTGCTGGTTCATATATTCTTACCCGCACTTGGAACGCAGTTGACAACTGCGGAAACCAGGCTTCAAAAAGCCAGGTAATCACCGTTCAGGATATTACTGCCCCGGTTCTCAGCGTTCCGGCTGATGTCACTGTTCCGTGCAGCGAGGTACCGGTTGTAGGAACTGCTACTGCTACCGACAACTGTGATGCTTCTGTTTCTCCTACCTATGATGGCGAAGTCCGCACAGATGGATCCTGCGCTGGTTCCTATATTCTTACCCGAACATGGAAAGCCGTTGACAACTGCGGAAATCAATCTGAAAAAAGCCAGGTAATCACCGTTCAGGATAATACCGCTCCAATAATTACATGCCCGGCAAATATCTCAGTGAACAATGATCCTGGAGTTTGTGGTGCAACTGTTGTTGTACCTAAGCCAACCGTCACTGCCGAATGCAGTTCAGTGACTATTTCCAATAGCATAAACCATACTGCCGACGCTTCGGGGTTGTTCACAGTTGGAAATACAACTATAGAATGGACTGCGACAGACGGATGTGGAAACGTCTCAACCTGTTCAATGACAGTTACTGTTACTATAAATCAAACGGTTACCGCCTTTGCTGGTGAAGATAAGGTTTTGTGTTCGGCGGTTCCTTACACTTTTACTAATGTTTCTGCAACAAATTATAGTTCGTTATCGTGGACTCATAACGGGCTTGGTACATTATCAAGTGCTACAACTCTGCACCCAACCTATACACCTGCAGCCAATGAAACCGGTGCTGTGGTATTTAAACTAACAGCTTATGGACCTTCAGAATGTGGAAATCAAGAAACTTCAGATGAGGTTACTCTGACAATCTATAAGCCTATTATTGTGAATGCTGGGACTGACCAGGTGATTGTAAGCGGAACAACTACATCGTTTAACGGAACTGCTGCAGGCGGATCAGGCGTACTTTCGTACAACTGGGAACCTGCTAATTATCTCGCGACCAATGGTGTATTGAACCCTACAACCCTGGCGTTAAATACTGAAACCGTATTTACCATGACCACTACTGATGCATTAAGTGGCTGTTCACAAAGCGATCAGGTTACCGTTAGAATGGAAGAACCTGTCAGGCCAATTGCAAGGAATGATTATGATACAACTAACCTTAACGAACCAGTTGTTGTAAATATAACCGGAAATGATACCGATGTCATTGGTCTTGGCCTTGACGTAAGTATAGTCAGCAATCCAAAACATGGAAGCGTTGAGAATATTGAAGGTGGGTTCATTAATTATACACCTGCTAAGGACTTTGCTGGAAATGACACTATTACGTATAAAATCTGTGATAGAGGAACTCCTTCTAAATGTGCTACTGCACTGGTAATAATTACCATATTCCCTGTACGTCCGGCAGCGGAGATTGAAATCTTTAACCTGGTAACACCTGATGGTGATGGCAAAAACGATTTCTGGTATATTGGCGGAATTGAAAGTTTTCCTGATAACAATGTAATTATTTTCAACAGGTGGGGTACAAAACTCTACGAAGCATCAGGATACAATAATTCGGATAAACGTTGGGATGGAACCAATGAGAAGGGCGAATATCTTCCGGATGGAGTCTACTTTTTTATCTTAAAGATAAAAGACCAGAAAAACAGAACAGGATATGTTTATGTTCGTGGTCATGGAAGTAACTAGGTCGAAGTTCAAATAATAAAATAAATGTAACCCACTAACCATCATTGCCCAATTTATAACCTGAACCACTAGACAAAATCACAGTAACTAATAAAACCCATAATAATGAAGAGGTATATTCATTTTTTGACAATTGGCATCCTGCTTTCAGTTCTGATGAGTTGCCAGTCAATTTACAAGGCTCAGAAGCAGATGGATAAGTATAACTATGCAAGTGCAGTTGAGATACTTAAGAAAGTTTCTGCCAATGAAAAAACGCGTAATGATGCACTTCCATTGCTGGCTGACTGCTATCGGTTACAGCATGACATAGTAAATGCAAAGGAAACTTATGCGCAGGCTGTAGCTGCGCCCGGCGCAAAACCGGAATCCTTCTATTACTTTGCACAGGCACTGCAGTCAACAGGTAATTATGAAGACGCAAAAGAGATGTATCTGAAATATAGCCAGATGAATCCTTCTGATCATAAGGGAAAGCAATATGCTGCTTATTGCGACAGTGTACTTGGACCCTGGAAAGCTATAAAACCTGGATACGAAGTCAAATTAGCAAATAATCTGAACACTAACCAAAGCGATTTCGGGCCTGCTTTTTATGAAGGAGGACTTGTGTTTGCCTCTGATTTCAATTCCAATCCAGGCGAAGGAAAAGAATATGGCTGGACCGGGCATGGCTATCTTAATATTATGAAATCCAAACCGGCATCAGCTGGCGATTTCTGGGGAAACATGGAAGAAGCGTCTGAGTTCAGTAGCAAGATTAACCAGGCATATCATGATGGACCTGCTACTTTTAGTTCCGATGGAAACAGCATTTACTTCACCCGCTCTTTCTTTGGAAAAGCAAAACGCGAAGGCAATTACAAAACCAACCTGCTAAAAATCTATTACGCAACTAAAACTCAAGGTGAATGGGGCGAAATTCAACCGTTTTTCCTGAACAGCAAAGACTATTCGGTTGGCCATCCTTCACTTTCAGCAGATGGACAAACCTTGTATTTCGTTAGTGACATGCCGGGCGGACAAGGCGAAACTGATATCTGGATGTGTAAACGAAAAGGAGCTGACTGGGGCCCTGCCAAAAACCTGGGAAAACCTGTGAATACAAAAGGTAAAGAAATGTTCCCAAGTATGCGTAGTGACGGTGTTCTCTTCTTTTCCAGCGACGGACATCCGGGGTATGGTTCACTTGATATTTTTGAAACAAAAGATGAAAATGGGAAATGGACAACGCCAGAAAACCTGCATCGCCCTATTAACAGTTCTTTCGATGATTTTGCCGTCGCTTTTGCCCCCGGAAATAAAAACGGTTTTTTCTCTTCCAATCGTCCCAATGGAGTTGGCAGCGACGATATTTATGCTTTCCGTGTAGTAGAACCTGCACCGGTTTTACCTACTCTTATTGCCGGTTTTGTAAAAGATAAAACTACCTTGCAACCTTTGGCTGGCGCCTCTGTTTTCCTTTACAATCCATTTACTGGAAAAGTTAAAGTACTCAAAACCGATGCGGATGGAATGTACAAATCTGTTATCGACAAACAGGCTGATTACGTTGTAAAAGCATTGATGCCAAATTTTATAGCTGACTGCAGCCCGTTTCCAATTACTTTGCTAAAGGAAGGGAACACGAACATGGCTCCCCGCGATCTGCTACTTGACAAACTTACAGTCAATAAAACCTTCAGCATCGAAAATATTTATTACGACTTCGATAAATACAAAATCCGTGACGATGCCAAACCTGAATTGGATAAATTGGTTCGTATCATGAACGAAAATCCTGTAAATGTCGAATTGGGATCACATACTGACAGCCGCGGATCATTTGCGTATAACGATAAACTTTCACAGAACAGAGCTGAATCGGCTGTTAAATACATAGTAAACAGCGGTATCGACAAAACCAGGATCGCGGCCAAAGGCTATGGTGAGCGCAATCTTATCAATAAATGCTTTGATGGAATTAAATGTTCCTCTGCCGAGCACCAGGCTAACCGACGTACCGAATTTAAAATTACCAGTATCACTATACCTGTTACGAATCCTGATCAGTTTGATCCTTCAAATTACATTGATGGACAGGAACTGGATTCAAAAACACTACCACTTGATTTCTTTGGAAAATGCAAGTAGGACACTGTATAACTTCTTTAAAAAGATATCAGAAAAAGCCATGGAAACATGGCTTTTTCGTCTTTTGTCCAATGTGCTTTTATCAATGTTTGATAATAATTATGTATGTTTGTAGGTCTTAACCTTTAGAAAATCTGGTTAGGAATATTTATTTAAAGTAAAAGCCACTATTTATGGAAGAGCATAAAAATTTATCATCACCAGATACTAAATCCGAAATTCCACAACTAACCGCCGAATCAATCTCTTTCCTGTTGACAGCGGCAAAATGGGGCAAATTCCTCGCAATCCTGGGTTTCATAGTAACTGGCCTTTTAATTGCAGGTGGAATTGTGATGAGTTTTGTTTTAAATAAAGTATCATCAGCGGATGAATTAATTCCTTTAAATCTTCCATTCTCGCCGGCTATACTTTCATTTTTATACATCCTGGTCGCTGTAATCTATGTTATCCCTGTTTTTTTTCTGAATAAATTTTCGAATAATGTACTGAAAGCAGTAAATCTTTCCAGCACGGAAAAAATGACTATTTCACTACGAAACCTCAAAAATCTGTTTGTTTTTATAGGTGCTTCAACCGTTATCTTGCTTGTTATATATACATTATCCCTTGTGCTTTTAGGAACAGCAGCGATTTCCAGTTTTTAATTTATTTGTATTTTATCATCAAATCCGGTTTTAATTTGTTAATAAAACCGACCGGCTGATTTAAAGTACTATTATCGAAGCTAAACTGTGCTTCCGTGAAAAGGCTAAATCACAGGAATTTGTTATTCATATTGTTTAACAGGCTAATTTTGCTCCCTTTTCAAAAAAGCAGCCATCTTACCTTCAAACATACTCATAATCAACATATAATGCTGATAAACAAATACTTTTATTCATTTCATTTCCTTCTTTTTGTAGTAATATTGGCTGCAGTAAATTCCAACAAACTGTTAGCACAGGCAGTAACGGATACTTCAATCAGCAAACATATAACCCTCGACCAATTCGTCGTTACAGCCGACCGTACGCCGGTTCTGTTTGAGCAATTAAAACGAAGCATACAGGTTATCAGAAAAAAGGAAATTGAACAAATGCCGGTCAGGAATATTTCGGAACTGCTTAGCTATGCGATGAATACGGATATACGAAGCCGTGGATCCTTTGGAATGCAGGCTGACATTAGCATCAGGGGTGGTTCATTCGACCAGACACTTGTGTTGCTCAATGGCATGAATATCAGCGATCCGCAGACAGGCCACCACAACATGGATATACCTGTTGACCTGGCGAGTATTAACCGCATTGAAATATTAAAAGGCCCTGGAGCCCGGGTTTTCGGGGCAAATGCATTTAACGGTGTGATCAATATTATTACCAATGAAAAAGTTGCAGACCAGGTCTCTGTTTCAGCCATGGGAGGACAATACAGTCTTTATAGCCTGTCAGCTTCTATTTTAAAGAGCCTTGGCAATACAACGCACAATCTGCAAATCAGCAAAACCGGTTCTGATGGTTATACCGCCAATACAGATTTCAAGGCGATGAATTTATTTTACAGCGGAACCGCTGGCAAAACACAGAAACTCGAATACCAGGCAGCTTGTATGAAAAAAGCATTCGGTGCCAACAGTTTTTACACGCCCAAATATCCGGATCAATTCGAAACAACCAGAACACTATTTGCATCGATCCGTTATAGATCCAATTTTAAAGGTTTTGCACCTGCAATCTATTTCCGGAGGCACTATGACGAGTTTCGCTTATTCCGTAATGAAGCACCATCATGGTATACAACGCATAATTACCATTATACTGAAGTTATTGGTTCCAACGCAAATATCTGGACGGCAACCGGAAATAAAAGCAAATTATCAGTTGGTTATGATATACGGCATGAAATGATCCGAAGCAATAAACTTGGCGATTCACTCACTTCTCGCATTCCTGTAAAAGGTGTTGATAGTGCGTTTTATACTATGGGTAAAGCCAGGACTTCAGCAGGTTTGTTTGTGGAGGAATCGATAGCCCTGGACAAATTTTCTGCTTCAGCGGGTTTACTGGCGAGTTACCTGAGTGCGCTTCCCGGTAAAATTGCATTGTATCCCGGAGTAGATTTAGCCTATCAGATCAACAAAAACATCAGGCTTTACAGTACAGCCAACCGAACCCTGCGACTGCCGACTTTCACCGATTTATATTACAACGATTTTACCAACAAAGGCGATCCCAATCTCAAGCCGGAAGAAGCAATTACCATAGAAGCCGGCCTGAAATTCAATAAACCGGGAATTATTGCCAATGCAGCTGTATTTAAACGGTATGGCAAAAATATGATCGACTGGGTTAAACTCCAGAACCAGAATCCCTGGCAGGCTATGAATATCACCCAGGTAAATGTGGCTGGTATTGAGACAAGTATTACGATGAATGTGGAAGAATTAGCCGGAAGACATAGTTTTTTGAAAAGTATCACGTTTAATTATGCTTTCCTGAAAGCTGATAAATCAAGTGACGATTACATGTCGAAATATGTACTCGATATACTGAAACATAAAGCCGATCTCCTTATTTACCACCAGGTATGGCATAACTTTTCAGCATCCTGGGCTTTTAGTTACCAGGATCGCGAAGGAGGTTACAAAAAGTATGTTGATGGAAAAGAAGAAACCAACGAAACACCGTATGCACCTTTCGTTCAAATAGACCTTCAGCTCAATTATAAGTATAATAACTGGATGATTTTTACTGAAGCCACCAACCTGCTCAACACCGAATATGTTGATTACGGAAATGTGCCTCAACCTGGAAGTTGGGTACGGATGGGTGTAAAATTTAATACACTGCTCAAATCGGGCAAATCCCGCAAAGCCTAAAACAATAGTGTATTCCTTCTAAATGATTCCATCTAACTATATTCGAAAATATCCGACAATTAACAGCATCGGACGGCATTAAATTTTCACTGCCAGCCGCTTCTGATCCAAATAATTTCCTTACGTTTGTAAGAGTAAACATCAATCTGCTATAATAATATAAATCATTCATATCATGGCAAATACACCTATTGCCCCTGCAATTTTAAAAAGAGCTGAGGCCTGGCTATGTGATAAAAATATTGATAACGAAACTAAAGCACGCATCAGTCGGATGATCGAAAATGATCCTGCCGAACTGGCTGAAAGTTTTTATTGTGATCTTGAATTTGGAACCGGCGGGCTGCGCGGCATTATGGGCGACGGAACAAACAGAATGAACAAATACACAGTTGGAATGGCTACGCAAGGTCTGGCAAATTATCTGAAAAAGGTATTTGCAAAGGATAATGAAATCAGGCTAGCCATAGCATTCGATTCGAGAAATAACAGCACTTATTTTGCAAAAATCGCTGCTGAGGTTTTATCAGCTAATGGGATAACCGTTTTTCTTTTCGAACATCTACGCCCCACACCTGAACTTTCATTCGCAGTGCGTTACCTTCATTGCCACAGCGGGATTGTAATCACAGCTTCACATAATCCGAAGGAATACAACGGATACAAAGTGTATTGGAACGACGGCGCACAACTGGTTCCGCCTCACGACAAAAATGTTATCACAGAAGTTCAGAAAATCGCATCTATAGGAGACGTAAACTTTGCCGGTGATGCAATGAAGATCAATATTATAGGCGAAAGCATTGACAAAGAATTCCTGAAAGTATCGAAAAGCTATTCGCTGGCACCTGAAGTTATTGTTCCTCAAAAGAACATGAAAATCGTGTACACTCCTTTACATGGAACTGGAATAACCCTGGTACCAAAAGCGCTGAAAGATTACGGCTTCGAAAATATCCATATTGTTGAGGAGCAGGCTGTTTCTGATGGAAATTTTCCAACCATTGTTTCTCCTAACCCTGAAGAAAAAGCTGCCCTTCAGATGGCCCTGGATAAAGCCCGTGCCATCGATGCTGACCTTGTATTAGCTACAGATCCAGATGCCGATCGCATTGGCGTTGGAGTGAAAGACCTCGATGGAAATTATATTTTACTCAACGGGAACCAGACTGCTGCCCTACTTACATACTACCTCATAAAACAATGGCAGGCTAAAGGCAAACTCACCGGCAACGAATATATCGTTAAAACCATTGTTACTACTGAGCTTATCGGTGATATAGCAAGGAGCGCCGGAGTTGAATATTTTGATGTGCTAACCGGATTCAAATGGATAGCAGAAGTGATCAGGAATAATGAAGGAAAGAAAACTTTTATTGGTGGCGGCGAAGAAAGCTATGGTTTTATGATCGGCGATTTTGTCCGTGATAAAGATGCTGTAACTGCCTGCTGCATATTTGCAGAGTGTGCTGCCTGGGCCGCCAGCAAAGGGAAAAGCCTTTATGAATTGCTTCTCGATATTTACCTGGAATATGGCTTGTACAAAGAAAACCTGGTAAATGTAGTTAGAAAAGGCATGAGTGGACAGGCTGAGATAAAGGCAATGATGGAAGGCTTCCGCGCTAACCCACCAAAGGAAATTGCCGGTTCAAAGGTTAAAACGATGAACGATTATGAACTTAGCCAGGAAACAGATATTGCAACTGGAAAAGTTAAACCTATTACTTTAACGAAGAGCGATGTTCTTCAGTTCTTCCTTGCTGATGGCAGCAAGATTTCCATGCGTCCTTCAGGCACCGAGCCTAAAATCAAATTCTACTTCAGCGTAAGAGCAGACCTCAAGGCTGTGGCAGATTTCAAGAAAGTTGAAGCCGGACTCGATGGCCGTATTGAAGAAATTATTGTGGCTATGGGATTGAAATAAAAAGCTAGAAGTAAGAAATCAGAAGTCCGAAGTCGGAGGTTAAAATTGCTTCCGTCTTCGGACTTCCGGCTTCCAACCTTTTTTGATATAATTAAGAAGTATACTTTGCAACTGAAACTATGATTATAACTGAACAAATTGAAATCCAATCCATTGCCCTTCATAATGTAGGTAATAAACTAAACAACGAAGGCATACGTTTTTCAAAATCCGAATTGCGGACCGACGAAAGTATAAATGACCTGCTGCTGACGTATTTCTTTTCGCCTTTTAAATCAAATGAATATTATAACCTGTACCACGAATCGGATTTAAAACTGAACGAGGTATATTCCTATGTCTCTGCTATTTTCAACAATCCTGAAACACTTTTTGATCAATCCGTAAACCTGGCTAAACACCTGTACGAACAGTCAGTACATCCAAAAGTAAAGGGCGGGGAATTATACGTTGTACATTTCCGCGATTGTATTGTAGACGGAGAAACTATGGATGCTGTTGGTTTGTTTAAGTCGGAAACAAAAGAGACTTTTCTGAAAGTTTATCAAAAGAACGACGGATTTTCAGTTGAAAGTGAAGCTGGGGTCAACATCCATAAACTGGATAAAGGCTGCCTGATTTTCAATACCGAACGGGATCAGGGCTACCTGGTTTCAGTAGTTGATAACCTGAACAAAGGCGGTGAAGCGCAATACTGGATCGATCATTTTTTGCATGTACTTGTTCGTAACGACGAGTACTACCAGACTAAAAATGTGCTGAGCATGTGCAAGAAGTTTGTCGTAGAAAAATTTCCTGAGCAATTTGAAGTTTCTAAAGCTGACCAGGCTGAAATACTAAATAAATCAGTGAAATTCTTCAAAGAGAATGATACTTTCGGAATGGATGATTTTGCCAACGAAGTGATGCAGGCTCCTGATATGATCAGCAGTTTTAAATCCTATAAAACAGAATTCGAAGTTGAAAATGGCGTTCAACTCACTGATAATTTTGACATTTCAGCAGCGGCTGTAAAAAAACAATCCAAGTTTTTCCGCAGTATTATAAAGCTGGATAAGAATTTCCATATATATGTACATGGTGATAACCAGCAAATTGTTAGAGGTTTCGACCAGGAGTCGGGAATGTACTTTTACCAGTTGTTTTTTAAGGAGGAGAGTTAAACGAGACAAGACATTTTTTAAAATAAAAGAGCCACTTCCGTTGTAATGGAAAGTGGCTCTTTCAGAAATATCCAGTTAATTACAAACTCATCCTCAGCAAATTCAGTGCTCCACCGGCTTTAAACCAGTCAATCTGCATTTGGTTATACGTATGCTTTACAGGGAATTGATCCATTGTTCCATCCGAATGATTTAAGACAAGGATTAAGGGTTTACCCGGCGTAAATGAAGTTAATCCTGTTATATCAATGCGATCATCCTCCCTTATAAGCTCATAATCAGCTTTATTGGCAAAGGTGAGCGCCAGCATTCCCTGTTTTTTCAGGTTGGTTTCGTGAATACGGGCAAACGATTTTACCAGTATTGCTCTAACGCCCAAATGACGAGGCTCCATGGCTGCATGCTCGCGGGACGAGCCTTCGCCGTAGTTTTCGTCGCCGACAACTATCGAACCTAATCCGGCGGCTTTATAAGCTCTAGCTGTTGCAGGAACGGTATCATACTCTCCATCTAACTGGTTTTTAATCAGGTTTGTCTTTTCGTTAAAAAAATTCAATGCTCCGATCAGCATGTTATTGGAAATATTATCGAGATGTCCTCGGTATTTCAACCATGGACCAGCCATCGAAATATGGTCGGTTGTGCATTTTCCCTTAGCTTTGATAAGCAATGGAAGAGCCAGCAAATCAGTGCCTTTCCATGCTCCGAAAGGTTCAAGTAGCTGAAGTCGATCAGAATCTGGTTTCACCGAAATAGTTATACCTGATCCATCAGCAGGTGGTGCAAGGTAACCGGCATCTTCAACATCAAAACCTGCAACAGGTAATTCAATGCCCTGGGGCTCATCCAGTTTAACTTTTTCACCTGCTTTGTTAACCAGGTAATCTGTTAAAGGATTGAAGCAAAGATCACCAGCGATTGCATAAGCGGTTACAATTTCAGGAGAAGCCACAAAACCATGGGTATTGGGATTGCCATCGTTACGTTTTGCAAAATTCCGGTTAAAGGATGTTATGATTGAATTCCGTCTTTCGGGATCATCGGTATGTCTTTTCCATTGACCGATACATGGTCCGCAGGCATTTGCCATTACAACACCGCCAATTTTTTCAAAATCAGATAGTAAACCATCGCGTTCTGTTGTAAAACGAATTAATTCTGAACCCGGAGTAATTACAAATTCAGCCTGAACTTTCAGGTTCTTTGATGTGGCTTGCCTTGCTATAGAAGCTGCACGGGTAATATCTTCGTACGAGGAATTAGTGCATGAACCAATGAGGCCAACTTCAAGTTTCTGAGGATATCCTCTTTCTTTAACCACTTTTACAAATTCTGAAATAGGGAAAGCTGCATCAGGTGTGAAAGGTCCGTTAACATAAGGTTCCAAAGTATTCAGATCAATTTCAATAACCTGGTCAAAATACGTTGAAGGTGAATTATAAACATCTGCATCCGCACGAAGATCATCAATAATTCCATCAGCCAGGGTTGCAATTTCTTCACGGCCCGTGGCTTTCAGGTAATCACTCATTTTAGCATCATAGCCAAATATCGAAGTGGTTGCTCCTATCTCCGCGCCCATATTGCAAATTGTTCCTTTTCCAGTGGCAGAAAGAGAATCGGCACCGTTGCCGAAATATTCAACAATACAACCGGTTCCACCTTTCACGGTAAGAATCCCGGCAACTTTCAGTATAATATCTTTGGATGAAGCCCAGCCATTCAATTTCCCTGTTAGTTTAACACCGATAAGTTTCGGCATTTTCAGTTCCCAGGCCATTCCGGCCATCACATCCATGGCATCAGCGCCACCGACTCCAATAGCAACCATGCCTAGTCCGCCGGCATTAACTGTATGTGAATCAGTACCAATCATCATTCCACCGGGGAAAGCATAATTTTCCAGAATTACCTGGTGGATAATTCCTGCTCCGGGTTTCCAGAATCCTATTCCATACTTTGCGGATACCGATTCGAGGAAATCGTACACTTCTTTATTCTGTGAAAGTGCAACACTTAAATCGGCACTTGCACCTACCGATGCCTGAATAAGGTGATCGCAGTGCACCGTGCTGGGAACGGCTGTATGGCTGCGGCCTGCAGTCATAAACTGCAATAAAGCCATTTGCGCAGTTGCATCCTGCATAGCAACGCGATCGGGGCCAAAATTAACATAGTCTTCTCCCCTGCCGTAAGGCTTTGCTGGTAATTCGTCCCAAAGGTGACTGAAAAGAATTTTTTCGCTGAGTGTAAGGGGTCGGTTTACTGATTTACGCGCTTTTTCAATTTTGGAAGGTAGCAATGAATAGACTTTCCTGACCAGTTCAATGTCAAACAACATATTGATTCTATTTAAATAACTTGATATTTTGCAACGACTAAATTACGTTGAACTTTTAATTTAAACAAAACCAAAAGCAGATAGTTTCATAAAATCTGATTACTTTTGTCGCATGCAAAAAAGTGCATATAAAATATCGGCAATATTACTCTGTGGATTATTGATTTATAATTCATTAGGATATTTCCTTGTACTTTCGGTAATGAAAGTTGCCATCCAACATCAAAAATGGGCTCAGATTTCAACTTTTCCAGACAAGCATCTGACCTACTTTGTATTTGTTAAAAGTAAAGAAAACTCCCGTTTAAAGATTTTGAACGACAGAGAAATCATCGTTGATGGTAAAATGTACGATATAGTGCGCAAAGTATTTGATAGCAGGTACATTAAATACGTCTGTATTCACGACAATGAAGAAGAATCTTTAATCGCACAAACAAGGATAATCAATTCAAATAATCAGCCGATACCGGTTCAAAATACCGCAAGATTTATTGTTGAAAAAATCATTAAAACCGGAATTGTAACCGAAAAGCCATTTCATGCTAAAGAGATTACTCTTTCATCAGCTCTATTTTGTTCCGAAGCCTTTTATAAAGGGCCTGCTATTCAAATTTCATCTCCTCCTCCACAGCAATTCAGCTAATTTTTCATTCATCAAACTATTCTTCTTTCTGATTCTTTTTGAATCAGGCCGGGAAAGTTGCAGATTTTCAACTTTTACACATTCGTGTAGGTAGTTGTAGTGTATCACATTTCATAAAATCAATTATTATTCATGAATAAACTAATTACTTTAGTATTACTGCTTATTGCTGGAGCATCTTTTGCTCAACAGGTCCGGGTAATCAGCAAGTCGGACCTTCTTCCAGTAAGCAACTGCCTGATTTACAACACAAGCAAATCAACTTCAGTTACAACCGATAATAATGGAAGTGCGGATCTTTCTCAATTTAAGGAAAGTGATGAGCTTACTTTTTCTCACCTTTCTTTTATCAAGATTGAATTCAAAAAGTCCGAAGTAGAAAAAATCGGAAATACTGTCTATCTCTCGTATAATGCAATTAACCTCCATGAGGTGGTTATTTCAGCAAATAAAGTTGAAGAAACGCGGAAAACAGTTGCCCAGCAGATTCAGGTGATCACTGCTCAGGATATTGCAAATATACAGGCACAATCAACAGCCGACCTTCTTGGAAATGGCGGCAATATTCACGTGCAGAAAAGCCAACTTGGCGGTGGCAGCCCAAATATCAGAGGTTTTGAAGGAAACCGGGTTCTCCTGGAAATAGATGGTGTACGAATGAATAATCTTATTTATCGTGGAGGGCACATGCAGGATCTCATCAAAACAGATAACAATTACCTTGAAAGAGCCGAAATTCTTTATGGTCCCTCATCAACCGTATATGGAAGTGACGCTCTTGGCGGAGTTATTCATTTATATACAAAAAAACCACTTTTTGCAACAGGTGATAAATTGAATGTGAAAGCGAATGCAATGTATCGCTATGGCAGTGTGGATAATGAATCTGCAGTACATGCGGATTTTAATATCGGTGGGAAAAAATTAGCATCCCTTACGTCATTCACTTTTTCAAATTTTGGAGATTTAAGAGGAGGCAGGAATCAGAATCCGTTTTATACTGAAAGTTATGGCGAAAGGCCTAACTATGCTGAGAGGATAAACGGAAAGGATTCTGTGGTGAAAAACGCCGATCGTTACCTGCAGGTGCAAAGTGCATACTCGCAATATGATCTCTTACAAAAATTTGCATTCAAACAAGGCGAACACATAACACATGGATTGAACATTCAATATTCCAATTCATCCGATGTTCCCCGATATGACAGACTCACCTTACCAGGTGCCGGTGGCAATGGCCTTAAAAGTGCGGAATGGTACTACGGGCCTCAATCACGCCTCCTGACATCATACGATTTTAATCTTAAAAATCCGGAAGGAACATTCCAATCCATACATTTAGGATTGAACTACCAGGCATTGGAAGAAAGTAGGCATAACAGGAATTTTGGCGATAAATGGTTAAAAAACCGGATTGAGAATGTGAATGTTGTAGGCGCAAATCTTGATTTCCAGAAAAAGATAAAGGCACACGATATGCGTTTTGGAGCTGATGTTCAATTAAATGGATTAAAATCAACAGCCAATAAGAAAGATATAGGTACCGGCGAAATTGCAAAATTTGCAACCCGTTTTCCAGATGGAGAAAATAAGATGAATAATTATGCGATATATATTTCTGATACATGGAAAATCAACAATCAGTTAACGCTTACTGATGGAATCAGGGCAGGATATTCAACACTTCATTGTACTTTATCAGATCCTACAAATCCACCTGATCCTTTACCTGCAAACCCTCCTTTCAGCACCATTGACCAGAAAACTCCTGTATATTCAGGAAGCATAGGTATTATCAACTCGCCATCGGATGACGTGAAAATTTCGTTTTTGGTTTCAACCGGATTTCGTGTACCAAATGTGGATGATGTAACCAAAATTTTTGATCCTGCTCCAGGCACTATCATGGTTCCAAATGTTGATCTGAAACCTGAGAAAACAATAAATTACGAATTGGGAATCACGAAAATTTTCAATGACAAAACACAATGGGAAAATTCCATTTTTTATACCAACTTGTACGATGCAATAGTTGCAAGTGCATCTACGTATAACGGGAAAGACTCAATTATGTATGATGGAGCGCTGAGTAAAGTTTATTCAAACCAGAATAAGGGGAAGGCTTATCTTTATGGATTTTCGTCAAACTTTAAATCACAATGCACTGACAATCTATTGTTGGTAGCTGGCTTTGATTACACTTATGGAAGAATTAAGACCGACAGTTCCGATTCTCCGCTTGACCATATTCCTCCTATTATGGCCCATGCTATGCTTACCTATACAAATCATAAATTCAGTTCCGACTTTTCTGTTGAATACAATGGGTGGAAACATCTAAAAAACTATTCATTAGATGCCGGTGCTGAGGATAACCTCGAATATGCAACGGCTGAAGGAATGCCAGCCTGGTTTACTGTTAATTTACATCTTTCATACAAAGTATATAAATACATAACTATCCAAACAGGGGTCGATAATATCTTCGATACTCAATACCGCACTTTTGCAAGTGGAATTAACGCGCCTGGAAGGAACGTATTTGTAACATTGAGAGGAACATTTTAAAACAGTCCAATATTTTCTGAAAAGTATTTCTAATTTAATGAACGTCAAAGAGCCGCATCTGATTACTCATTTGCGGCTCTTTCATTCTCATTTCAATCTTTAACCAGATATGAATTTATATGCAAAATTATATCGATATAATTTGAAAATGCTTACAGCTTACACCTAGCTTCTGAGTCATTACTCCTTCCCCCCTCGTTCTCCCGTAAACTGATCTTCTTTATTTTTAAACAGAACATTAAACGTTGTTAAACTTCCGTAAATCCTGGTTATATATTGTTCTAAATCAACTTTTTCCTCATCGGTAAGCGCGCTTGCGTTAATACGCTGTTCCATAACTCTAACGCGATCGCGAACCATCACAATTTTATGGAAAAATGTTTCAATAGGAACTTCCTTTTCTTTGAGCGATTTATCTCCGGGGTAAAGAACCATTTTTCCTCCGGTCCATTTTTGCCCAAGTGGTACAGTTTCCTGAACATCACTAAAACGACGCAAAACCCGAACCAGACTTTTTTCTATTTTTTCGTAGGTAACCAGATCCGAAGGGGTTTCCAAAGCTTCGAAAACATCCAACCCATCATAATCGCGCATAATTTGCCTTACTCCATGATCAATGAAACATATTTCATATGCATCCGAACGAATCTGTACCACAACTCCTTTGCCAAATTGGGGGTGCTTTACCCGTGAACCCACTCCTAAAATTATTTCTGCCATAATGAAATCTTTTAATTTAATAGCTGCAAAAATAGGATTTACTCTGATACATTTCATACAGATCGGAAAATTTGCCATTAATACATTACTGTATTCTGTCAGCACTTTATTCCTGCTATAAACTTTTGCTTCTTTTGTGTGTTTATTACTTCATAAATGTCAAAGCAATGAAAAATATAGCAATACTTGGAACCGGGATGGTCGGTGATACCCTTGGTACAAAACTGGTTTCACTTGGCCATAAAGTCAGGATGGGTTCGCGCTCTGCAGGTAATGAAAAAGCAACTGCATGGGCCAAACTAAACGGGGAATCAGCCTCAAACGGAACGTTTGCTGATGCTGCCGCTTTCGGCGAAATTATTTTCAATTGTACATTAGGTCAGGTGTCGCTCGAAGCTCTTCAACTGGCAGGTCGCGAAAACCTGCAAGGGAAAATTCTTGTTGATGTGGCTAATCCTCTTGATTTCTCGAAAGGCATGCCACCTTCACTATCGGTTTGTAATACCGATTCCCTGGGCGAAGTTATTCAGCGTCAATTTACGGATGTTAAGGTCATTAAAACGTTAAACACAATGAATTGCCAGTTAATGACCAATCCTGGTGCATTGAAAGATCCCGGGAATGTATTTATCTGTGGTAATGATTCCGGCGCCAAAGCTGAAGTTGAAAACTTGATACGCTCATTCGGCTGGGAAAAAATTATTGATCTTGGTGATATTTCAGCTGCCCGTGGAACTGAGCAAGTTTTACCGATCTGGGTCAGGCTTATGAGCCAGTTGGGAACTCCAATGTTTAATTTCAGTATTGTCCAGTAGAACGTGAGGAATTAACTCTTGATGATTTTTTGATGGATTGACAAAACCTGTGGAATCACCATCGCTGTTTCATCATTAGTTATTATGTAATCAGCCATTTCTAGTTTTATTTCCTGTGACCATTGGTTAAGAATACGATTAGAAATCATCTCTTTGGTAATTCCGTCACGTGACATTACACGTGCAATACAAAGTTTTTCGGGTGCTGTAACCAGTATTGTTGAATCGAATAACCGTTGAAATCCACTCTCAAATAAGATAGCTGCTTCTTGCAATACATATTTTTTATCCAAATGGAGAGTACACCATTGTGAAAAATCTGCTTCCACTAATGGATGGATCAGGTTATTTAAAACAACAAGTTTTTCCTTATCCGTGAAAACAATGGCTGCCAATGCTTTTCGATCAACCTGATTCTTCAAGTCGAGTACCTTATTGCCGAACAATAAAGCAATTTGTTCAGTAACCTTTTCAGAACCAACTATTCCACGAGCTTGTTTATCGGCATGATATACCGGAACACCCAGAATTTCAAAAATCCTGGCTATAGTAGATTTACCTGTTCCGATGTTGCCGGTTAGCCCTATGCGGATCATTTCGAAATGATAATGTACTCGACTTCCGTTGGACTGATTTTTAAAACCCTGACTTTATCAGGAATTTTCACCAGGATCACCTTCAGTTTTTTTTCCTTTTTTAATAAAGGCAGGAATTCAACTTCCGCTGAAAAATCAGAGGCAGCTATATGAGGATATGCTGATAGTGGTATCCTGCAGACTATTTCCACTTTATCAGGAAAAATCTTCACGTTTTCGCCATTCCCAGAAATAGAAACAGGAACAGTGTAACCAGCTTCGGTTACTTTCTCAACTTTTATTTTAACCGTAACCGAATCGATTGAATATTTTAACAAATTAGCCCTGAACCCTTTGTTAATGGCTACTTTAATATTTACGCTGCTATCAAGTTGAGAAAGATGGAGATTTCGGGTAGTTACAAATGACAAGGTATCTATTATACTTTTAATACTCGAAACAGTGACAAATTGCGGATTGAAGGCAATGCTGTCGGTTAAATCGTACTGCCCGCTAAGGGTATAATCCATATCCAGTTTAACTGGTACTACTCTACTAAAAATCTTAGAAAACCGGAAGAAAAGTGTATCTGGTTTTATAAAGGTAATTTCTTTGTCGAAACGAATTTGAGTTCCCAGTTGCTCTACAATCAGGGCTGAAGGAAGGTAAGCCGAATAACCTTCGCCGGCAGCCCTGATTTTTAACGATGATAAATCTATTGTCAAGTCACGCAGTTTATGCGCATATTTTGCAGCCAACAATTCAAATCCTTGCGCAGTCATACCAATACTGATTACGCTATCGCCACTGTGGGTAAGAATCAGATCCTTGGGAGCATTAATAAAGGTAACATTATACTTTATTTCATCGTTATAATCTTTCATCAGTTCGATAAACAGCCACATGAGAATGCTGATCACAAGACAGACCAGAAAGACAATCAATCTCGGATGAGATCGGTGTTCTTTCCGGCCTGTTTCGCTAGGCTTTATACCTGTATCAATTTGGCTATCAACTGCCATAAATTCTAAAGAAATTTGAGGTTAGAACTGAGGTTGGGAATTCCCTTTCTCAAGGTCCGACCTCGCCTTGCCTGCACTGAGCTAAGTCGAAGAGTCTCCAATTCTCCTTGTGTATGAGTTTTTAAAACTAGTATACTACAACTACTTGGCTGGTTCGCCAGTAAGCTGATCCTGCGAATCAGCAGCAACAGCCGATTTCTCAAGTTTTAGTTTTACACCGCCTTCTACTTCGATGGTGCATGTGGTTTCCTGCATTTCTACAATTTTACCGTGGATACCCCCAATGGTAATAATTTTCTGACCTTTCGATAAGCCTTCCCTGAATTTCTTCTGGTCTTTCTGCCTCTTTACCTGAGGGCGGATAAAGAAGAAATAAAATACAACGAAGATCAGTACAAGAAAAATAAGTGAGCTGGCCATTGAGCCGCCACCTGTACCTTGTCCTCCTCCCGCAGGAGCCATAAGTAAGATGTTGAGTAAATTCATTAGATTTAATTTTTACGTGATTTATTATTAATTATTTGAACAAAAACTATTTTAAATATCTTCAGGTTCCACAATCAATGACTGAATCCGAAGTGTGACGGTTGTAGGTTGGGCATTTGTGAAAACGGTTATCGATTTGTTTTGCAGTCCATGCTTGCCTGTACTGTCGAAGCTCACATCGATTGATGACTCTTCACCAGGTTTAATTGGTTGTTTCGGAAATGAAGAAACGGTACAGCCACACGAGGTACTCACATTTGAAATGAGGAGAACTGATTTCCCTGTATTTTTAAATTTAAAAGAATAGGTAATCTTTTCACCAGAATTAATTTTGCCAAAATCATGAAAATCCTTTTCAAAAGTTATAACAGGAAAAGCATTTTTATCGGTAGAAACCATACCTGAATCAGAATTGGAACTTCCGTCAGAAGTCTCATTAGTACTAGGGTTTCGTGATCCACACGAAATAAATACCACTGAAACAAATACAAAAAGCAAAAATGCTAAAAAGTTCCTTTTCATGAAAGTATTTTGTTGATCAAGAGTGCAAAAGTAATAATTCATTGCCAGATGACTACTAAATGGAAGAAATATCCCGGATAATAAATGTTTGATAATCGCCAAGGTAAGAAAACCTGGCTTTTGTGTAAAGGTCAAGTGCTTTAAAATTATCTTTATGCACCTCAAGTTTTACCTGCATTCCAAATGTTTTAGCAAGTTTCAGAGATTCTGTAAGGAGCATTTTCGCAAGTCCTTTCCCCTGCAAACCTTCTTTTATACCAAAGTGATGAAGATAAGTCCGCCTGCCGTCGACTGTAAGCCATGAAGAACCGACAATAGATGCTGATTCTTTTTCAACCATCAGCAGAAGTTGCCCACCCATTTTTATTGTACGGTTTATAACAAGTAAATCATCGCCACGGTGAGCACCTCCAAGCCCAAGACTTTCCCATAACCTGATCATTTCAGGATAGTCACTATCAATAAATCCACGGATGAAGAAGTCGGGGAGCATAAGAGTAATTAGTAAATCATTAATCGAAAATCGTCAATCACACATCGTAAATTGTACATTACTCCATCAATCCCCTACCCGATTTCTTAATAATTCCCTGCTCTTTATAATCTACGATTAACTTATCAAGTACTCCATTGATAAATATTTTACTTTTGGGTGAACTGTATTCTTTCGATAGTTCAATATATTCATTCAGGGTTACTTTTATAGGTATCGAAGGGAATTCGATCAGTTCGGTTATAGCCATTTTTATCAGGATGGTATCCATTACCGCTATACGTTCAAGGTCCCAGTTCGAAGCGCGTTCGCTGATCACTATATTTAAATCAGTACTGTTTATCAGTGTTTTACGATATAAATGCTTAACGAATTCCATATCTTCACTGCCATCGCTGTTGTTTTCGTCTTTCAGCAATGTAGGAAGGCTGGTATATTCATCCGCACTTTCTTTGAAACCTTTAATGGTTTTATCCACCATCATCACTGCTGTATCAAAGTCTTCGGTCCAGTATATATTCCGCTCGTCGAAATAACTCCGGAGGTGATCCGATTCGGAGAACAGTCGAAGAATAACCATTTCAACTACTTGTTTTTCATCAGCATAGTTTACTTGCGGCTTATTCATGTAAGAAATGTAAGTTTCATCCTCACGCATCAGGTTATAGAATTTCCTGATCATCTCGTCTTCATCCACCCAGTTGATTTTGTAAGCCGCATTACGTTTCAGGTAATCCCGGTTATTCTCAAGCTGACTGATGAATTTGTTTTGAATAAAACGAAGGTTTGGATTTAGATCCTCTGGTGTAGGAAGCTGTTTAAGCCGGTTTTCCTCAATGCGTTTTCGCGCGAAATCTGAAATCTCGATTATCAGTGAAATCTGATAGATATAGAGTTCGTACAGTTTGTCGAGACTGATAATCAGTTGTTTTTCGCCAGCACTTATACTTTCAGGACCCTCCTGTTGAAAGGCGTAAATCGCCTGCATTACTTTTATCCGAAGAAACCTTCTGCTTAGCATAAAATGTACAATGAACCGTTAATGTTTTAAGCCGCAAAGGTATGGAATTTGGCGAAACCTGTGAACGAAAAATTTATATGCAGGAATGAGTGTATTTAAATACTGCTGTTTTGATACCTGGAATTAAAAATAATCAAAAGAACATGCTATACGTAGTTATATGCTAACTTCTTGTTACTAAAGTATTCTGTCCAATATCGCTATTCACATTCCATCCTGTGTTGCAAACAAAGTCTTTATCCTTTTCAGGTTTCCTTTTCGGCTTTGTTCTGAAGCAATCCTTCCCACTGTTGCCATTTAATTTTTGTAAAAATTTAAGCCTATTGCCAATTGAAATATAATTTCTACATTTGCGTTAGAAGAAGGTGTAATTATAAACAAGTAACGGTATAAAAAGATGGAAGAATTTGATTATTCAGATACCAGAGAAGATGTATTCTCACGATCGGTGAAGGCAGGGAAACGCACTTACTTTTTTGATGTTAAAAGTACTCGTGACAAGGAGTTATACATTACTATAACCGAAAGCAAAAAGCGGTTTGATAATGCACTTGCCAAATTCGTTTACGACAAACATAAAATTTTTCTTTACCAGGAAGACTTCGAAAAATTCATGCACGGCCTTCAGGATGCATTTTCCTTTATAGAAACCGGGAAAGAACCACCGGAAAGAATTTATAAAGAAGTCAGAAGGCTTCTGACTGACATTAGTCCTGAAAATACATCAGGCGAACCAACCGAATAATAATAACCGGATATTTATTAATTTCAAATTAAGAAACCTGATTCACATCAGGTTTTTTAATTGGTGATTGAGCCAAAAACTTATTAACACAGGTTTAAAGTGGCTATCGCTTTTTTGTACCTTTGTCCACTATTACATGCATGCATTTTGTCATTTAAAGCCTGGATATTCAGAATCAAATCATTGAATTTAAATACATTAATATCAAATTAACATCCTCACGAATGGGTAAAATAATCTCCATTGCTAACCAGAAAGGCGGAGTTGGAAAGACTACCACTGCTATCAACCTGGGAGCAGCTTTGGCCGTATTGGAATTCAAAACATTAATTATTGACGCTGACCCTCAGGCAAATGCCACTTCGGGAGTTGGTTATGATCCAAAAAATATAAAAGCCAGCATCTACGAATGTATTATCGAAGAAGTTGAAGCAAAAAATATCATACTGGGTACCGAAACTCCAAACTTATTTTTGTTGCCCGCGCATATTGACCTGGTTGGCGCTGAAATAGAAATGATTAACCTTCCAAACCGTGAGGTGAAGATGCGCAAAGTTGTTGAAGAACTTCGCAACGACTACGATTTTATTCTGATCGATTGTTCACCATCGCTTGGATTGGTTACAATAAATTCGCTGGTGGCGTCCGATTCAGTAATCATACCGGTACAATGCGAATATTTCGCACTCGAAGGTCTGGGCAAATTACTGAATACCATCAAGATAGTTCAATCAAGGCTGAATCCAAAACTCGATTTTGAAGGTATTTTACTCACCATGTACGATGGTCGTCTACGCCTTTCGAACCAGGTTGTAGAAGAAGTGAAGACACATTTCCAGGATATGGTTTTCAATACCATTATAGCACGAAATACACGACTGGCTGAAGCTCCGAGTTTTGGGCAAACCGTTCTCATGCACGATGCCAGCAGCACAGGTTCGCTCAATTACCTTAACCTGGCCCGTGAAGTGTTGCAGAAAAATAAAATGACCACACTTACCCAGGAGCAAAAAGAAATAAAGGTTCAGGAATAATGGCAATTCAAAAAAAAACAGGATTAGGACGTGGCTTGAGTGCAATACTCGAAAGCCCTGAAACAGATATTACCTCAAAGGATATCTCAGGAAACTATGTGGCTGGTGCAATTGCCAATCTTCCACTTACAAAAATTGAAACAAATCCTTTTCAGCCCAGGGAGGATTTTGACGAAACATCGCTGGCTGAACTTGCGCAATCTATACTGGAACAAGGTATAATTCAACCTCTTACAGTTCGCAAAATGGGATACGACAAGTATCAGCTCATTTCCGGCGAACGCAGATTCAGGGCATCAAAGCTTGCAGGAATTGAAACAGTTCCATGTTATATCCGCGTGGCTAATGATGAGCAAATGCTCGAATGGGCCCTGATTGAAAACATTCAGCGCGAAAACCTGAATGCCATAGAAATTGCCATCAGCTACAACAGGTTAATTGAAGAATGCAGCCTTACACAGGAAGAACTCAGCAAACGGGTTGGTAAAAACAGAACTACCGTTACCAATTACATGAGGTTACTCAAATTACCGGCTGAAATTCAGGCAGCATTAAGAGACGCATCAATAAGCATGGGCCATGCCCGTACTTTGATTAACGTTGAAGATCAGGCTAAGCAATTATTAATTACCCGCAAGATAATTTCGGATGAACTTTCGGTGCGTGAGGTTGAAAAACTGGTACGCCAACTCGACAAAGTGGTTACACCTGTATCCAAACCAAATAAAATTGCGCTTCCATTAAAGTATGAAGTAATGAAAGATTCCCTCCAGGAACGCCTAAATAGGAAAATTGAACTTAACCGTACACTAAAAGGAAAAGGAAGTATTGTAATACCTTTTGTTTCAGACGAAGATCTGCAAGCAATTATAACAAAGCTAGGACTTGAATAACAGCAGTGATAAGTAAAGCAAAATACATTTGTAACCAACAGGAACAAAGTCTGCCGATTTCCTCACATCGAAAGGGTCGCGGACTTTGTTTCGTTTTTATGCTTTTGTTGGTTTTCAACTTTTTTTCAGGATACAAGGCAGATGCACAGGATACAATTGCCAAAGTTAAGGACTCTGTACCTGCTAAAATTAAAGTACTCCACTCTCCCCGAAAAGCTACTATTTATGCTTTGGTTCTGCCCGGACTGGGTCAGGCGTATAACCATAAATACTGGAAGCTTCCTATTGTATATGCCGGCTTTGGTACAATGATATACTTCATCCATATGAATTCCACCTACTACAAGGAATTGAAGGATGCATACGAATATGTTGGTGTTACTCTAACAACGGTGCACCCTCCAACCCCGCCTAACATGTTTCCTTATCCTGATCCGCCAAACGATTGGGCTAAAAAAGGATATACTGCAGCTCAATTAAAAGAAGGACGGGATTACTACAGGAGAAATCTTGAGGTTTCCTATATTCTTACTGGAGTGTGGTATATTCTCACTGTTGTAGATGCTACGGTTGATGCTCATTTCTTCGACTATAACATTAATGACGACCTGACGCTCCGAGTTGATCCCTGGATGCCAGTTCTTGGCATGAACACGGCAAAAGGAATTTCCGGAGGAATTAACCTGAGTTTGCGATTTTAAACGTTAGCATAAAGCATTAGTAATCAAATAAAAACAAGATATTTGACCTTAACAAAACCATCATATATGAAAATTGCGTTGCTTGGATATGGGAAAATGGGTCATGAGGTTGAAAAAATAGCACTGGAGCATGGATATTCCATCGGTCTGACATTAGACAATGAAAAGGACTGGCAGGAAAAAGGAGAACTTCTTAAGGAATGCGATGTAGCGATAGAATTTTCAATACCTGCCATTGCTATTGAAAATATACTTAAATGCTTCGTGGCAGGAATTCCTATTGTTGTGGGTACTACCGGGTGGTATGACAGGTTTCAGGAAATATCTGAGATGTGCGTAAATAGCAACAGCACCTTGTTCTATGCGTCTAATTACAGCATCGGCGTAAATATCTTTTTCGACATCAATAGGAGGCTGGCCTCTCTTCTCGAAGCGTATCCCATGTATTCACCATCAATGGTTGAAATACATCATACCCAGAAACTGGATGCACCCAGTGGAACAGCTATTACACTGGCAAACGATATTATTGCATCAAACTCAAGGTATACTAATCTGACAGATGCTAAACCGGAAACCGGTGAAATACAGGTTCAGTCCATTCGTGAAGGAAATGTTCCGGGCACACATTCGATTACATGGAGTTCCGATATTGACCAGATAACCCTTACACACGAAGCAAAAGACAGGCGCGGATTTGCCATAGGAGCAGTTATGGCAGCTGCCTGGGTTCAAAACAGGCACGGAGTTTTTACCATGAAAGATTTGCTGAATCTTTAAGTGCGGCTTTAAAGTTACTTACGAATCAGCGTTTTAACACATATTAACAAAACTCTGCCAATAACCACGTAACTTTTGGCAGATATTTGCGCCTAACGATTATTGTGTAACTTTGAACAAGGAATCACAACCTATTGCTTAATAATACTTTATACCTTAACAATCTCATTCTATTAATCCTTAACTAAAGAAACCTATTATGGATCTGATGACAATTTTGTTACTTATTATCATCCTTTTCCCCATGTTGAATTACTGGATATTCGACGAAGCAGGAGTTGGCGGATACAAAGCCCTGATACCATTTTACAACTATTACATCTGGTTAAAAGTAATCGGTAAACCATGGTGGTGGCTCCTGATTATGCTGGTGCCTTTCATAAACTTCTTTATGATCATGCTGATGCTGGTGCAAAATGCATTAAGTTACAGCAAACACAACCTTGGTGAACAAGCTCTTGCAGTACTTTTCCCTTATGCCTACCTTCCTTACCTGGGCATTTCTAAAAATGAGCATTATGTTAAACCTGAAAACAGGTTGAGAGTAAAGAAATCGCAGTTACGCGAATGGACTGATGCAATCATTTTTGCTGTAGTAGCTGCTTCCATCATCCGAGTTTTTATGATTGAAGCATATACCATACCTACGTCATCCATGGAAAAATCTTTGCTGGTTGGCGATTTTCTTTTCGTCAGCAAAATGAGTTACGGACCAAAACTCCCCAATACCCCGCTGGCTTTCCCGTTTGTACATCATACTATGCCATTAACTCAATTCACAAAATCGTATGTTGAATGGATCAAATGGCCTTTTTACCGTTTCCCGGGATTTACAACTATAAAACATGGAGATGTAGTAGTTTTCAATTATCCTGATGGCGATACAGTTGCACTTAAACAACAGAATCAGAGTTATTATTCGTTGATCCGCAGGTATGGTCGCGATGATGTTTGGAACAATAAATTCCAGTATGGCGATATTGTTGCACGCCCTGTTGACAAACGCGAAAACTACATCAAACGCTGTATTGGCTTACCTGGCGATACAATTCAGATTATTGACGAAGTTGTCCATATCAATGGCAAGGCTCTTGACTTTCCTGAACTTTCGCAATTTATGTACCAGGTAAAAACGGACGGCAATCCTATTAATAAACGTTTGATCGGTAAACTTGATATCACCGAAGAAATACAGATGACCGAATCGGGTGACCAGGTTATTACTCTAACCCAGGAATCAGCAGATAAACTTAAACAACTTCCAAATGTCCTTGCTGTAGAAAAGATTATTCAGCCTAAAGGATTCTGGCAGAATTATATTTTCCCTTTCGATTCGGCCTATGCCTGGAACGTAGATAATTTCGGACCATTATATATTCCAAAAGCCGGGGCTACAGTTAAACTCACATTAGCCAACCTTCCTCTGTATTCACGTATTATCAATGCATACGAGTTGAATTCACTTGAAGTTAAAGATGGAAAAATATTGATCAATGGTAAAGTGGCAACCTCCTATACGTTTAAACTCGATTATTACTGGATGATGGGCGATAACCGCCACAATTCAGCTGATAGCCGTTTCTGGGGATTTGTTCCTGTGGATCATATAGTTGGGAAAGCAGTTTTTGTATGGCTCTCACTTGATAATAATAAGTCTCTATTTGATGGCAAAATCAGGTGGAGTAAGTTATTCAGAACTATAAAATAACAAACTTATTATCCTTAATATTTCACCGAAAATATTTAAAATAAGGGGACTTGTTTGATACTTATAAAATGAGATTCCTATAATTTAAACAGATCTTTTTCGTTAGCTGAAAAAGGTCTGTTTTTTTGACAGAAAATGTCCATCATTACTTTACTAAAAAATTCATAATTTTGCAGTAATAGTGTTACGTAAAAACAATAAATTTACAGAAAACGCCAAGCCACTTATCGATTTTACCTTATCTGAAATAATGCCCCGATACACTTCGAATTCACTTCCCAAAAACACGCTTCAGGATGAGCCGGTAAACGCTCCGCCTGAGCCTAAGGAAAAGAAAAAAGCCAAGCCGTCAAAAACGAAGCAGGAAGAAAATCTGAATCCACTTACATCGCGAATGGAAAAACTATCGCAGGTGGTAGGTATTTTTTCTCTGCTGACGTCATTTTTCGTTTTTATTGCAATTATTTCTTTTCTGATCAACTGGTTTGCCGGCGATGCGGACGACATATTTTCTGGAGTAGGTTTTTCAAGAATATTCTCTGATAAAACACTGGAAGCCAATAACCTTGGTGGACGTTTGGGTGCGGCTGCATCCATTTTACTAGTTAAACAAGGTTTTGGGATAGGAACGTTATTTATTCCAATCTGGTTATTTGTACTTGGAGTTAGGCTTACGCTTAAACATAAGATTATTGCGCTTGGGTCCAGCCTCGGATTCATTCTTTTAGCCATGGCATGGTTATCAGTTACCTTAGGGTTTTTATTCAGAGATTCTGCACTTTCAATACTAGGAGGCATTTCAGGTTATGAATCCTCTATTTATCTCGATAAACTGATGGGCAAAATGGGCTTAATGCTTCTATTAATATTCATTTTTGTTGCATTTTTAGTCATAGTATTTAATTTCTCCCTTCACCAGGTAAAACACTGGATCGAAAATCGCAAAAAAGCATCTGCAGAAGGATTGGATGAGTATCTCTTAAACCAGGATCTGGAATTCACCGTAAATGCCCGAAATGCTCAGGATGTACCTGTTGACAAATACAATACTGTAGAATTTGCGGTTAATGATTTTGAAACGGTTGTAGGTAACACCAAACAAGCTACCCAACAACAAAAAGCCACTGGCAATGAGCAGGCAACAAATACCTCATTTGAGCCGGTATCTTTTCCAAAAGTAAAACCACAGCCAAATTCGCAAGTTGAGTTCACGGTCGAAATACCCGAAATTCTGGCCGCAGTTTCTGATAATGACTTTACAATAATTCCTCCGGTGCCTCAACCTGTCAAGCCTCCCTTAGTTAATGTAACTGACACACCTGGAAACTCTGATGTTGAGCATCAAACAATGGATACGGCTTACGATCCACATCTTGACCTGGCTACTTTTGTGCTTCCGGGTATTGATTTGCTTGATGAATATGGAGTTGGTACAATAAGCGTTACAAAAGATGAACTTGAAGCCAACAAAAACCGTATTGTTTCAACGCTTGGAAACTATGGCATTCAAATCGACAAGATAAAGGCGACTATAGGTCCGACAGTAACACTCTATGAGATTATTCCAGCTCCTGGTGTACGCATTTCAAAAATTAAAAATCTTGAAGATGATATAGCGTTGAGTCTTTCAGCACTTGGAATTCGTATTATTGCCCCAATTCCTGGAAAAGGCACCATCGGTATTGAAGTTCCTAATCAGAATCCTGCCATTGTTGGAATGAAATCGCTGATTGCTTCAGAGAAATTCAAAAGCAATCATTATGAACTTCCTTTTGCAATAGGCAAGACGATACAAAATGAGGAATTTATTGCCGATCTCACCAAAATGCCGCACATACTAATGGCTGGCGCAACCGGGCAGGGAAAATCTGTTGGTCTCAATGCAATTATCACATCATTGCTTTACAGAAAACATCCGTCGGAGCTCAAATTTGTGATGGTTGACCCTAAAAAGGTTGAGTTGACTTTGTTTTCGAAAATTGAACGTCATTACCTGGCTAAGCTACCCGATTCGGAAGAAGCTATTATAACGGATACACGGAAAGTAGTAAGAACACTTAATTCACTCAATATTGAGATGGATAACCGTTACGACCTGCTGAAAGATGCCCAGGTCCGCAATATTAAAGAGTACAACACCAAGTTTATTGCCCGGAAGTTGAATCCGCTCAACGGGCACCGGTTTATGCCGTACATTGTTTTAGTTATTGATGAGTTTGCCGACCTGATTCTTACAGCCGGTAAAGAGGTTGAACATCCTATCACAAGACTTGCTCAGCTTGCGCGTGCTATCGGCATTCACCTTGTTATTGCAACCCAGCGTCCGAGCGTTAACATCATTACTGGTACAATTAAAGCCAATTTCCCGGCACGTATAGCTTTCAGGGTTATTTCCAAAATCGATTCCCGTACTATTCTGGATACCGGTGGAGCTGATCAGTTGATCGGACGCGGTGATCTTTTGATGTCGCAGGGCGGCGATATGATCCGTTTACAGTGTGCTTTTATTGATTTGCATGAAGTGGAACGTGTCACCGAATTCATTGGTTCACAGCGGGGTTATCCTTCTGCTTATGCTTTACCTGAATTTAACGAAGAAGAGTCAGAAATTCAACAGGAACTTGATCCTGGCGAACGTGACGAACTCTTTGAAGATGCAGCTTATCTCATAGTTTCAACACAGCAAGGCTCCACTTCACTTTTGCAGCGAAAACTCAAACTGGGGTACAATCGTGCCGGCCGTATTATCGATCAACTGGAATCAGCAGGAATAGTTGGTCCTTTCGAAGGCAGTAAAGCCCGTGAAGTTAAAGTTGCAACAGAATTCGCTTTGGAACAATTTTTGAAAGACCTTAATAGCAATAGAAAGCAAGAAGAATACTAAATTAATAATTCTATAAAATGAAAAACCTTTTAATGATTGCCGTATTGGTAGTTTTTACCTTTTCAGGCTTTGCCCAAAATGACAAAAAAGCTACTGCCATACTCGACGAAGTCTCAGTTAAAACAAAGTTGTATAAAACTATTAAAATTGAGTTCACTTATGCGATGGATAATGTTAAGGAAAAAATCCATGATAAATTCAAAGGTTCACTACTTTCCAAAGGCGACAAATACAAACTTAGTGCTGCGGGTCAGGATGTGATTAGTGATGGTAAAACAATGTGGACTTACCTCAAGGAAGCCAAAGAAGTTCAGATAAATAATGCCGGCGAAGATGAGGACTCATTTACCCCGACAAAATTGCTTAGTGGCTACGGCAAAGACTATAAATCAAAATTTATAGAAGAAAAAGGAAATGACCAGGTAATTGAACTATATCCCTTGAAAAAAGGAAAAACATTTACTAAAGTTCAGCTAACAATTGACAAGAGCAAAAAACAAATCAGCAAATTCGTAATTTACGACCGGAACGGCAGTACTTTTTCGTATATCGTTGATAAATTTATCGCAGACCAGCCCATTGCCGATAATGTTTTCTCTTTTAATAAAGCAGAACATCCGGGAGTGGAAATTAATGATATGAGGTAGGTGGGAGTTGCAAGAGCTTAGGAATCAGGTGCTGGGTATTCGGTATTAAAATCAATCATCCAACATCTAAAATCTGAAATCCGACATCACTTAACCATTTTCCGTTTCATAATATCCTGATCAATCTGGCGCATCATTTTGCCGCCAATACTTTTAAATCCAGGCGTTCCATCCGCTATCTGGAATTCAATGGTATCATATAATTCCTGCAAAATATCAGGCTCTGTTGCTGAGAGACGGTACAAAATCTGTATGCAATACATTTTAACAGCAACACTTTCTGTTATAGATATCAACCATTCGAATGCAATATTCAGGAGTTCACCTTCACAATTCGCAGGAAAAGGCAAACGGGCAATCATACGTAAAGCATGACGTTTCAGCCCGTCGTGGTTAAATTCAGGAAGTTTATCGATTAACAGAGGCAAAAATGGCTCAACCCAGCCGGGTTTATTTTCCGACGCGGTATCAATAATCCATGCTGCACGGCGCGACACGGGCTCTTCCATGGCAAGATATATTTCCCATAGTTCACCCACCAATTCATGTCGCTTTGAAACAATATCAGCAACAAAATCAGTGTAAGAACGGGAATTCCCTTTCAGTAAAAGTTCACGGAAGTTGTATTCATTTAATAACATCTGATTTGTAGTTGTTAAAAATTGCCCGGAATAAAACAATTTTGAATACGCCAAGTTATTATAAATTATTGTAATTATACAGCTAGTCTTGTTATTTTCATCAATTTTGCAGGCTACGCTTCCATTTCCAACGTATGAAGAAACGAATTTCCATATTTTTACTTTACCTGGTATCCTGGTATTTGCTTTTTGTGGTTGTTAGAGCGACTTTTCTCTTAACCTATTTCGACAAATCGTCACAATTAACCTTCCTGGAAATAGTTAATACATTCATCTATGGATTTAAGCTTGATATTGCTATTTCTGCTTATTTAGTTTTTATACCTTCTTTATTACTGACGTTTACGACGTTTTTCAAAAGCCGGTCTATAAAATATTTTTACCACGGATATACGGCAATTGTTCTCCTTTGTTGTACAATAATTATTTTGGGAGACCTTTTCATGTACAGGTATTGGGGATTCAGGATTGATGCTACACCGCTCTTTTATATGACGAACCTTAAAGCTATGACGGCAAGTGTCAGCATATTTACCGTAATAGGAGAAACACTTGGGGTTTTCTTGATTTCCGGATTAGTGTATTTCCTTTATTACAAAATATTTAATCCTCGACTTGGTTCGTTACAAAAAAACAATAGTTCAGTTTTCGCCTTGCTGCCGCTTACTCTTTTGTTGATTGTGGTTTTACGGGGAGGAATCGGGATCGCAAGCCTTTCAACAAGTTCTGCTTATTTCTCGCAAAAGCAATTTGCGAATCATGCTGCGATTAACCCGATCTGGAATGTTGGATTTTCGATCAGCGAATCGGGCGACCTTCACCACAAGTATTTGTATTACAGTGAAGAAGAAGTAAATAAACTACTTGCGTCGCTTAAAGCCAGTGAAGGAACAACTCATATTCTGTTAAAAAATAATCGTCCGAATATTATACTTTTCATTACCGAAAGTCTAACGGCCAAAGCACTTGAAGCCACCGGGGGACAACCGGGTATAATGCCTGAGTTGAATAAACTGGTGAAGGAAGGTGTACTTTTCGACCAGGTTTATGCTGCTTCCGACCGCACCGACAAAGGAATTGCAGCTGTTTTAGCCGGATACCCGTCCTTACCAGGTTCCAGTCCTTTGAAATACCCGAAATTAACTGAGAAGCTGGCCTTTCTTCCCCAAAAGCTGAATGCAGCTGGTTACAGAAGTGAATTTTATTATGGTGGCACCTTGCAGTTTGCAAACTACCTGTCATTCCTGGTTCAGGCGGGTTATGATAAAATGGTGTCGGATAAGGATTTTCTAGCCTCTGACCTGAAATCGAAATGGGGTGCTTTTGACCATGTTGTTTTCAACAAATGCCTTGCTGCCTCTCCCGATTCTGATACAAAATTCTTTAAAACAATACTCACCCTTACCAGTCACGAACCGTTCGAAACACCTGTAGCTAAAGTGATAGCAGGCGACGACGATGACTCAAAGTACCTCAATTCATTGCATTATACCGATGCTTCCATAGGGAATTTCATTAAGACTGCAAAAACCCGGAAATGGTGGGATAATACATTGATTATCATTATAGCCGATCATGGCAGCACCCGGCCCGGGAATTCTGAAAATTCTGATAAAAACAGGTATCATATTCCAATGATCTGGCTGGGTGGTGCACTTAATGTTCACGATACAGTAATCAGTAATCTCGCTTCACAGACCGACCTGGCAGCTACTTTACTGGCGCAGCTTCAGTTAAAGTCAGATGATTTTAAATTCAGCAAAAACATAGTAACATCCAGTTATATTCCCTATTCATTTTTCACTTTTACTGGCGGTTTCGGATTTCAAAAGCCCGGCTATTTAAAAGTATTCAATACTATAACTAATTCCTATATTGAACCAGCACAAAAAGCTGACAGTATGAATGAAATGCAAGGTAAAGCGTATCTTCAATCAGTATATATGGATGTATTCAATAAAAATAAATAGATTTAGAAAAGCGATTAAACATCGTACCTATAAAACCTGATTGCAGAAGAAAACAGGCAGATGTCTACAGTTTTATAAGTACTAATAATGCCTTACAGTTATTTCCTACTTTGAAGCCGGAGTTTTAACCGAACGACCATATTTTTCATATTCAATCTTTACGATAGTCGCAGGTTCATTATTATCATCACCAACCTGTGATATTTTTGTAAAAATCGTCGGATACTTCTCCTGGATAAATGCCATATAGCGCTCAACCGTATTAATAATAAATCCATCTTTCTGTGTTGAGTTCCGCCTCAGGTTTGCTGTGAGAATATGGGTTACACCTGCATTTTGCAATGAGATTAGCAAGGAATCAGGATAATACAATTTTACAAGCTTACCTTCATTGAGGATAGATTTCAAAGTACCTGCGGTCGAAATATAGTTAAAACCTGCAGAATTGATCCCGTTAAAGAAAACATTCCTATTACTTTTGTTAACCTTGTCAGCAAAGAAAACTGTATCACCCACAAAAAGCATGGCTACCATGTTTTCTTTCAGCATAGAGAATAATTCCGGTTTGAGTTGTTTCCCGCCAAAATCAGCATAATTGAACATCACATACGTTGAATCCTCATTTGTCCAGTTCTTCAGGAAAATATCGGTACTGTAGGCTGGCAATTGCATAATCCCATAGAAGTTGCGTCCTTTTCCGTAAACAAAAGATATTGAAGGCTTGCGGCAGGCAATTACTGCCTCTTTGGGGAGATTTGTAGCTGCCCATTCGCTTGCCTTGAGATAATTCTTCCAGTCAGGAGTAAGACCGCCATATTTCCCGCTGATTTGTTGATTTGCTTTTACACTTCCTGCAGTTACTGCAAGGCTTTGAAAGAGAATATATAGTGCGAGGACAGGCACAGCTGCTTGCAGGAATTTATAGTTTTTATTGCTCGAAATATAATACAAAAAAGAGCTTATCACTAACAATAACAAGGGGATAGCCGGGACTATCAAACGATTCTGATCCCATTTGGTTTGCAAAATTAAAAAAGAGATCAAAAGAAACGAACCTGTCAGCAAACCGGTGAAGAAAAGGTATTTGTTCTTTTTAAAAGTTATAACCAATGAACCTATTGAAAGCATATAAATCAAAACAGACACCAAAGAGCTTACACTCATAGCCGGAACAATTTTCCTGAATCCAAGCATTGACATAAAATGTTTTGAAAGGTACAGGTTAGAGTTATCAATCAACCTGGTAACGAATCCGCTAAACTCTTCTTTACCTGCCTGCGGATTGTAATAATCTTTATTCATCAAACTGGATCCCTGTGATGAAAACTGCAAGCCGCCATCGCTCCAAAGCAAATATTTAACTCCCTGAAATACAATCATTACAACTCCAAAAGCTGCTATAGAGTAGAAAATATTTTTCCATTGACCCTGCAACAAAAAATAGCCAAGAACCGCAATAACAGCTGAATATCCTGCATTTTTAGTCAGTGCAAGAGCCAACAAACTTACTGCCAGTAATGCATGTCGTTTCAAATCCAATTTAAGGGTAACTTCCTGTTCGGTATCAATAAAACTGCGAAAGAAAACCAACACCAAAACAATCTGCATGAAAAGGTAAAATGCTTCGTTGTAGGTTTGGCTTGCATAATACAAAACAAAAGAGTTAAAACTCATTGCCAATAAGCTGATAACAAGCAATGTAGAAGGTATCCTCGAACGAAAGGCTATAAAGAAAAGGTATATAAAACCTAAAACGAAAAGCAATGACAAAACTTTAAGTGGTACCAGGCTGATACCAAAAATGGCAACAAATACCGATAGTACAATTGGGTACAACGGACCCTGGAAAGCAGGATATTTAAATGAATGAATAAAATCTGAAGCTCGGATTATATAAAATGAATCATCACCCGATAAACTGACGCGGGAATCAAAAAGTAATAAACTAAAAAAAAACGTTATTCCTAAAATTACCCAGATTAGCCATGCAAGCCGCGGATCAAGAAATGCATCTATCGATCGTAATAAATCTTTTGATTCCTGGGTGGGTATTGGTTTCCTGCCACTGGAAGAAACAACTTTCTGATTTTGTGGATTTGTGGTAATTTTTGCCATAATTAAACTCTATAGGAATAAAAGTGCTTCAGAATTACAAATATCCGATTTTTTCCCGAAACTAAAATGTCAGGTCTGGCAAATCAATAAATTATTAGACTTTTCATGATTTTGATCCATCATAATTTCACTCTTTTAAAAAAACAGTTAATGTGCTTGTGCAAAAATCAGGTTTCAGTATTTTAAAATGCCTGGTATTCTTAAGCAATCAGATTGTAAACAAGCTATAATGCAAATTTCTTTTTGTAGTTTTGCTGAATTATTACAATTTAGAATCCATTTGCATGAAGAAAGAAGATATCAGGAACTTTTATGTAAAAACTGCCGCTTCGAGGAGTAAATGGGAGAAGATGAACCGGTTTTACCACAAATCACTTGAAGGATATATTGCGTCAATTATTCCGGAAGGTAAAAGAGTGCTTGAAATCGGCTGTGGGAACGGTAATTTACTGAATACCACTAAACCATTATACGGTGTAGGCATCGATTTTGCGCCTGCACACATCGAAACTGCCAGCCAACGGTATCCTGATCTGATTTTCAAAGTTGATGATGTTGAAGAACTCCAGTTAAACGATATATTCGATTATATTATACTTTCCGACCTCACCAATTGTTTGTGGGATGTTCAGACGGCATTTCATAATCTGAAGAAACTTTGTCATGCCCAGACGCGGATTGTAATTTCGCAATACAATTATGTGTGGGAACCTATTTTGCGGTCAGGTGAATTTTTCAGCCTAAAACTCAAACAGCCGGCACAAAACTGGTTTTCGAATGGAGATACATGCAATTTGCTGGAACTGGAAGGATACCAGGTGATTAAGATTGAAAGGAAACTGATGTTTCCAAAATATATCCCGATCATTAATCTCATATTTAACAAATTTCTGGCCAACCTACCAATATTCAATCGTCTCGACCTGGTTAATCTTATTATCGCAAGGCCCTTATTAAGCGACAATCAGCAATACAGTGTTTCCATTGTGGTGCCTGCCCGTAACGAAAAAGGGAATATTGAAAATGCTGTAAAACGAACTCCTGCATTTGGAACACATCAGGAGTTTGTTTTTATCGAAGGCCATTCATCAGATAATACATTGGAAGAGATGCATCGCGTAAAAGCAGCGTATCCTGATAAAGATATTAAAGTACTCAGGCAAAGCGGCAAAGGAAAAGGAAATGCCGTTCGAGAAGCTTTTGAAGCTGCCAAAGGAGAAATTTTAATGATACTGGATGCAGATCTTACTATGCCGCCTGAAGAGTTGCCGAAATTTTATGATGCTTTACGCTACAATAAAGGTGAATTTATTAACGGTAGCCGGTTGGTTTATCCAATGGACAAAAATGCCATGCGTTTCCTGAACCTTCTGGGAAACAAATTTTTCGGAATGTTTTTCACTTATTTGCTGGGACAACGGCTGAAAGATACGCTTTGTGGCACCAAAGTACTTTACAAAAAGGATTATGACCAGATTACCCGTAATCGCCATTATTTCGGAGACTTCGACCCTTTTGGTGATTTCGACCTGATATTTGGTGCTGCCAAACTTAACCTGAAAATTACTGAAATAATTATCCGGTACCGCGATCGCGAATATGGAAGTACCCAGATAAATCGTTTTAGTCACGGGTGGTTGCTGATAAAAATGAGTGCTTTTGCAGCCAAGAAGATTAAATTCAAATAGATTAATTTTCGCTTTTTAGGATTTCGCTTGCAACATTTTTATACTATCGAAGTTTATATATATAAACCAGATCTTTTAATGAAACGCAATCTATTCCCGATTTTAATTTCGGCACTTTTTATTTCTTCTATACTTCTCTCCTACTCATGCAAACACGAGCCTGAATTTCTTGGCATTGTAATTCCTGTAGATACAATAGGGAACAATAACAACGGGGGAACAACCGGATCAACTTGCAGTAAGGATACGGTATATTTTGCACAGCAGGTTCTGCCAATATTTCAATCCAGTTGCGCATTAAGCGGTTGTCACGATGCAATTACTCATAAGAAAGGGTTGTATCTTAATTCCTATTCCGGGATTCTGTCAACGGGAGGAATAAGTATAAGCAATCCTACTAACAGCAAAGTGTACCGCGCAATGTTAAATACCGGTGAAGAAAATATGCCTCCTGCTCCTGCAGCACCGATGACCAGTACTCAGTTGTCAACAATTTCGAAATGGATCGGCCAGGGTGCAAAAAATAACAGTTGTATCGAAAGTACCTGCGATACAACAAATGTCAAATATTCAACTCATATAAAACCACTAATTCAGAATAATTGCCAGGGTTGCCACAGCGGTGCCACTCCGGGTGGTGGAATTAACCTTTCTACCTATGCCGGTGTGAAAGCAATTGCTGATAATGGAAAGTTTTTTGGAACCATTAGTCATTTGACCGGATATAAAGCTATGCCTCAAAACGGAAACAAATTATCGGATTGCCAGATCACTACGGTGAAAATCTGGATAAGCCAGGGATCTCCGGAGAATTAGTTTGGTGGAAATGGAAAATAGAAAATAGGTTCGCAAATCACTGACCCATTTTCTATTTTTCTAATAACAATTTATCAGAAATTCTAATTTGAGAATTCCAGATTATCGTCCTTTATACTAACAACTATCTTCTTATCCTTCCTGATTTCATCAGCCAGTATCATTTTCGAAAGTTTGTTAAGGATTTCGCGTTGCAAAACCCGTTTTAGCGGACGAGCTCCATATTGTGGATCAAAGCCTTCATTTGCAAGTAGTTGAATTGCATCATCTGTAACTTCGAGGTGTATATCATTGGCAAGAAGCATTTCTTCAATCTTCTTTAACTGCAGGTGGACAATTTTCGCTATTTCCTTTTCTGTCAGGGGAGTAAACATGATTACTTCATCAATACGGTTCAGGAATTCAGGTCGGATCGTCTTTTTCAATAAATCGAAAACTTCATCCCTTGTTTGATCCAATACCTTTTCACGGTTCAACTGGTTGATTGTCTTTAGCTTTTCCTGTATTAACATTGATCCGATATTGGAAGTCATAATAATAATGGTATTCCTGAAATCAGCCGTACGACCTTTATTATCAGTCAATCGTCCATCATCCAGAACCTGTAACAGTATATTAAAAACATCGGGATGAGCTTTTTCCATTTCATCAAACAGAACTACGGAATAAGGTTTACGACGCACTTTTTCGGTCAACTGACCTCCTTCATCATACCCAACATATCCCGGAGGCGCTCCAACCAGTCGCGAAACTGAATGTCGTTCCTGGTATTCGCTCATATCAATTCGAACCAATGCATTTTCATCGTTGAACATATAATCGGCAAGGGCTTTGGCCAGTTCTGTCTTACCAACACCGGTAGTTCCAAGGAAAATAAAGGAACCCATTGGGCGTTTTGCATCCTGTAATCCGGCACGGCTGCGACGGATTGCATCCGAAATAGCCTGTATAGCTTCGTCCTGCCCAACCACTCTTTTATGAAGTTCGTCTTCGAGATGTAACAGCTTTTCACGTTCGCTTTGAAGCATTCGGGTTACCGGAATTCCGGTCCAGCGGGCAACAACTTCTGCGATTTCCTCCGAACCAATTTCCTCTTTAACTAATATTGAGTTAACCTGCATAAGGTTCAGTTCTATTTTGAGCTGTTCAAGTCTTGCGACTGCTTCCTGGGTTTTACCATAACGAAGTTCAGCCACCAGTCCGTAATTGCCTTCGCGCTCGGCTTGTTCTGCTTCGAATTTATAGGTTTCTATATTTTTCTTTTGCTGTTGAATACCATTAACCAGGTTACGTTCGGCTTCCCATTTTGACTTCAATGCTTTACGCACTTCATCAAGGTTGGCAATCTCTTCGTTGAGTTGTTTTAGTTTAACCTCGTCTTTTTCGCGCTTAATAGCTTCGCGCTCAATCTCCAGCTGGCGGATACGGCGTTCCTTTTCATCCAGTTCTTCAGGAACAGAGTTAATTTCGAGCCTGAGTTTAGCTGCTGCCTCATCAATCAGGTCAATTGCTTTATCAGGCAGAAACCTGTCAGTAATATATCGTTGTGAAAGTTCCACAGCTGCTATAATAGCTTCATCTTTAATCCGCACCTGGTGATGAGTTTCGTAGCGTTCCTTGAGTCCACGAAGGATAGAAATTGCATCCAGCGTATCAGGTTCATTTACCATAACAACCTGGAAACGTCTTTCAAGCGCTTTATCTTTTTCAAAATATTTCTGATATTCACTCAAAGTAGTTGCACCAATGGCACGAAGTTCGCCACGGCTTAAGGCCGGTTTCAGGATATTTGCTGCATCCATAGCTCCTTCCGAAGCTCCGGCACCCACAAGAGTATGAATTTCGTCGATAAACAGAACTACGTCTCCATCGGAGGATATAACATCTTTTACAACACTTTTCAACCTTTCCTCAAATTCTCCTTTGTACTTCGCACCTGCAATAAGTGAACCCATATCCAAAGAAAAAATGAGTTTATTTTTCAGATTGTCAGGTACATCGCCACTTACTATCCGATGTGCTATACCTTCAGCAATAGCTGTTTTACCAACGCCGGGTTCACCGATAAGAATAGGATTATTTTTAGTACGCCGGGTAAGTATTGTCAGTACGCGTCGAATTTCTTCATCACGGCCGATTACCGGATCGAGTTTGCCCTTCCGTGCCAGTTCATTGAGGTTGCGGGCATATTTGGCAAGGGCATTGTATGTGTCTTCTGCGGTAGCGCTGGTGGCAGAAGAGCCTTTACGCAGATCAATAATAGCTGCTTTTAGATCTTTCTCGTTAGCACCGAGTTGTTTCATAAGTTTCGAAACACTGTCGTTAGATGCAAGTATTCCAAGAATGATAAGTTCAATGGTTATAAATTGATCTCCAAAGTCTTTCATCATAGATTCAGCCTTCTGCAATGCTTTGGAAGCATCGTTCGAAAGGAATTGCTCTCCGCCCTGCACTTTGGGATAACTGCCTATAATAGAGTCGATTCCTTTTTCAAAAGTATTGAAATCAATCCCCAATTTGTTGGTAAGAAAAAGAAGCACGTTATCATACGCAGCCATAATACCTTTCACAAGATGTGCAGTTTCAATGGCTTGATTTTGATTGGTTGTGGCAATCTGCTGTGCTTGCTGAACAGCTTCCTGCGCTTTAATTGTATAATTGTTGAAGTTCATTTTAATGAGATTATTACATATCAGATTTGATCAACAAATAAGCCAACAATAAAATCTTAGAAATTTGTGCCGTTTTGTCAATACTTTTTCATACTTATATGCCATTTTGACTGAACCGATTTTGATAATTTCCAAACCAGAATTGACCATGCAACAGACTTAAAACAAAAAGCTGCCTGGTTAGAGCAGCTTTTCCTGGTTTAGTTGAACGGGTTATTTAAAGAGCACCCTCATCATAAGCATGTTCGCCATGCAAGGCAGTATCCAGACCAATTATTTCATCATCCTCACTAACCCTGACTTTAGTGAAATAATTGATGATAATAAGCATAATATAAGTAAATATAAACGCATAAGCAGAAGCAGCAACAACAGTTATAACCTGTTTCATGAAAAATGAAACATCACCATAAATAAGCCCGCTGTAAACCTGTCCGGTCACAACATTAGTATCGGCATAAGCAAATACTCCTAACAGAATGGTACCAATGAAACCACCTACACCATGAACACCCCATACGTCCAGCGCGTCATCCCATTGCATTTTATTTTTCCATTGAACGGCCAGATAACAAGCGGCACCTGCTATAATTCCAATAATCGGCGATGCCCATATAGGTACAAATCCGGCACATGGTGTAATAGTAGCCAGGCCGGCAATTGAACCTGTTAACAGTCCAAGTAATTTAGGTTTCCCTTCGCGGAACCATTCGATCCCCAACCATGCTACAGTAGCAAAGGAGGCAGCTATATCAGTATTTAAAAATGCCAAGGAAGTAACTCCATCAACTTGCAACTCACTGCCTGCATTAAAACCATACCAGCCAAACCACAACAATCCACTACCAATAGCAACCAGTGGAATACTATTTGGAGTTGAATTTTTGTTAACACGTTTGCCCACATAAAATACAGAAGCAAGTGCTGCAAATCCGGCAGTGGCATGAACTACAATACCACCGGCAAAGTCGAGAACACCCCATTCGGCCAACAGTCCACCACCCCAAACCATATGAACAAACGGGTAATAAACCAGAATTTGCCATACCGTGAGAAAAATCATATAAGCTTTAAAAGAAACCCTGTTCACAAATGCTCCGGTGATAAGCGCAGGAGTGATAATTGCGAACATCATCTGGTATGCAATAAATACAATTTCCGGAATTTTATGATTCCCGGCATACAGTGAATCCATTCCGATACCGGCAAGAAATGCCTTATCCAGATTGCCCAATAATCCGCCTTCGCCGCCACTAAAACAGAGCGAATATCCAAAAGTTACCCAAAGTACGGTTGTCCAGCCTAAGGAAACAAAACTCTGTATCATTATACCAAGTATGTTTCGTTTTGTAGCCAGGCCACCGTAGAAGAAAGCCAATGCGGGTGTCATCAGCATGACGAGGCTTGTTGCAAGCAGCATAAAGCCAGTTGATCCGGTATCAATCATAATGTGTTGATTTAGTGTATATTTTGTTAAATAAGTTGCACCAAAAGTAGACGTAAGATTTGCGAACATCAATACTGTAAAATACTGAAAATTAAAGTGGGATATATTACGTGATTTAGCGTAGCTTGATTACGTGATGCACGGAGTGAGAGAAGGGAAACGGGATAAGTTATAAGTTATAATAGATAATGAATACAGATTTTAAATCCGGACACGATTATCAGAATCCATCAAATTATATATCAGATATTTATAAGATTATGCCGGATTGCATATTTAACCAGCTCAACCTGGGTTTTCAGGTTTAGTTTCTGCATGATATGGTTTTTATGGGATTCAACTGTACGAATGCTGATAAAAAGGCGATCGGCAATTTCCTTATTTATAAATCCTTCAGCAAACATTTTCAAAATCTCGATTTCCCGTTTTGAAAGTATTTCGTGGGGATTGCTATTATCTTCCCCATTCTTTTTAGCCTTATCTATATAGCTTTTTAGAATTATTTTAGAGATATTATCGCTGTAAAACTCACTGCCTGAATAAACTGTATCAATAGCGACAAGCATTTCTTCGCGCGTGGTGTTTTTATGCAGATATCCTTTTGCCCCGGCTTTAATAGCCTGGTTTATAAAGCTCTCATCGGTAAACATTGACAAAATAAGCACCTTAACCTCAGGATAACGTTCTGACATTTCTCGTGTTAATTCAATTCCTGAAATATCGGGCAACGAAATATCCATCAGAATAATATCAGGAAGTACACTTTCCATCAATTTCCAAAGCCCTTCACCTGTTGAAGCCTCGCCGACAATTTCAATATTTTCAGAAGCTATCAACGCTTTTATTCCGTCGCGTAATAACTGGTGATCTTCGGTAAGTATGATTTTTATTGATGGCATAGGTTAAAAATAGAGGTTATCTGTTGACTGGTTGTTGGCGAGTGGTTACTGCTTACTGGAATTTTGTGTGTTGAATCCTTGATGCTTAGCGGGCAAATGTAACATATATTTATTTCGGATTTATCCATTTTTATCAAATCACATTAATGGTATTTTCACCGAAACAATAGTTCCTTTATTTACTCCTTTTGAAATATCCATCAAACCATGTAGCAGCCTGACTCTTTCATTCATGCTGTTTATGCCACGGCCATTCTGATCGCGGTTTTCTTCCATGTTAATTCCAACTCCATCGTCCTGAACATTCAGGCTGATCATTTTCTCATTACCAATTAAAGTCATAATAATTTCTCCTGCACCTGAATGTTTAACAGCATTGCTCAATGCTTCCTGGGCAATCCGAAAAATATAAACAGCAATTCGTTTGTCCAATTCACGATCCGAAATCTGGGAATCAAAAATAACTTTAATCCGGCTGTGGCTCGAAATCTCATTGCAAATCTGTTTCAGGGCAATTTCAAGCCCGAATTCCTGCAATGCTGCAGGCATCAGGTTATTGGAAATGCTCCTCACTTCATCCACCAGGCTATCATACATCAGACGCAATCGTGAAATATTTTCGATATTTATTCCGTTTCCTGTATTCACAATACTTTCCGTTTTCAGCTTGGTGGCAATAATCATCTGCCCAAGCCCATCGTGCAATTCGCGCGAAAGGCGTTGACGTTCGTCTTCCTGCCCATCGATAAAAGATGAAAAAATCCGTACCTCACGATCCTTTAGTTCCTCCTGCTGAGTTTTAAGCTGGCTTGTCATTAGATTGAAATTAACAGTCAATTCCCCTAGTTCATCGTTGGATTTACTATGTAGGATGGAAGCCAAATCTCCATTCCTGACCCGGATAGTTGCATTTTTGAGTTCAATTATTGGCTTTGTAATCGTCCGTGAAATGATATAAGCAAAAATAAAAAGTATAAGGGTTATAAAAATACTGAGAAACACTATCTCATTTGCCAGTTTGTACACAGGCCGCATCGCTTCGCGTTTATCCATTTCGGCAACAATGATCCAATCCAGTCCAGGTATATTGAGTCGGTTATACGATGACAAAGTAATTATTCCTCTATAATCCTTATTTAAATGGCTACCTTCTCCTGATGAGTATGCTTTTCTGACAGATTCTGTTTTAACTGGCAGGTGCAGAATTGAATTTTTAAAAAAGCGGGATTCGCTACGCATCAGTGAATCCGGTCCTACAAGATAAACTTCGCCACTCTTGCCCAGACTTTTAACAACTTCTTCATTTTTCATTATATTACTGATAACCGAAGGCTTTAGTACAAACAAAGCAATCCCAGATTCCGTTTGATTTGCACCTGATATTGGTGTAGCAATAAATAAGCTGCAAATGCTGTCAGTAAAGCTAAAGGTATAATCCTCGATAATTGCCTGGTTTTCTTTTCTCGCCCGGTTGATGACCGGTTCAAGATATTTTTTTTCATCTTGGTTGAGTATTATCTGATTATCTGAAACAGAATCCATAGCATAAGATTCAAAATGCTCACCATAAATGAGGTATACTTTTGTGTAATACCCACCCGATTTGAAAAAATGCTGGTAATTCGCGGTGATTCCTTTTTTATTTGTATTGAAAGATATCTGACCTTCCGGTTTTTGGGTGTTAATCCGTATGATTCCTTGATTTTCCTGGCTCGCAAACAATTCGACTTCTTTAAGCCTGTCCTTAAAAAACTGCTCAACCTGTTCTTTTTTCGCTACTTTTAGCGAAGTGAGCTGATCGAATGTACGCTGGAGAATAGCATTGCGGGCTGTAATAAAGGAATACAAACTTACCGTAACAATGACGAAAATCCCTAAAAAGAAAATATAGAGTATTAATTTATGGTAAATTGATGTGCGGGGTTGCATAGTGCCACGTGATTATTGTGGGCAAAAATAGCGTAATTAACTTATCCGCTTAACAATGAAATTTCAAAGGATTTAATTCCATGAAAATTGAACTAAACAGAGACATGATAAGCTCTAAATATATGATTTGGGACAAGAAAAGAAAGTCTCATTTTGAGAAAGACATGATATTTCGAAAACAATATATAGGTAACGCCTATATTTCCTTGATTTTATCGAAAGAAGTTTTAATTCCTTTTATCAAAGAAGAGCTAAACCCCTGGTGCTCCATTTCATTTAAACCTACAATAGTGCATCCTTTTGGAGTGGTTACCCGATCTATTAATTGCTCCGGGTGAATTTTCTCATCAAGGGTCATCCTGGCAGCACCTTTTACAGTTTGTGAAGCTATTGCCAGAGCAGTTTGTGAGTCAAATCCGATTTCAATACCAGCCTGCATAGCTGCCCTGATATACCGCAATGCATAAGCAGTTCCACATGATGCCATAATTGTTGCTGCATCCATAAGTTTTTCTTCAATAACCAGGGCAGTTCCAAGAAGATCAAATAATTCCGATACTTTTTTCCCTGCATCATGGCTGCCTTCTGAAAATGAGATACAAGTTGCAGATTCGCCGAATTGAGCTGCAATGCTAGGCATTATCCTTACAATTGAATGGGCATGATTGGTCTTTTTCTCGAGCGCATCAACACTTAAACCGGTGACGGCTGAAACCAGGATTTTGTGCGAAATATGAGGAAGAATTTCATTTAATACCGTGTCGACCTGGTACGGCTTTACAGTAAGCAGAATAATATCTGCCTGACCGATTTCGAAAGTATTATCGGATGATACGCAGATATTCAACTTTTCCAAGTACTGAATTTGTTGAATATTTCGCCGGGTGACTGTGATTTGGGAGTCGGAAGAGAATTTAGATAAACCTAGTGCTAAAGATACGCCCAAATTACCGCCACCAATTATGTGTATTTTTGTTGTACTATTTACCATATTAACTATTGGTTTTCAAATTGTTACCTCAATCAATTATTACAATTAAAGTTTCGGGAATAATTGCTGAGATTAGAGTTATTAAATAAAAACAATTCTTCAATCGAATTTACTTTAATCTGGTTTGAGAATACAAAGGTCGTAATTTTTATCGAAGGTCGACAATTTTGCCCTGACTATGATTCAGGTATGAATGTCGGCTAAAAAAAGACCAGATGACTTCACAGGCATTGATATCCATATTCGCTCCTGGCTCAACACCTGGAATAGAATGTCCGCCACCGACGATTTCATAAAATTCTATTTCAGAATCTGTTGTTTGTCCAGCATACTGATACAAAGTAACGGTTGAATTATCATAATCAGCAATATCAGGCAATTGCGTAACCTGCGGAGTACGGTTGCATTTGTTATTCGTAATCCAGAAACTAAGTATAGAATCTACAGAGGGATAACTATCAATTTTAACAATATTGTCAGCCGTTCCATGCATATAACATAATGGAATCGGCCTTTTTAATGTATAGCTGGTAAAAACATTCTGTGATATCAGGCCCGAAATCGGGGCAATTGCAGCAACCCTGTACTGAAGGCCCCGCGCAGCAAAAAAAGTCATAAAGCCGCCATTTGACATACCACTTATATAGACTTTACTCAGATCGATATTATATTTGGTATACATGAAATCTATCAGGTAATTCAAAAGACTCACATCATCCCAAGGAAAAATATAATGTGCATTCCATTGATAAAAAGTTTCCCCGTTAAAGGAACCTAATAAACCCTGGGGCATAAGAAGTATAAAACCTTCCCTGTCGGCAATAGTTTTGAAATAGGATGATCCGATCTCATTCCAGGCATTTCCGTTAGCGCCATGTAAAGCAAATACTAGAGGCAACCTGGCCGATGAGTCATAGGAGGATGGCAAATAATAAGCATAATCGCGCTTGTATCCATCGTATTCAATAAACCTGTGTACAAGGACACTTTTATCAACCGATATAGTTTTAAAAGCAAAAACTGATTTCTGAGTATTTCCGGCAGAATCCCTGGCCCTAATTTCGCCCGTATAACTACCCGGAATCAATCCATCTATCTTGCAGGTCAATTCTTTTATTCCATTGGTTTTTAACTGGCCATTGAGATAAATATCATAAACGATTTTCGTATTTTCAGGATCAGTCGACTCGCTCCATGTTAACCCAACAGATGTTCTTTGAATTGCTATTTCAGTAACATCAAAATTCAGTGGTGGCTGGTTTTGAAGTGTTGTAAATTGAAATGTGCATTCAGCAATTTTCTTGTTAATAGCAAATGCCTCAATTTTAGCTTTATACGATTTATTTTCTGAAAGATTTTTAATATTAAACTGTCTGGTTTCCAGATGATCACCAATTAGGCTATCATTTAAGAACACTGAAAACTCAACAACAGAATCGGGATACCCGGTTATTGGTTCCCACAATAATTTGGCATTGTTGCATCCTTGTATTATAACAACCTTTATAGTTTCCAATAGTTCAGGATCATCTGTCTTCTTACAGGATAATAATGTGAAGAGTATCAGAACAAGTACGCAGATATATTTCATTGGGAAATAACCAGTAAGTCGGCAATAGAATTAATTGAAAGGATAAAACTAGTAAATAATCAGATAAGGTTCCGGAAATTTTTTTATTGTAAACACAGTATTTATTCTGAACGTCAAAACTGCCAGATCCAAATGAATGGCTGGCAGTTTATGAATTAACCGAAAGATGAAATTGTTATTTAACCAGTTTAACATTTACAGCATTAGGCCCTTTGGGACCATCAACAACTTCAAATGTAACCTTATTGTTTTCCTTGATTGGCTCTTCAAGCCCATTAATATGAACAAAAACACTTTTACCTGATAATGTATCATTAATAAAACCGTAACCCTTCGAATCGTTGAAAAAAGCTACTATGCCGGTCCGGATCACTTCGCCTGCACCAGGCTCAACATATTTGGGAACTCCAATTTGTATGTCTTCGGCTTTGATCGCTACTCTTTTGGTTAAATCGGGAGGTGTGGAGGATATTCTTCCATATTCATCAACATAGGCAATCATTTCATCCAGGTTATTGCCATCCCTGCCATCTTTCTTGTCAAGCCTCTTTGCTTCTTTTTCTTTCCTTTTTTTCTCTTGTTTAGTGCGATTTTCCCTTTTTCCAAAAGTTTCACGTGCTCTTGCCATAATTTTGTTTTAAGTTATTTAACTGAATACCAACCGAATCGCATGAATTGTTATACCCTGATCTATTATTTGACATGCATGGATATCAATGGCAAAAGTACGCTAAACAAGTGAGTAATAGAATTAAATAAAAGAAAATAAAACCCGTCAATATCAAAGTCTATTTTTAGTTAAATTTGAACTCAATTACGGAACTTATAATGATGAGAATATTTGTGTTTTTATTTCTGGCTTTCGCCGGAATTTGTATTGTTTCAGCTCAGGATGTAATTACTCTTAAATCGGGCGGGGAAATGAAAGTCCGGATTATTCAGTTTAATCCAAATGATATTACTTTTATTGCTGAAAATAGTTTTGATACCACATCTCTTTTACGTCAAGACATTACAAGCCTTAAATATCATAGTGGAATTGTTATATATCTATCTGAAAATGAAATACCTGTAGCTGATAGCAGGCAAGGGACTGACAGTCTGTATACCCTGGGCGTTAATGATGCCAAAATTAATTATAAAGGTTATAAACCTGCAGCAATCGGAACAATGATCGCCAGTTTGTATTTCCCGTTTGGAGTGATTCCTGCTATTGCTTGTTCCGCTACCCATCCAGCCAATTCAATGAAAAACCTGGGATACAAGGACCCGAAACTAATGGAAAACCTGAGTTATTATGACGGCTATACAAAAACTGCTCATGCTATCAAAAAGAAGAAGGTTTGGGGCGGATTTGCCATGGGATCCGGATTTGTTATTCTTTTAACTATTTTGACGGGTGGATTTCTGATGGCAACGTATTAATTTGTGCAAAAGTCGGATAACTATATATTTTCTAATTCAGTTAACATATACTAGATTTTACAATAACCGTATTCCTGCCTGAATCGATATGTTCAATTTAATTAAAATAGTAATATATTTTTACAACATTTTGTAAAAGGTAAAGAACATTTTGTAAATTTATCACCGCATTTCAAATGAAAGTATTTCCAAAACAGTAAATTAACCTTATATTATACCTATGAAAACAATATTAGTCATTGATGATGACAATATGATCCTAATGATACTGAAGCAAACACTCACCAAGGCAGGCTATCGTGTTTTTACAGTTACCAGTGGAGAAGAAGGCATCACATTGCTGGCAACATCTCAGGTTGATCTTGTGCTTACCGACTATATGATGCCGGGAATGTCGGGAATCGAAGTACTGAGTATTATAAAACAAAATCAGCCATTACTTCCTATAATTATCTTAACAGGTCACGGTGATGTCGCACTTACCATTAAAGCGATACAACTTGGAGCAGTCGACTTTATTGAAAAGCCAATCCATTCAAAAGAATTAATTGAAGTTATAAAACGAACGCTTGAAATAAGTGAACAAAACCTCAGTGTTTCGCAACCATTTACCCGTGATACACGTAAAATGATAGAAGAAAACTCGCTGATAGGAAAAGTTCCTATTATGAGGGAAATTTTCAAGAATATTGGGCGTATTTCATTAAACAGAATCAATGTGCTTATCACCGGGGAAACTGGTACAGGTAAGGAATTGATAGCAAAACTTATTCATCATAGCGGTATTACCCGCGATTTTCCTTTCGTAACTATTGATTGTTCATCCTTAAATGACGACATGCTTCAGAAGGAACTTTTTGGTTATGAGAAAGATGCATTTCCTGGCGCTAAGGAGAACAAAAGAGGGAAATTTGAAACTGTAGGGGAAGGCACTATTTTCCTGGATGAAATCTCAAATCTTTCTGATAATTTCCAGGTGAAACTATTTAGAATCTTGCAGGATATGGAATTTGAAAAACCAGGAAACCCTGAACTTCTGCCTCTCAAAGCTCGAATAATTGCATCCACCAACAAAAATCTGGAACAACTTATTGCAGATGGACGTTTTCGTGAGGAATTTTATTACAGGCTTAAAGTATTTACTATTGATCTTCCACCTTTACGTAAGCGTAAAGACGATATCAACGAGCTGACCTATTTCTTCATCCAACGATACAACCGCAAACTTCAGAAAAACATCAATCAGGTTAGTGAAGGGGTTTTCGAGAAACTTAAAAACTACGACTGGCCGGGAAATATCAGGGAACTTGAGAATTTAATTTTACAGGCAATGATAGTTGGCAGAGGAAGTTCTCTGGAAAAGGACAATATTACTATTCCGCAGAATTCCCAGACCATGGCAGGGATATCGATTACAGAACTTACTACCCTGGACGAAGTTGAAAAAGTTTATATCAAGCAGGTATTAACCCAGGTTAAATGGAATAAAGTGGAAGCATCACGTGTATTGGGTATCTCCAGGCCAACCTTAAACGCCAAAATCGAAAAATACGGCATTACGCCAAACTAATTAATGACATAATTTATAAAATACAAGTAAAATTTACTCACAAAATCTCCGGTTTACAGATATTCTTATCATAATCTTACCAGGTAAAGTTTTTCATGAGTAAATTATATTTACATTATTGAAATAATTATTTTACACCTAGGACAGCTCTAATGTGTTGATTTCTAGGTGTTTTTTAATTTTATATTTATTATATTCAACATCAATAAAAAATATATTACTCAGATTATTTGTCAAAGCTCTTCTGCTCCATTAACTTAGCAGAACAAAAAATAAACAGTTTGCAAATATTTCTTACATCATGAAACGGTATTTGTCTTATATAATCCTTATACTTCTTACGATTACTTCAGTAGCAGGATATGCCCAAACAACAGTTCAGGGACACGTTTTTGCTGAAGTGGTAGAATCAGTTAGTGCCAGTTCAACTTCACAATCTACTTTTACAATTCAACGTAACCAAACTGAAGGAATTAATTTTGGACAAATTCAAATAAAAAGTGCTGAATCAGCTTCGTGTTCTTTAATATTAGGCAGAGCAATGCTAACAAGCAGTACTAATCAACAAATTGCTATGGAAACTTCGGCATACAGTGCCCTTGGATTTGAAACCAACGCAATAAACGGATCTCAATCCATTAATCTGCAATGCTTTCCTGGTGATAGCAATCTGGATCAAAGTTCGTCAGTGTATGCAGGGAATATTAATATAGTATTGGCATACAATTAATATTTTTCTTTTCAGATACCTTTCTCATTTCATATAGCAACATTTCCTGCCAATAAATTTCAGTGCGGTAATTCCAAAAAGGCTTTCCTGGTAATTGTACCGATTACTCTATTTCTAAAACAATTTTCTGGCCACATACATCTCAATTTGCGATTTAACTTGTCGCAATTTGATAACATTGTTTCAAAAAAAACATATTTAGGTTTTTATATTTATTATTTTGTAAATCATTCTCATTAATCATTATTGTATTGATTATATGGTATTTATAAATTTATTTTCAAATATTTTCTCCTCTTAACCAAGTTATCTAATAAGTTATGGCACGGTTTATGAAATTTACCTTTCGTCGCTCAAAACGAATTAAATCCAACTCAAAAATAACTTTAAACAAACTCAATCAAATGAAAAACATCACTAAACTAATTGCAATTGCCTTAGTAGTTCTCGGATTCGCTACTACTTCTTTCGCACAGGTTTCTGCAACTGCAACCGCAACAGGAACTATCATCACTCCTATTACAATTACAAATTCAGGTAACATGAATTTCGGTAATGTTGCTGTTAGTGCTACAGCAGGAACTGTTATCCTTGCTCCTGCCAGTACCCGGACAATTACCGGAGGCGTTACACTTCCCGCTGTTGCAGGAACTGTTACAGCTGCTCATTTTGCTGTAACTGGTACTGCGAATTATACCTATTCTATTACACTTCCATCCTCAGCAACTACGGTTACATCGGGTGCTAATACTATGACTGTTACTGCATTTACAAGTAATCCTGGTACTACCGGAACACTAAGTGGGACCGGAACCCAAACAATTGATGTAGGTGCAACATTAAATATTGCTTCCAACCAGGCTGCCGGCACATACGTTTCCGCCACACCTTTCCAAGTTACTGTTAATTACAACTAATACAACATAAAGTTTTTAAAGGGTGTGAATGAATGTTCATTCCACCCTTTTTATATCCTCTTTTTTAACTATTGACTACAATACTTTTAATTACAAACTAGTTTTATGTTCAGATACTCAATCATATTACTCGTTATTGTTTCTTTTTCATTTAAGGCCTACAGCCAAGCAAGTGTTACAGCCCAAGCATTTGCCGAAGTAATATCAGCCTTAACAGCCACTGAAACCTCGCAGCTAAACTTCGGTAAGTTTTCTCCAGAAGTACAGGGAGGACAGGTTATTGTTACTCCTGACGGAATACGTACCACAAGCGGATCGGTAATATTGAGCGGGGGAATTGCTAACTCAGGGATTTTTTATATTACCGGTGCGCCTGATGCAGCTTTTTCAATACAACTGCCTAGCGGCCCTGCAGTGCTGGTCCATCAAAAATCATCTAAAACCATGTTAGTCAGCAATTGGGTTTCTTATCCCCAGGCAGGAAACGGAACCGGTATTCTAGCTAATGGACAGCAGTTTGTTTACTTGGGTGCCACTCTAAATGTAGGATCAATGATTGATAATCCGGTTGGATTATATTCCGGGGCTTTTAACCTGACATTTGCTTACAACTAGACCTTTTTCTTTTTTTGCGAAAGACTCTGTCTCAATATGCAACACTTTTAATTGGTACCTTAAAATATAACTTTATCACCAGGCACAGTTTGATTTAATACTTATTGCTGTATTATCTGCATCAGGCTTATTTCAAATGCAAAAATTAGTGTTTTAAAATCTATTTCATTATAATAAACCAACTTAGGATCTTTAAAACTTGGATGTCCCAATTCAGCAAATATATCCTATCACAGAAAAGAAACAAAAACATTATAAATACGAATTAAGAGTTGGAATAATTCGTTGTTTTTGAGCCGCACTACCATCAAAGGTTTAATCCTTTGGTGGTTTTGCACAATAAACCAGGCATCTCAAAGCTGTTTGGGCAAACAAATGATTTTAAGTTCATTTATCCAAAAAAAATCACAAACAAAGTAAAGAAATCAAAAATATATTTATAGTACTTACTTACCCTTAGATATTCAGCAATTAATTCCTATTTCAATAAAAATAGTAATAAGTTTAAACTGGGTTAAGGGTTTAAAATCCCTAATTTCCTTTGTTCTTCCGAGATAACTACTCTAAATAAAGTCAAAAAACTTTTCAATTCTTAAATTCATATTCATTCAACGGTTACAGTTTTGTTATTAAATTTAAATTTCAATCGATAACATTGCCTGCAAATTAAATTCAGTAGGCGTATAGGTCACAAAAACATATTTACAACCTGCAATACAATTAAACGCAACACTTTATACCAACGACAAGAAACCAAATTCTGAAGTTCGGAATATGAACCAAAAACTTATTTAATATTGGTCAAAATGAATCCAGCCAGTCTAGGGTGAGAGGAAGTGAGATATGAAGAATCATATATATTAATCTCAATTTGCGAATGGCTTTGTCGCAAAATGATAACATTTTTCCGTTAGTGTTTTATCAATTTAACATCAATATTTTTTATCAAATAAAATATATAAATTTTTAAAATGTTGATCATATGACACTTAACTAATTTAACATAACTATATTCGACTTTGGCACGCACTATTTCAAAGTACTTGGCACGGTTTATGAATTTAATTTAGCATCGCTCAAAACGATTTAAATCCAACTAATAGAAACTCAAAAAAAAAAATCAAAACAATGAAAAATTTCTCAATCCTTTTCTCGCTTATCGCTCTAATAACAATTGCTTCTTTAAGCGTTAACGCTCAGGTTACAGCTAATGCAACTGCTACAGGCACTATTGTAACTCCAATTGCTATTGCTAATTCCGGTGACATGAATTTCGGTAATGTAGCCGTTAGCGCAACCGGTGGTACTGTAGTTCTTGCTCCAGCAAGCACACGATCAATCACAGGAGGTGTTACTCTGCCAGCTGTTCCCGGTATAGTAACCGCTGCACATTTTGCAATAACAGGTACAGCCAATTACACTTATGCCATTACGCTTCCTTCAACAGCTACAACTGTAACATCAGGAACTAATACGATGTCAGTTAATTCATTTACAAGCGTACCTGCAACAACCGGTACATTAAGCGCTGCTGGAACTCAAACTGTAGATGTTGGTGCGACTTTAAATGTAGCTGCAGGACAAGCTGCAGGAACTTATGTATCAGGCACTCCTTTTGACGTAACTGTTAACTACAACTAAGTAATACAAAAAATATAAAAAAGGGTGTGAATGGTTTTTCCTTCCACCCTTTTTTTTATATAATAATTTCTCAAGGTCGAATTCTGGCCTCCCGTTTTTCAAACAGTAAATCATATTGAATACGGTCATTGCAATAAAAGTGAACAGCAGATTACTACGGAGCTCATTAACTTTTTAATTCATTGCGGAGCATATTACGATAGTAAAAATTCCCAGCTCTTTGACTACATGGGTGACTTTGAACAATCTGGAAAATGCCTTTTACAAAAAACATCGCATTAACAAAGGTTTTTTAATGAAAACCATATTACATAATAGCTCATTGACTATTAACAGTATAGTACTCTCTATAATTACTCCGGAAGCTTGTATGACTGCGTATTGATATGGCTGGGACTTCAATGCCCCGAGTCAAAAAAATTATGTAAGTTTGAAGAAAAATTCACGAGCCATGACAAATACCGGAATCAAAAGCAGAATCGCACAATTTTACCTTCTGGCAATCTTTTTTGCATTAGTTTTAGTAAGCAATCAATCGACCGCTCAGGGGAATTTGTTAATTACTCCACGCAGGGTTGTTTTTGAAGGCAATAAGCTTTCGCAGGAACTTACTCTTGCCAATACTGGTGCTGATACAGCAAAATATACCGTCTCCTTTGTACAGTACAGGATGACTGAGGACGGAAGTTTCGTTCAGATTGAACAACCTGAAGAAGGTCAGCTGTTTGCTGACAAATATCTCAGGTTTTTCCCCCGTTCAGTCACTCTGCCTCCAAATGGATCCCAAGTAATACGAATGCAGTACCGCAAAATGCCGGATATGCAAAACGGAGAATATCGCTCGCATGTTTATTTCAGGGCAGTGCCGGCAGAGAAACTTCTGGGTGAAGAACAAGTTACAAATGATACAACTTCTATTGGTATAAAACTCGTACCAATATTTGGTATCAGCATTCCAGTAATTATCCGCAATGGGGATCTGCAGGCAAAAGTTGACATTACAGCTATAAATCTCGATGTAAAAAGTGACACCGTACCAAATCTTACCATAACATTTGAGCGTACTGGTGATAAATCTGTATATGGAGATCTTTCCGTATTATGGGCTACTGCACAAAAAGAACCGGTTGAAGTTGGAGTTGTACGTGGTATAGCAGTATACACGCCTAATAAAACCCGTAAATTTAAAATGCAGTTACACAAGGTTCCCGGGGTTGATTATTCCAAAGGGAAACTGGTGATTAAATTCCAGGCACCTAATGATGGTAAAGCCGAGATATACGCTGAAAAGGAATTTGTTATAAAATAATTTATTTCCCACTTAAAGGCCTTTACAGGCTCTCCATAGACTCTCAAACTTTATATAATTAAATCCAGTTACTTTTGTGCTGTCGATGTTTCTTGATATGCTTATAGAAAAAACAAAATCCACTTGTAGACTAAATTTGCAGACGATATTGTTTGTCGCTGTTTTATTTGTTTTTTCAGGGCTAAGTACATTGGGATGGGGGCAAACAACTTTTACCAGAACCATGACTGCTGGAACAACCTGGAATACAGCGGGCTGGGTAAAATCAGGGGCAGCAACAAATGCTACATATCCAGGTCAGACTGGCTACGTCGGAGAAACAGCTGGTGATATTCACAATGTAGTTCTTCTTACAACTAATGCTACTGCCAGAGTAATGACTTATAATTTAGCTACATCAAGTCATATTGGTGATGTAACAATGAATTCAGCTCCGGGATTAGTAACTTTAGCTATAGGAACCAATACACTTACAATGTCCGGCATCATGTCGGGAGGCGGTACACTGACAATAGGAACTGGAACTCTTAATATTGCTGGCAATAATACATCTACAGGTACTTTTACATGTGGAACCGGAACAGTAAACTATAATGGTACGGGCGCACAAATTATTCGGGGAGCTACCTACAATAATCTTATTGCTTCTAATTCTGGAGTCAAAACATTAGGAGCTAATACCACTATTGGAGCAAATCTTACAATACAAACAGGTGCAACCCTCGATTTGGCTACTTTTACTGCAAACCGAAGTGCTGCCGGTGGTACATTAAGTATTGACGGCACAAGTATACTGCTTATTGGCGGCACATTTCCTACAAATTATACAACTAATACTTTTCTATCAGGTTCGACAGTTATTTATGATGCTGCCAACCAAAATGTTGCAGGCTTAAATTATTCGAATCTCATACTTTCCGGTTCTGGTACTAAGACCTTAAGTGCAGCTACTACCACTAACGGAACATTAACAGTCAATACCAACATAACTTTTGCTTTGTCATCGTTTTTATTAACATTAAATGGTGACCTTTTTAATAATGGTGTTTCTGTTAGCGGTGCGGCAGGAGGAGTAACAATTGGTGGAACAGCAAACCAGAGTATTGCTGGATTTTCTACTACAGGAACTGTTACTATGACAAAAACTGCCGGCACAGCTACTTTTACCGGAAATGTGAGCGGTGCGGGGCTAACAATTAACGGAACAGGAGGAACACTAAACATGGGAATCGGTTTGACCCATATTTTTACAGGAGCGTGGACAAGAACAAATGGCACACTGGAAGGCGGATCAAGTCTGTTAAAAATTGGAGGCAGTGTTAGTGGAACAACTGGAACTTTTACGGCCAATAGCGGAACAGTTGAATGGAATGCTGCAGGTGCACAAACAATTGGAGCTGTTACTTACAACAACCTGATTTTTTCCGGGAGTGGAGCAAAAACTATTACCACAGGAACCGCTGTTTCAGGAAATCTTTTAATCAATGGAGCTTCAGCGAATATAACCGGGGGATTAAATATTAGTGTAGGAACTCTTAAACTAGCCACTTTTAATAAAATAAACGGCACCTGGGGATCATCTTCTTCTGCAGCTACAAATAAAGATAATGTTTATTTTGCAGCAACAACAGGAATTTTGACGGTTACTACGGATACCAGATCCCTTTCTCCTTCTTTTTCCGGGCTTACTGCCAGCCAAAGTATATGTTTTGGAACGTCAACAATAACGCTTGCTGGAACTGTAAGTGCTGTCGGACCAACTTATCCAGCCATAGGTGAAGCAATTGGTGTTACGATAAATGGAAATACTCAAAATACTTCTATCACAAATGGTACCGGGGGATTTTCTATTAACTACACCTCGGCTACTATTCCCGTTTTAGGGTCACCTTTTACCATCTCATTTGCATATTCCGGAAACGCAAACTTATTTTCCGCAAATGATGCCAGTACTGCTCTTACGATCAATCCCAGTTCAACAGGAGGAGCTATTACAGGTAGCGCATCTCCTCTTTGCCTTGGTGCAGGCACAGGCACATTAACGCAGGCAGGTTTTGCCGGTTCAATTGTACAATGGGAGCACCAGCTAAATTCAGGAGGCTGGATAAATGTTGGCAACGGTGGTAATTCTACCTTTTCTGAATTACCATTTGCAGCTGGCACATGGGATTACCGAGTATTAATTCAAAACGGAACTTGCGCATCTGTCTACTCAGCTGTAACTTCAATTTCAGTTGATGCAAATACAGTTGGGGGTTGGATAAGCGGCAGTTCAACCCCTATTTGTGAAGGTTCTTCGACAGGTACATTTACTTTGAATGGAAGCACAGGCACTATTACACGCTGGGAGAAGCGGCTTAACTCAGGAGCTTGGTCAAATATTTCGAATACATCAACCACCTATTCCGAGACCCCTTCTTCAGGTGGAATCTGGGAATATCGTGCCCTGGTACAGAGTGGTAGTTGTCCTGCACTGTATTCAACCAGCTTTTCAATGACGGTAAATCCAACATTAACAATTACTCTTGGACTAAACCCATCCATATGCAGCGGTGTTACTTCTGCTCTCCTCACTTACTCGGCAACTACCGGAAGCCCTTCAGCTTTCAGTATTGATTTCGATGCAGCAGCCAATACCGCCGGATTAGGTGATATTCCAGGTTGGGGTTTACCAGCCAGTCCTATCTCAATTAATGTACCATGGAATATTACACCAGGCACGTATAACGGCATACTAACAGTTGCTACCACTTACCCTGTTTGCTCAAGTATAGGTTACCCTATCACAGTTACGATTAATCCTGCTCCTGTTGCAACTTTCAGTTATACAGGCAGTCCCTATTGCCAGGGAGCAGCAAACCCGGTTCCAACATTAAGTGGCGGCGGAACAGCTGGAACTTTTTCTTCAAGTACCGGCCTGGTTTTCGTAAATACATCTACCGGTCAGATAAATCTGGCAGCCAGTGTTGCTGGTACTTATGTAGTTACAAATACAATCCCTGCTGCCAGCGGATGCTCCCTTGTATCGGCTACTAGCAGCATTACAATCACTCCCTCGGTAGGATCACCTGTTTTTGCACTTGGACCATCTTCATCCAGGTCTCAGGGAGCAGGAACACTTCCTTATTCCGCAACAGCTGCTAACAATACAGGAATTACATATTCGCTTGATGCTGCAAGCCTTGCAGGAGGAAATACAATTTCGGCTACAACAGGAAGCATTACATTTGCTGCAGGCTGGTTAGGGTCAAGCGTAATAACAGCAACGGCAACAGGGTGCGATGGACCATTAAGTTCAACTCATACCGTAACAACCTCAATGACTGCCATTTACTATTCCTATCAATCCGGGAACTGGAACCAGCCAAGTACCTGGACCTATGATCCGGGTGGATCAACGGGGCCTATCACAACATTTCCAGGCAATTCAGATAAAGTTGTCATTCTTACGGGCCGAACAGTTACACTAACAGCAGATGTAGCCACTACAAATCATGATATCACTGTGCAGGCAGGTGGTATCCTCGATCAATCGACGTTCAGGTTTACAACCACTCTTACTGCTTTGCGCGGAGGAGGCACTTTACAGTTGGCTTCAGCAAATTTTCCTTCGGTTACAAATAATACATTTGTAACAACTGATGGAGGTAATACAGAGTATAAAACTTCAGGAGCATTTGACCTTTCAACTTCACAAACAATTTATTATCACCTTACGATCAACAATGTTGGTGAAATAGCCAGGCAAATAAACAACCTGGTTATTAATGGTAATCTTAATGTTAAAAAAGGAACTTACCAGATCAATAATACAACTGCCAACAGACGGCAAATTACCATCAAGGGGAATGTAACTGTTGATGCAGGTGCTTCAATAACAGTTGGAACAGGTAATACAGTTACCGGATCCGATGCTCCACTTACTGTATCAAATGGTGGTACAGCTCCATTTTTAAACTATTATAATAATGAAACCCACAGTGTTATAATACAGGGTGATTTCAACAATAATGGAACAGTAAGACTGACAAATCAAACTGCTCCTAAATATGATGCTTTTACATTGACCGGTGCAGCAACTGTTTATTTCCAGGGAAGCAGCAACAACCAACTCTTATGCAACGGAACGACAGATTTTTATAACCTGATCGTTGATAAAGGTACAGATCAGACATTCAAGCTAACAGTTTATTCCAATGCTTATTCAAACTTCAGGTTATTTGGCGCTAATAACGCGCCGAGTGCTAATTCAACAGTAGCTAATCCCGATCTCAAGAAAGCACTCTGGGTCAGGAATGGCACGCTTGTATTGCAAGGTTTAACCGTAATCCCTTCTTTGTCAGAAGGAGCAACTGCCGGGCCGCCAGCTTCCCATTATTATATTCCTGCTAACGGAGCGATTGTACTCGATGGAACCGAAGTTATAGTGCTTTCAACTGCAGATGATTATACTGAAGTTCAGGCTGCATATAGCCTCACCGGAGGATCAAATGTATTGTATGGTATTAATACCGGAGCAACAAATGTAAGCGGACTCTCGATACTTGGTAAATTACAAATTAACAGTGGTTATTTATCAACCCGTGAATCTGCCGGGATTCTTTATTGGAGCTATTCTTCAGGACAGCTAATTCTCAACGGAGGGATTCTGGATACCAAACAAATTGATGATGGTTCAGGGTCTAATACCGGGCTGATTACCTACAGGCAAAGCGGAGGAACTGTAATCCTAAGAGGGCGTTTCCAGAATAATATCAGTTACACAATTCCTGATGACCTGGCTATTCCTACGATCAACACAACCCGGGGAGCAAATATAACAGATGGAAATGCAGGAATTGGAACTTTTCATCTCAATACGAATCCGGCAAATGGATTCATCATGTCAGGAGGAAATATCTCAATTTATGATGTTACCGGCACCACAGCCACCTCTTATGCAGCATTTATTGGTTGCCCTGCATCCAATATCAATGTAACAGGAGGTACAGTTCAGGTTTTACCCATTACCGGGACTGGTACCGATATGGATTACCTCATTAATTCCAAAGCACCATTTGCAAACCTACTTGTTAACAGAGTTAGTGGCACATCAAAGGTAGCATTGAACTCGAACCCACTTGTAATATTCCAGAATATTGATTTACAATCTGGAGTTTTAGATGCTAATCTGCAGGACATTATAGTTGGCGGTGATTTCAATATAGCATCAGGAACAACTTATACATGTACCGGGACAAGTGGCAACAGAACTATTTTCAATGGATCAGCTGCTCAGAATTTTGCTATTAACTTGGGTGCAGCCCTTAACCTCAATAAACTTAAAATCGATAAACCAGCTGGAATTCCGTTGACTTTAACTGGAACTCAACCTTCGATGAATGTTGCTGATTCCCTGATGATTATTGAAGGTGGCCTGAACGATAATGGAAAAACAGTAAATGCGTCAGGTAACATATATAATGCCGGGGTTCATTCAGGAACCGGAAAAATTGTCCTGATCAACGATGGTAACCAATCTATAGACGGAGATGGTACCGGTGAATTTTCAAATCTTGAATTAAATAAACCTGCAAACGGTTCAGCTTCAGTAGTTTTAAACTCAAATACCACTATAAACGGGACACTCACTTTTTCTGGTTCTGCAACCGGCTATAAAGTATTTAATATTCAAAGCAATAACCTTAAACTAACTGCCCTGGCTACAATTTCAGGAGCCAATTCAAACAGATATATACAAACTTCCGGTGTACTTGGAGATGGAGGACTCAGTAAGGTATACAATGCAGCAGTTTCTTTTACTTTTCCTATCGGATCGCCATCAGCCAGCCATGTATCAGCAAATTACTCACCAGCAACTATAAGTATTAATGGCACTCCAACAGCCGCTGGAACTATAACGGTTAATCCGGTTGGGTACGAACATCCGGCTACCAAGTTTAAAGGACGCAGCCTTACCTATTACTGGCATGTAAAATCGACAGGTTTCACTCTTGGATCTGCCACAGTATCCCATGGTTTTACATATAGCCAGAATGATGTTCCAGCAGCTTCCGGGGATGCAGATGAATCAGGGTATGTAGCAGCAAGATTTAATAATACAACTTTTGCCTGGTCGAAGGGTACCGTTAATGATGTAGATAAAGTCAATAATATTATCGGAGAACCCGGAACCGGAAATTTCCTGGAAAATGTTGCCATTATTGATGGAGATTATACTGCAGGCGATGATGTAGCAACGGATCCATTTGGCGCCCCGACCGTATTTTACAGCCGTGCAAGCGCACAATGGAATTTAAATACAACTTGGTCTACCGACCCCGTTTTAAAGCATACGGGAGCTGCTGCTGCCACATTCCCTGGAGCAACCGATGTTGTAGTAATAGGTAATAACAATACAGTGAACTTAACTGCAGCAGCCAATTGTGCTAGTTTACAGATTCAGGCAGGTTCCGTTCTGGATATTTATACATGGACAACCAGCAAATTTAGTATTGTGCTAACTCATCCTCTGGGAAATGGCTTATTCCGACTTACAACAAGTGTAACAGGCGCCAATGTACCAAAATTGTTTTCATTTCCTGCCAACAGCGATTTTTCGGACTTCAACAACAACCAAGGCACTACTGAGTTTTATGATATTGACGGGGCTACAGGTGCACTTTATATATTACCTTCTAATGTTGCTACTTACGGTAATCTGATGGTTACTGCAAAAGGTGGTGATAATTTAGTTCTGCCTAATAATGCTTTAACAACAATTAAAGGGGATTTAACTTGCGGAGGCGATAATGCCAATGCATGGATAGCAGTGAGTTGGAACACCAATATTGCTCCATATAATTCTGTAATTTATAATCCGACTATTGAAAAAACAATACACATAACCGGCAATCTGAATATCAACACAGGCACATTTATATTTATGCCTGAGATCATACCCCAGCACCTGATTATTGACGGAAATGTTACTGTAGGCACAAATGGCTACATAGATATGCAACCAGCTGTTTACGGCGTGCCGGCCGGAACTCCACAACCAAATACTATGGCTATTGGCGGAAACTTTGTGAATAATTCAAGCGCCGCGCCATATGTACGATTACTTAATTCCGGCTATTATTGTGACTTAATATTCCAGGGTTCAAACAATGCATCCATATCAGGTACCAGTGCTACTACTATTTTAAATAAAGTTGTTGTTAATAAAGGAAATTCGCAGGCAACTACACTCACTTTAAATATTGGAGGAGCATTAACCACTCTTGCAGACAACTGGCTTACACTTCAAAATGGCACTCTTCGTTATATGCGGACCAATCCGGGATCGGATTTTACTATTTCGGCTGCTTCCGCGTTTACTATTCCAGCAACAGCCGGATTATATGTAAATTATTCAAATACAGGAAATAAGAACATACTAATTGCAAATAGCAATTCAAATACGAATGACTTATATCTCTATGGAAAGTTAACGCTGCTCAATGGCAATGTTTACGTTGGGCCAACAAACGGAACTACGGTTAATAACAACGATATTGAATATTCAAGCGGGGGTGCATCAACAATTGATGTCCGCGGAGGAAACCTGGTTGTAAACGGGCAAATCAGGCGCAATCCTTCCAATGCCGGGGGAATACTGAATTACATTCAGAGCGGCGGAACAGTTACAATTAACGGACAAGCAGCACTAGCAGCAAATGCTAAACTTGAAGTATTGAACAATGGCAGCAGTTTTACCATGTCGAATGGTACAATCACGTTTATCAGAGGCGGTGGAACCACTTTTGGCGACTTATACCTGAGACCGCAAACCGGAAACGTTACCGGCGGCACAATGATATTTTCGCCGGGTACAAATGGAGCACAAACATTCCTGGTTGATGCCAATACACCTTTAAATCATCTCACCATATCAGGTACAGCAGGAAATGTCGCAACTACTAAGCTGATGGTAAGCCCTTTAATCCTGAACGGAGATTTAAACATATCGACCAATAGCATTTTTAATACAAACAACATTAATACAACTTTTAACGGGAATTTTGTAAATGCTGTTGGTACGGGAGGTTATATCGCAGGTACAAACCTTACAGTTTTCAGCGCTTTAAACAGTTCGTCCTATCTTGGCGCACAAAGCATAACCGGGTCAACTAACTTTTACAATCTCCAGGCGAATCCCGGAGCTACGCTTACAGTTAATAGCACTTGTAATATATTGAATGATATGACATTAAGTTCAGGCAATCTCATTTTGGGATCGAATCTGGTGCAAGTGTCAAGCAATTTTGTTAACAACGGAAGGTTTACCGATTCAAATCTTGCAAACACAGGTATAAAACTTGTTGGCGCATCAAAACAATATCTTTCAGGTAGTGGAAGTTTTGGGCGTCTGGAAATAAATAATGGATTCGGAGTTCAGGCTCTAAATGATATCTCCATGGAAGAAAACCTGGTTCTTACTCTGGGTATTCTTGACATTAATCAAAATCTGCTATCGTTAGGATTGCAAAGCAATATTCAGGGAGCGCCTTACAGTTGGAATAAAATGATAAAAACTGATGGTGTATTCAGCGATGAAGGAGTTCGTAAACTATTCCCTGCCGGACCATCAGCAGCCTTCGTATTCCCTATCGGATGCCTGGATAAATACACACCTGCAACTTTAACTATATCAGCAGGAAGTACTGTTGGATATGTTCAAATAAGTAATATCAACCAACGACATCCCGTAGTAATTGATCCTGCCAATGCCCTCGATTATTATTGGACGGTGACTAGTTCGGGACTAACAAGTTTAACAGGAAGTCTCACCTTCAACTATCAACAAAGTGATGTAAGGGGTGTTCAGGAAAGCAATTACCTTGATGCCAGGTTAATAGTGCCCGGAACCAGCTGGAGCATGACTAATACAGTTGATGCAACAAATAATATATTAACTTTTAATCACACCGGCTCAAACAATCTTGGCGGGGAATATACTGCAGGAATCAGTTCCGCATTCCCACCTGATATTCCGGTATATACTAGTAATGCTAATGGAAACTGGACTGATAAAACTATCTGGACTCAAACAGGCGGAACAACTTATCCCTGCCCTGATGGCGGGCCTAATGGTTTTATTGTTATTATCGATCATGTAGTTACAGCTAATAATAATTATTGTCAGGCATACCGGACTACAATCAACAATAAATTGAAAATTGTATCTCCTTATTTTGGTCACAACCTGGGAACTGTTGATGGAAACGGAACATTGTATCTGGAGTCCGGATCATTTCCTGCTGGAGTTTATACATCATTTTTAGATTGTGTTAACAATGGCACCGTTGAATATGCCGGAAGCGGATCCTACACCATAGTAGCTGACCTTTATACCAATATTCCGAATTTGCTGGTATCGGGTACTGGCACAAGAATATTACCAGCCAAAGATCTTACCATTTGTAATTCGCTGAAAATAAACGGGCCAACATTAGACAATAGTATCAGCAATCAAAAGCTGACTATTCTTGGCACAATGGAAATCTCATCCGGTGCTTTTAAAAGCGGAACAGGAAGTAATGCAACTGTTTCGTATTCAGGGGTAAACTTTCAAACTATAGGAGGTTCACTGGGTAATTTTACCGGATCAAATGCATTTAATAATTTTGAAATCAATAATATAGCCGGGCTTTCGGTGAACACTGGCGGATCCATTGAAGTAAAAGGAGAATTACGGCTGACAAATGGATTAATAAATACAAATCCTTCGGCTCCGTGGAATTGCGGTACTTTATCAATCACTAATACATCCAGCACTTGTGTTATCCCGTCGGGTGGAAATTCAACTTCATTTATAAATGGACCTCTTACTAAAAGCATCAACCAGGGCGATGAATTCTTATTTCCAGTAGGTATATTTACTTCTAGTGTTGGAAATATAGCTGGAAACAAACTCCGGCTTTCATCTTCCAAATCCGGAACAATTCTCTGGACTGCTGAATATAAAAATCCAAACCCGACATTCTCCAGCTTTTCAGCCCCGGTACAGGGAGTAAGTTCAAAGGAATTCTGGAGAGTACAGGCTTCATCAGGAAGTAAGGCGGTTTTAAATATCACCTGGGACCCGCAGAGCGATATTACACCGCTAGTTACAACAAATGGTCTCACTGATATGAGCATCGCATCCTACCTGACAGGTTCATGGAAAAATGTCGCATCATCGGCTACAGGGACTGATTATAATGGAACTGCATCTTCCAACACATTTGCAACTTCAGCCGGATCAAACGATTATACACTAGCATCGTTGGGAATTGTTCGTCCAAAGGCCAAATTAGATCCACTTGGCCCTGTATGTGGCAATTCAGGAATTCCTGTTAGTTTTATCTCATTAGTGTTACCTCCTTTAAATTACACTTTAAATTACACCATTAATGGTATAGCTCAGACACCGGTTACAGTTTCATCTTTACCATATATACTTCCAACATCAACTCCCGGTTCATATACGTTAACGGGTTTTACATACAATAACGGAGCAGGAATCGGAGCATTTGATGCAAGCACTATAACAGTAAATGCCATACCAACAACTGCCGATGCCGGTCCAGACCAATCACTTTGTGGTATTACTTCGGCAAACCTGAATGCAAATCCGCTTGGCGTAGTAACAGGAACTGGAGTATGGAAGATTATCAGCGGAAATGGCGGTACCCTTATTACGCCAACCAGTCGTACCAGTCAGTTTATAGGATTAAGCGGAGTATCCTATAAGTTACGCTGGACTATCAGTAACGGAACCTGCACATCGAGCGACGATGTCATAATTAACTTCACCTTATTGCCCTTGGCTCCTACAGCCACTGCCAACCAAACCTTATGTGCCGGATCCATGGTAAGTAGTATTCAGGTTACGCCACCTTCAGGATCTACCGTAAGTTGGTTTTCCACAGCTGCGGGCGGAACTGCGTTAGCCGGCTCGTTAGTACTTGTGTCAGGTGATTATTATGCCGAATCTAATGGCGGAACAGGATGCCTGAGTCTGAGCAGGACAAAAGTTACTGTAACAGTAATTGATGAGGTATGGACAGGAACAGTAAGCACCAACTGGAATGTAGCAGGAAACTGGTCGTGCGGAATCGTTCCGAATCTGACCATTAATATCCAGATACCAAATGTAACCAACAAGCCCATTCTGAGTTCAGGAGCTGTGGGTGCTGTTAAAAATATAGTTATTGCAGCAGGTTCATCAGTAACCGTTACTGGTAATACTTTACAAATAGCCGGAACTATAACGAATAACGGAACTTTTACTTCCAATGCAGGAACTATTGAAATGAAAGGAACCGCAGCTCAAACAATCGGTTCCGGAGTTTTTGCAGGTAATACTATCAAAGGTTTAACTATTAATAATGCTGCAGGAGTTACTTTAACAGGCCCACTTAATGTTACCGCAGTAGTAAATGCACTTAGTGGAAATCTCTTTTCAGGCGGAAATTTAACTCTCATCTCTACAGTTGCGCAAACTGCACTTATTGACGGCACCGGAACCGGAACAATTACAGGAAATGTTACAATGCAACGGTACTTGCCTTCCGGCTATGGATACAAATATATAAGTTCGCCCTTCCAGGCAGCCACGGTTAATGAATTAGCCGATGATGTTGACCTGCTGGCTACTTTTCCAAACCTGTATGCTTATGATGAAGACAACCACCGTGACTCTTCTGGCGTATCAATCTACACAACAGGCTGGTCAAAATATGTAACAACTACCAATCTTTTGCTTCCTATGAAAGGATATGCAGCAAATGTTGGCAGCTCTGCCTCTCCCAAAACTGTTACAATAACAGGAGTAGTAAACAATAATATTGCAACCACACAAACCCTTTTCAACCACAACCGTCCTTTCACACAAGGCTTTAACCTCGCTGGTAATCCATACCCATCCCCTATCGACTGGAATGCATCAACGGGTTGGACAAAATCGAATGTTGATAATGCGGTTTACTTCTTCGATAACGGTATAACCAATCAATATACCGGGCTTTATAGTTCCTATGTAAATGGGATATCGAGCAATGGTATAGCCGGAAATATAATTTCTTCGATGCAGGGATTCTTTATTCATGTTTCAAATGGCACGTTCCCGGTTACGGCATCGTTAGGAATGGATAACCGCGTACGAATCAACAACCTGGCACCAGTATTCCACAAATCAATAAATTCTCAGCAACAGCCTATAGTTCGGCTTACAGCCGCGTACGAAACTTCAACCACTACAGATCCTGCTGTAGTATATTTTGACGAACAGGCTTCCACATTATTTGACCAGCAACTGGATGCCTTGAAATTATTAAATACAGATGAAAGTGTTCCAAACCTCTATTCTTTAACACCTGGCAGCAATCGACTATCGATCAGTGCATTACCATACCCCGTTGATAGTATTACCAAAAACCCACTTGGTATAAAGACAGAAAAAACAGATTGGGTTATCATTTCGGCTACACAAATTGAAAATCTCCCATCCGGACTTCGGGTGTACCTGAACGATGAAGCTACCGGCCTGATCCAGGATCTGCAAATAAACCCGAACTACCGTGTTCATCTGAATAACAGTACTGTTGAAAACCGTTTCGCCCTGCTTTTCAGCGAGAAAGACCTCACCAAATCAGTGCTATATGAGGATACTTTTTATGGGTACATAAACAGCGGAAAACTTATTATTTTTGTTAAACTCGCTTCAGGCGATGATGCAAGACTGGTAATCAGCAATATACTCGGGCAGGTTATGCTGAGAGACGACCATTTCAAAGATGGATCAAACGAGATAGATAATTATCTTCCGTCCGGAATGTATGTGCTGACGCTGTATTCTCAAAAAGGAATTACATCAAAGAAAATCTATATCCCAAAATGATGAAATCAAATCTTATATATAAATCTATTTACTTCAACACTGTACTTCCTGTATTCTGCAGCCTGATATTCACTTTACTAAGCACCTCTGCCATTGCGCAGGAAAAACCGCCCCGACCTTTGCAGGTTGCAACTACTCAAAACCTGAGTTTTGGCGCCTTTATCCAGGGAAATATCGGAGGAACTGTAATTGTAGACCCGCATGGTTCACGATCGGTTTACGGCGATCTTATTCCTGTAAACATGGGTTATCAGTATCTTCCTGCTATTTTTGAAATTGACGCCATCCCCGGGTCTTTAATCAACATTGTTTTCGGTCCGGATGTAACTTTAACAGGAAATCATGGCGGCACCTTATTACTGCATGTAGACACTTCACTTCCTCATTCGCCGTTTATTAATCCTAATGGAACCAGCACCCAGGTACGGATTGGTGGAACATTAACTGTTGGTAACAGTATTGCCAACCCTGCCGGGAACTATATTGGCAACTTTTCAATAACATTTGTCCAGCAATAATCCAATGGCCTATTTAACTCCTCCTTTAATAGTCTGTAATGAAACAGCACTACCTCCAAGGTTGCGGTTAAACATGCGCGTTAAATATCTTTTCACAATCATCATTTTAGGTCTGCTTTTAACTGTTCCTTCAAAGTTACAAGCACAATCAACCGAATCAGATTATGAGGAAATATCCGTATATCTTGCTGTTCAGGGCATTGGTGGATATGAAATCGGAGCCATTTATAAAAATGATCAAATATATCTGCCGTTAGCTGATGTATTTCAGGCTTTGAAAATCAATCAGCGGGTTTCTGAATTTAATGATACAATCAGCGGATTCTTCCTCGACGAAAACAACAGGTATCTTATCAGTAAACCAGGCCAAACTATTTTTATTGATGGAAAACTGATTCAACTCACAGAAAATGAGTTAATGAATACGGAAACCACAAGCCTCGCATTGCGGCTTGATCAATACGGGAAAATATTTGGATTAGACTGCAAATTTAGTTTTAGCAGTCTCACTGTCGACCTTACTACCAAACTCGAGTTGCCCGTAATAAAAGAACTACGGCTTGAACAAATGCGAAAAAACATCAGCCGTCTGAAGGGTGAAATTAAAGTTGACACCACATACCAGAGGAAATATCATCTTTTCAGGGGAGGCATGGCCGATTGGGCGGTTTATTCAACCCAGATTACAGGAGGAACTTCCGAAACAAGGGCCATGCTTGGCCTGGGAGCTGAATTTCTCGGAGGCGAGACCAACATTGAGCTAAATTATTCCACACGTAATAATTTTGACAAACGTCAGCAACAATACCACTGGCGTTGGGCTAACAATGATAAGAAACTAGTAAAACAGGTAATTGTAGGTAAAATCAATTCCAGATCTGTTTCCAGTATTTATTCCCCGCTGATTGGAACTGTAATTACAAATACTCCAACTTCCTTCCGCCGCTCATTCGGCAGCTATACAATGACTGATTACACTGAGCCCGGCTGGACAGTGGAACTTTATATCAATAATGTAGTTGTAAATTATACAACCGCTGACGCGAAAGGATTTTTCAAGTTCGACATTCCGTTGGTTTACGGTTCATCTAATGTTAAACTCAAGTTTTATGGACCCTGGGGTGAAGAAAGGCAAAAAGAACAGACCATTAATGTTCCGTACACTTTTTTACCGAAAGGCGAAATGCAATATACCGTTGCCGGTGCCTTGGTTCAGGATAGCAGTCACAGTGTTTTTACTCGTGGTGAAACAAATTTTGGTATAACCCGGCACCTTACTCTTGGAGGTGGTTTTGAGTATTTGTCATCAATAAGTACTTCTCCATCAATTCCCTTTGTAACCGGATCGGCGCAACTACTTAACAATTTTCTTTTCAACGGCGAATATGCTTACGGAGTTCGTACAAAAGGTCTTTTCAGCTATAATCTGCCATCAGGTTTTGCACTTGATATTGATTATACAAAATATGTTAAGGAACAGAAAGCCATTACTTTCAACTACCTGGAAGAACGCAAGGCCAGATTATCCATCCCTATTTCTATAAACAAGTTCAGGGCTTATACCCGCTTTGCCTATATCCAGAATATCCTAAAAGAAACAGACTACACAACGGCCGAAGCTACTATTTCAACGTATGTTAAAGGCGTGAGCGCCAATTTTACAGGGAATGCAAACTGGATCAAAGACCACGAGGCATATATTTACGGAAACCTCGCCCTAGGATTCCGGTTTTTCAACACACTCTCGTTTCGACCACAGGTACAATACGATTTTTCAAATAATGACCTGATTTTCACAAAAGTGGAAGTCGAAAATTATTTCACACCAAAATGCAATCTCTCGCTGATATGGGAAAACAATGTCCGTAACAACCTGAATACTCTTGAAGTAACTTTCAGGTACGACCTTTCCTTTATGCAAACCAGTGTTAACACGCGAATTTCGAAGGATTATGTGATGACAGGCCAGAGTGCCAGGGGCAGCTTTGCATTTGGTAGCGGCAACGGCCGGATAATTGCCGACACCCGAACCAAAATGGGAAGTGCAGGACTTACCGTAGTTCCTTTCCTGGATATTAACAACAACAATCACAGAGATGATGGAGAACCTATTACATCCGGAATGGATATACGCATTAATGGTGGCCGGATTTTAACAGATTCAAAGGATTCAATTATCCGGATAGTCGACCTGGAGCCTTTTGCAAGTTATATGATTGAATTCAATGACACCCGGTTCGAAAATATTGCATGGCAGATTAAAAACAAAATTATCAGCATACTTATGGATCCTAACCAGTTCAAACTTCTTGAAGTTCCTATAAAAGTAATGGGTGAAATTAATGGTACGGTTTTCATGAAAACGACTAGTGGCACTAAAACACAAGGACGCATCCAGGTCAATATTTTTGATGAGAACAAAAATTTTGTTGCTAAAACATTGAGTGAATCCGATGGATATTACACCTATATAGGACTGGCTCCCGGAAAATATTTCGCTCAAATCGACAGTCTCCAGCTATTAAGGCTGAAATCTGTTGCCAACCCGTATCGCTTTGATTTTGAAATTCAGCCAACTGCAAACGGAGATATTATTGACAATATCGAATTTGTATTGACGAAAGTTACTGCTAAAGTTCAGGAAGTTGCAGAGTTGAAGAAGGAAGAAATAGTACCGGTAATAAATGGGGAAATGCCTGTAGCAGTAAAAGAAACAGAGAAAATAGAACCTGCTAAAAAAGAAGTTATCGTTGTAACTCCTCCTACTGAGATTGTAAACAAAGTAACTGAAGACCATAAATTTTTCATCCAGGCTGGTGCGTTCATAAAAATAAAGAATGCTGAACGCTTAGCAAAAAAACTTTCGGAATTAACTTCTGAAAAATGGCATATTGTACAGGAAGACAATTTCTTCAAAGTCAGGCTGGGCTATTTTGATTCAAAAGACGCAGCAAACGCTTTGAAATCATCGCTTAAAATGACGGATATTTCTTATTATATTTCCGAAATTCCGCTTGCTTTGGTACCAGATCAGCAGTTGAAAGAGTCAGAATTCGTACAACACAAACAGGCAGAATCGGTCAATACTGAATCTTCAATTGTCCCGGCAATGGATTGTGAGGACAGCATTCACGCACAGAATGGATATTTTGTACAGGCCGGTGCTTTTGTGATTAAATCGAATGCTGAAAAATTAGTTGTCAAACTTAGTATATCAACCGGTAAAAACTGGTTTATCGCTTGCGGCAAAGGGCTTTATAAGGTCAGACTGGGATACTTTACAACCAGGAAAGAAGCAACCAATGTAGAAAAAGCACTTAAAGGTACCGGTATACCATTCTATGTAAACAAACCTAAGGATAATGAGATAAAAGTCCAGCCGATGAAGGTGAATGAAATTAAAGAACAGAAGCAAAAAACTGAAACTGTTCCTGTAAAAGCGGCTGATTTAAAAAAAGAAAAAGCGATTGAACAGGATATTACTATACCGGTTGAAAATGCTGTAGATAATCCGCCCTCCAACATTTATCTTTCTGAAACTTCAAAAACAGTCGAAAAAACCATTAAAAAATCGAAAGACGGTATTGTTCTGACTCCGCCTGCCGATGAGCTGAACAATTCAACAGAGCCAATTAAATTCTATATTCAGGCTGGCGCATTTGACTCAAAGGTTCATGCTGACAGGCTGGCACATGATCTTTTAGGGCTAACTTTAAAACGATGGTTTGTCGTGTTTGAAGATGGACACTATAAAGTCAGGCTGGGGTACTTCACTACGAAAGAGGCTGCGAAGTCTGTTGAAGGAACACTTAACATAACGGAAGTTCCATACTATGTTGGCGGCGTTATTCCTGAGCCGGTACCTGGTCAAAAAAAATCAGAAAAAAAACAAAAACACAATCCTGAAACAAAAGAAACTCCATATGAAATGAAACCTGAAATTATTCCTGCTTCCAAGCCAGAAGGTTCAAAAGTTCAACCTGTTAAACAGGAATATCTTAAAGCAGTGACAACCAATGAAACCAATCCTGTCTTAAACAACGAAAACAAGTCCACAGCTAAAGAAACTGCAAAAGCAAAGGCAAAAGCGTTTGTGGTTACACCACCGAATGATAATACAATAGCTTCTTTTAGTGCCAACAAATTCTTTATTCAGGCGAATGCCATGTCGAATAAGGCAATAGCAGAGCAAATTGCAGCTGATCTGTCAGCTAAAACCAGGAAAGAATGGTTTATTGCATTCGAAGATGGTCTGTACAAAGTGAGGCTGGGATACTTTGAATCGAAAGATGAAGCAGAGTTTATTAAAGGAACACTAAATACGCCCGATGTATATTACTATATTGATGAGATTCCATAATAAAAATCAGAATATTAGTAAATAGCGCAAGGTCTATTTAATTACTTTTGCAGAAAAAGATTATTGCATTAATACCTTTCCCGGAAATGAATAACAGAATAATGGATCCTATCGGCAAACTGATGGGCTTACGATACAAATCTCATCCATGGCATGGCGTTGATTTAGGCGAAGAAGCGCCTTATTGCCTTACCTGTTTTATCGAAATGGTTTCGACAGATACTGTTAAGTATGAAGTAGATAAAGTGAGCGGATACCTGAAACTCGACCGACCGCAGAAATACTCGAACGTGGTTCCGGCCATGTACGGTTTCCTGCCTCAAACCTACAGCGGAAAGTCGGTTGCCGAATATTGCATGGAAAAATCGGGTAGAACCGATATTAAAGGAGATGCCGACCCTATCGATGTATGTGTGCTTACAGAAAAGGTAATCTCGCATGGCGATATCCTGGTAAAAGCTATTCCTATCGGCGGTTTCAGGATGATAGACGGAAATGAATCGGATGATAAAATTATCTGCGTTTTGCAGGATGATGCTGTTTACGGCGAATACAAAAATATCACGGATTGCCCGGTACTGGTTATCGATAGGTTGAAGCACTATTTTCTAACCTATAAAGACTTGCCCGGCCAGGAGAAAAAAGTAGAAATCACGCACACTTTCGGCGTTGAAGAGGCACATGAAATTATCAGCAGGGCCGGTGATGATTACCGCCGTCGTTTCGAAAACCTGGAATTACTGCTTCGGGAAGTGTAAAAAAAGCGAAGAGCGACAAGGAGAAGGGTGACCTCTGACTTCCAACTTCCAAAAAGTAATGTATTTACAAATTTAGTCAACGCCAAAAGCTTCTTTCAGATATCAATTTTATTCCGACATGTCAAAATCCACTTTAGTAATCGGTGCAAGCCTTAAGGAAGGCCGGTATTCAAATATTTGTGTTAAAACCCTGGTTTCCGGTCATTTTCCTGTTACTGCAATCGGCTTGCGCGAAGGTGCTATTGATGAGATACCTGTTCTGTCCGGATTCTCGGAACTCAAAGATATTCATACCGTTACATTATACCTCGGCCCTGATAATCAGAAATCCTGGTATGATTATATCCTGAAATTGAATCCGGAACGCGTTGTTTTTAACCCCGGAACTGAGAACCAGGAATTTGAAGATGTTCTTTCGGAAGCAGGCATCGAAGTAATTGAGGGCTGTACCATTGTGATGGTAAAAGCAGGTACTTATTAATTCATTTCGGTAAACACGAAAATGATTGCAATCGCGTTATTTTTCTGAATGCAATAAAATACCTAATTTAGTACCCTGAAACCTTTTTACAGGAATACAATCATTGATCAACCGAAAGCATGCATAAATTTCTGACATTTATTCCAATCTTCTTTTTGTTTATATTTTCTGCTCCCGGGCATAGCTATGCTCAGGTGGTTACTGAAGCCGACAGCATCACGTTATGCTATAATGCAAACAAAGAGTTTCCTGTAGTAGTGCAGAATATGAATAATGTTGATACTTTACGACTTGTTCTATCCTTTGACAATACTGTAATTAATTTTGTTGAACATTTTGGCGTAAATGCAGCACTTGCAGGGCCAAAGTTTAAAGTTACCAACGAGAACGACTCAATCGTAATCAACTGGTCACGAAACAGCAGCATCACTTTGACCAACGATACACTTTGTTGGCTGAGGTTCAAAGGATTAGTAGGTACAACTGTACTACATTGGAATACACCAGGCAGCTACTATCATTCTACAACCGG